>NZ_JAKUFP010000023.1:0-68881 GCF_022663495.1 Bacillus cereus group sp. BfR-BA-01383
AAGAAAAATTAAACCACCTATCCCCTAAAGAATTTAGGGAACAGATGGTTTAGGTGTTTTAATAGGTGTCCCGTTTTCAGGGTTCACTTCAAGTCATTAATGAAAGGTGTTTTTTATATACATTATCTTTATTGATGTAGCGATTAGTCTTATTGCATTATTTCTTCAATAATCGGTACCTGCTATATAAAGGTTAAATTTTTATAATACTTTCAGAATGAAAACGTGATGTCTTTTATGGCAACCAAGTTTATTTTTATCGTTGTGGGGGGCATTAAAACCTTAAGTTGATGGGCATGTGGGCAGGAGACCCCATTAGGCTCCCTTTATCATAGTTCTATGTTTTTAGAAGCATTTTCTCTTTGCTTCTCTTCTTCTTTCACTAACTGTATATTTGCATAAGCTAAATTTGCAATCATTAAAAAGTGACCACCTAAAATCCCTGTACCAAATGCCCACATTTCCATTTCATGCTCAATTTCATACATAATGATAGCTCCTAATATGGCAGCTGCAAATCGGTTTAAAACTCCTAATCCAGGAGCCTTTTCTTTCAGTACAATACTTCTTCCTATTTTCTCCACTCTGCGAGCTAATAACCAAAGGCAGTATGCACTTACCGCTAATCCAATACCAAACCCTGTCACTTGTTTTCCAAACGGAGTAATCGTCCACATAAGTAGTAAACCACTAAAGATCACATACAATTGTAATCGATATACACGTAAGGCTACTTGAATCAAAATATCCGCTCCTAATTTCGCATTTTTTATACTTTAGAAGAAAAGCAGCAACTTAAACAGTTGCTGCTTTCTCTTGTTCTTGTTCATGATCCATTTTACGAATTTCAACACGTTTAATTTGATAAGCGTCTTTTTCTAACACTTTAAATTCATAACCTTCTGCTTCAACGTGTTGTCCTTCTTCAATTTCATGGTTTTGCATCATAATCCATCCACCGATTGTATCTACATCATCTTCTTCAATGTGTAATCCAAACAAATCTTTCACTTCTGTGATGAGCACTTTTCCATCAACAATTTTATGGTGCTCGTTCACATGCTGAATTGGTGGTGCTTCATCTTCATCATATTCATCACGAATTTCGCCGACGATTTCCTCCAATATGTCTTCAAGCGTTACAATTCCAGCTGTTCCTCCGTACTCATCATATAAAACAGCCATCGGAATTCGCTTCTTCTGCATTTGCAGTAATAAATCATGAATCGGAGTCGTTTCCATCACTTCAATAATCGGACGCATATACGTGCGAATCGATGATAAATCTTCTTTATCGTTGTTCATATATCGAATAAAGAAATCTTTTACATTGACCATACCGATAATATCATCTTTATCTTCTCCAAAAATCGGATAACGTGTGTATCGTTCATTTTGGATTACTTTCATGTGCTCTTCTACTGAATCTTCAAGATAGAAACCAACGATTTCCGTACGCGGTACCATGATTTCTTTCGCAATACGATTATCAAATTCAAAGATGTTATTTACATACTTGTATTCAGCTTGATTAATTTCTCCACTTTCGTAGCTCTCTGAAAGAATAAGACGTAACTCTTCTTCTGAATGAGCTACTTCATGTTCAGAAGCTGGCTTCAAACCGAATAAACCAGTTACTACACGAGCAGAACTATTCAACACCCAAATAAACGGATACATAACTTTATAGAACATCATTAACGGACCCGCAAATAACAATGTCACTTTTTCAGCTTTTTGAATTGCCATCGTTTTCGGAGCTAATTCCCCGACTACAACGTGCAAGTACGTCATCGTCATAAATGCAAGGCCAAACGTTAATACTGATGAAATAGAAGGATTTAAATTCAATTTCTCAAATAACGGATGTAATAATTTTTCTATCGTCGGTTCACCTAACCAACCTAGTCCCATCGCTGTAACCGTAATACCTAATTGACAAGCTGATAAATATTCATCTAAATTTGTTGTTACTTTTTTCGCTGCTAAAGCACCGCGTTTCCCTTCCGCAACAAGCTGATCAATGCGACTTGAACGCACCTTTACAATCGCAAACTCTGCTGCTACGAAAAATCCAGTAAATGCGATTAAAATCGCAACCATGACTAAATTAAATATTCCCAATGAATCCCCTTAGTTAAAAAACTAAGGTGTCCACCTCCTGTATACTATAATGTTTTCTTATGTGCTCATGAGAAAACATAGCCCGATACAAAAATTAAAGAGGTCGGATTTCACTTTTTCTATAATAATAGAGCAAGTGTCTGTATTAAAGCTGTCGTTTGACCAGATAAAGATTTCGATATTTTTTCACGTTGTGAATCAGTCAACTCATCTAAAAGCGGCTTTAACTCCGTTAACTCTGCTTCTAATCGATGAATATGGTCTGTCACTTCATTCACTTGTTTCGAAACGTGTTCATTGATACCGAGCAGCTTCTTCTTCTCCTCGATTTTCTCTTTAATCTCACAAAGCGGCATATGCATTTCTTTGCACTTCTCAATAAATTGTAATGTCTCAAATGCTGTTTCGTCGTAATAGCGATAATTAGATTGAGATCGCTCCGCTTTTAAGATACCTAGATTCGTATAATAATCAATCGTTCGTTTCGACACGTGAGCCATGAGAGCCAACTGTCCGATTCGATACACCTTCCCAACGATCTTCCCCCCTTGTTTATATTACTATCATCATACAACACACAAACTGTACAGTCAAACGTGACGGTTTATTATTCATATTTTATACAAATTTCCACATCTTTTCTTAAACTTACAAACTATGACTTTAACTAAATAATCAGATTATAAAATTTATAAAATGCCAAATTAACGAAATATATTCATGAAATCATCTGTTCTTCTCAGCCCTTCTTACTTTTAGAACATACTACTCCATTTTCAAAAATCAGATCCATACAATAAACATTCAAATAAACTGAAAATTAAGTTATAATATCCTTATAAAAGATGAAAGGAGACTACACTCATGTACTACAACACTTCATTCGAAAACGATCAACCTGTAGGCCGTCTATAAACTAAGACGGGCATTCATATAACAAATGCACTATGCCTCGTCTTAGGGAACTGATAATATCCTAAAAATAGACGGAGGTAATTCAAATGAAACAAACAATTTTAGGAGCTATCTGTTTATCATTAGCAGCAAGTATATGGGGCGGTATGTATGTCGTTAGCAAATATGTACTCGACTTTATCCCACCGCTTACACTCGTTTGGCTACGCTTTATTATCGCTTTTATTGTTTTATATGCAATTTTGAAAATAGCTGAGAAAAAACAAAAGAAAAAAGCAACCATCCGTAAAAAAGATTGGCTCCTATTCACTTGGATGGGATTTATCGGATATTTCATTTCGATCACATGTCAATTCATCGGTACTAAATTATCCGACGCTCATACAGGCTCTTTAGTAACATCAGCTACACCTGCATTTATGGTTATATTTGCAGCGCTCATTTTAAAAGAAAAACTAACTGCTCGTAGACTGTTATCTACTATAATAGCAACTATTGGTGTCATTATCGTAATTGGATGGGATATTGAAATTGGCTCTTACTTTATCGGTACAATCATATTAGTTGGGGCTGCTATTACGTGGGCTTTACTTTCCATTTATGTAAAAATCGCTTCAGCTCAATTTTCATCTTTAGTTATTACAACGTACGCGATATTCTTTTCACTCTTTTTCATTACACCTTTTATGATATGGGAAATACAATCAATCTCTATCGAAGCAGTAAATACGTACGTAATACTAGGCGTATTATACTTAGGAATCGTCTCAACGGCAGGTGCATTTTTCCTTTGGAATAAAGGATTAGAATTAATGGATGCAAGCATCGGTTCATTATTTTTCTTTTTCCAACCTATCGTTGGATCATTACTTGGTTGGTTTCTATTAAATGAAACATTAAGTAGCAATTTTTTCATTGGTGGTATTCTTATTATATGTAGCGTTTTAATCACTACTCTTGAAAAAAAATAAAAAAACAGGCAGAGATTCTTAGTCTCTGCCTGTTCGCATAATTGGGTCTTGAGCGTGAAAACCAATACAAATTTGTATATTACTTTGCACTCCAATGCGCGGGACGGGACAACAATTCCGGCAATTTCGTATGTTTGTCCCCTCTCGCCGCATTAATTTGAACTTGCGTAAGAAAAATACTATTTGTAAAATCCGCCCCGCGAATATCTGCATCTCGCAAATCTGCTCCGATGAGATCTGCCCCTCGTAAGTCTGCACCATTTAAGTTAGCCGCAATTAAATAAGCTCCTCTTAAATTCGCTCCCTGTAAACTTTTCTTTTTCAGATTCGCTCCCATAAGGTCTGCTCCACGGTGAATGATCCGTTTCTTACGCGCAGCATTCATTTCCTTCCACACTAATTCGCTCGTTTCTAAAAGAAGAATGTTCACTTCCGCTCTGTGCAATGGAACATTTATTTTCATTAACTCATCGGGACTTAAATTCGAAAGACGCTCTGTCTCTTCAATTGCTTTCTTCAGCTCTTTATGAATTGGCTGCGTCGATTTTAATAGAATAGCCTCATTCAAATACCACAGCATTTCATGAAGCTGATGCATAACCGGAAAAGCATCATACATTTTTCTCGCATGCTCAGCATCTTTTCGCCAATCAATCCCTTTAAACGTAACTTGAGAAATCTTTTGTCCAGCACCGAAACACTCAAATACTGTACAACCTTTATACCCATTTCCTCTAAGATTTTTATGTATACTACATTTAAAATCTGATTGTAAGTTGGAACATGGTTTACCACCATCTTTATTCACCGCAAAATCTACCGATGCTGCGAACGGTAACGCCACACAACATAGACCGAAGCATTTTTCACAGTTTGCTTTTAAATGATCGTTATGATTAGTCAAAATCTATACCCCCTGTTGTCCTTTGACTATTTCATAATATTCTAACTGTAATAAATAATCAATTTTAATATAAACAGGCATTTTTCATCTCAATTCATAACTTTATCATTCAATTTCCTTTCAATTGAAAAAGACAGCTTCTATTTGATGAATTATAATTAAATTGTAAATATTCGAACTAAAAGGAGAATTATAATGGCACTAGAAATGAAAACAAACTGTCAAATTTGTGATCAATCCCTAAAGCAAGATTCCGAAGCTTACATTTGTGTGTATGAATGTACATTTTGTGCACCATGCACAGAAGAAAGACAAAACGTTTGTCCAAACTGCGGCGGCGAGTTAGTGCGTAGGCCGAAAAAGAAACAGTAAAAAGCAAAGCGATATCGCTTTGCTTTTACTATACTCTATTTTTTTGGGTAGATGAAATTATGTCGGACATAAGCTACACATTTAAAAATTTAACACAAACAGGCTCTGGCACAACAATATCAGATTGTAACAGCGTTAGCTTCCCTGTAGATTCATTTCTTGAAAATAGTACAAGATTATGCGACTTTTCATTTGTAGCAACAAGAAACTTTTCAGCAGGATCTAATACAAAGTCCCTCGGCCAATTTCCTTCTGTATATGTATGTTCAACAAATGTAAGCTGACCTGAGTTTTGATCCACACTGAAAACAGCAATACTATTATGACCGCGATTCGCTGCATACACAAAGTGGCCGTCAGAAGAGATGTGAATAGCGCTCCCTTGACTATTTTCATCAAATGCTTCTGGAATGGTAGAAATATACTGTAATTCTGTAAAGGACCCTTCTTCCGAATTATATGTTAACACAATGACTTCTGAACTAAGTTCCGTCATCACATAGGCGTACTTTCCATTCGGGTGAAAAGTAATATGTCTTGGACCACTTCCTGGATTCACAGACAAGCTATTCACTTCTATTAATGTACTATCTTTCATTTCATATGTAATTAATTTATCAATTCCTAAATCAACACCCACCACATATTTTTCGTCAGGAGTATATCCCGCGTAATGTGCATGTGGTTTTTCTTGTCTTTCTTTATTCGGACCCGAACCTTCATGTGTAATAATAGAGGAAGCTGAATTTACCGTTCCATTTTCTTCATTTACTTCAAAAGACTCAATCGTTCCTTTATGATAATTTGCTGTAACTACTATGCGATTTTTACTATCAACACTAATATGACAAGGAGACGCACCTTCTACTACTTGTCTGTTTTCCTCCTTAAGCTCTCCAGTATGACTATCAATCGAATAAGCAGCTACACCACCAGCTTCTCCTTCCTTTACAACAGAATAGAGATACTGATTATTTCGGTTAATAGTTACATATGTAGGGTTATCCAGTTTGGCCGCAAGTGCTACATTACTAATTTTTTTTGCTTCCGTGTCTAAAGTAAAAGTATATATTCCTTCACTCTTTTCTTTCGTGTACGTTCCAACATATCCAATAATTTTTTTGTTATCAGTCATTTTCATAACCCTCTCTCCCTATAGTATTTGTTCATCATACTTTTTACGAAACAGCTTTAAATTATTTTATATTGAAAGAATACCCTAAAAAATCGGAGTACCCCTTTATAAGTTACCATATTTTCCTGCCAAATAGCTTCTAAACCCACTTTTTCTGAAAAGCTGTTATTTCCAGTAAGCACTTCCTATGGGTCTTTTCCTAAACGCTTCGCATGTTCAACCTCTAACGTACATAATTGGTCACGAGCCCATCTAAAAATCATACTACCGTTATGAACTGGTTCACCAACTCCCCAAAGTCCTATCCTTTGGAGCCGTTACAAGATGATTTGTTACAGCTCGTATTGCACCCCTTGTACCAAGCGTAACGGTCACACCACCAGGTTCTATTGCATTTATCCCTAAATTATCTCCATAATGTAAGAGGTTAAAGATCTATCTGCCCATATTCAATTTCAACATCCCTGACTCTATAACCCAACTCTTAATATCCTTATAAATAAATATTAATATTATAAAAGAGAAACCAGATTTATACGAAAAAAGACTCTCCCTATCAGAGTTACGTTTTAACAAACTTTACTGATAAGGGAGTCCTTTTCCTAAAGTAAAACTTATATTTTTTGAAAGTTAATAGCTGCTTTTTATCTTACTGTTTTCATGTAGTAAGATTCCCAACTCGAAAACAACGAAGTTACATAAGGAGCGGTACCCTCATTAAAAAGCAATTAGTGAAAGCTTCACTTCATTATAATTTAGGCGCTTTTGCCCAATCCGCAGCAAACTTTTCCATACCTTGGTCTGTTAATGGATGCATAGCAAGTTGTTCAATTACTTTATAAGGAATTGTTGCAATATGAGCACCTGCCATCGCTACACGAGTTACATGATCTGGGTGTCTAACAGAAGCAGCAATAATTTGTGCATCTAATTGATGAATATCGAATAATTCAGCAATTTTAGCAACTAATAGTACGCCATCTTCAGAAATATCATCTAAGCGACCTAAAAATGGAGAAACATACGTTGCACCTGCTCGAGCAGCTAAAAGTGCTTGGTTCACAGTGAAAATAAGTGTAACGTTCGTTTTAACACCTTTTTCAGTAAGGTAGCGGCAAGCTTCTAGCCCTGCTAGTGTCATCGGAAGTTTTATCGTGACGTTTTTATCGCCACCGTTAATTTTAATAAGCTCTTCTGCTTGAGCAATCATTTCTTCAGCTGTAACAGCATCTGGAGTTACTTCTGCCGAAACAGATTCAACTTTAGGTACTGCCTGACAAATTTCTGCAATACGGTCTTCAAACTTAATACCCTCTTTTGCTACTAAAGAAGGATTCGTTGTAACACCAGCTAAAACTCCTAGTTTATATGCTTTTTTTATGTCCTCAAGATTTGCAGTATCAATAAAAAATTTCATGATCAATTCCCTCCAGTTTTTAAACGTTAACGAGTTATAATTTTAGGGTTTTTATTTCTTCTCGACTGCATGTCCGCCGAATTCATTGCGCAGAGCTGCTACTTCATGTTTATGATCAATTAAATTTCCCCCTAAGTTCAATCCCATTTTATCTAAGCCAATTAATCCTACTTTCATAATAGAATTCCCCCTTAAATTACCCTTTATCATAAATACATATCACTAAAATCATGAATACCTTTTTCTCATATAACTTTTACGTATTAGACAACATTTTCTGTCGTAAATGCATGACCTTAGCTTCAGCTCCTGAAGCTGCACATGTTTCAATAGTAAACTTCACTCTAAATACCTTCATTTAAGAACGTACTTATTTTTTAAATTCCTCATCTAACCACCACTTAAATTCACTTTCTTGTAATAGAGCATTCGCCGCATCTGGACCAAAAGATCCCGATTCGTATTCATGAAGAGGCAATAGGTTTTCCTCGAACGCTTCAAGTATTGGCTGCACCCATTCCCATGACAACTCGACTTCTTTCCAGTGTGCAAAGAATGTAGAATCTCCACATACAGCATCATAGATGAGTCTTTCATATGCTTCTGGTATTCCCACTCCTGTTTGCTCACAAGTAAAATGAATACGCATCGGTTCAAGTTCTCCATTTTTCAATGGATTTTTACTATTTAATTGTAGTGAAACATTTTCACTTGGACTGATTTCAATTATTAACAAATTAGGCTCTACATTTGGATTATTATCTTGATATTGCTGTTTTAACGTATTTTTAAATTCAATTACAATACGAGTAGACTTTTCTTTCATTCTTTTGCCTGTTCGTATATAAAAAGGAACATCTGTCCAAAATGGGTTATCAATCCATAAGCGAGCAGCAACAAATGTGTCTGTATTAGAAGAAGGATTTACTCCTGGTTCCTCTTTGTATGCTACAACTTGTTGACCTTTTATCTCTCCAGAAACGTATTGTCCGCGTACGATATGGTTCTGGGCGTCTTCTTTTTTCACTTTACGAAGAGTCTCCATTACCTTTCGTTTTTCCTCTCGAATTTCAGATGCATTGACCTTTTCCGGAAGGTTCATGGCAGTCATCATTAATATTTGTAACATATGATTTTGAACCATATCTCGAATGGCTCCTGCCTGATCATAATATCCGGCTCTTTCTTCAACCCCAACCGTTTCACTAGCTGTTATTTGTACATTCGCTATATGTTCTTTGTTCCAAATCGACTGGAGAACAGGATTTGCAAATTCAAGTGCTTCAATGTTTTGAACCATCGGTTTCCCTAAATAATGATCAATACGGTATATCTCGTCTTCTTCAAACGTTCGACTAAGCTTATCATTAAGCTCACGAGCAGATTTAAGGTCGTGCCCAAACGGTTTCTCAATCATCAGGCGTTTCCATCCATCCGTTCTATCAAGTCCGCTTTCCTTAATATTTATAGCAATTGTCTCAAAAAAGTCAGGTGCAACTGAAAGATAGAACATTCTATTACCTTTTATATTTAGTTCTTCTTCCCTTTCACGAACTACTTGTAATAACCTCTCATAGTCTTCTGGCTTACTCACATCTAATGGGCAATAACGAAAATTATCTAAAAAACCTTCCATTTCCGGAGTACCTTCTTCCCTAGGACGAGAAAAAGTTTCTATTGATTCTTTTATTTTTCTCTGTAAATCTAAATGAGATAGTTGACGTCTTCCAAGTCCAATAACGGATATTTGTTTTGGAAGCTTTTTATCTATATATAAGTTATATAGTGCGGGATAAATTTTTCTTTTAGCTAAGTCCCCTGTTGCTCCAAATAAAACAAAGGTCATTGATTCCAATTTCAGTCCCCCTTGTGATGTAAAATCATTGTCAACATAGTAAAAATGAATTATATAGAAGCTAATACTTTTGTTAATTCAGTCTTGTTTCTTACCTTCTAAATTCATGGTTTTATAAAAAAAGCAAAGAGTTATTTGATTCCATTTTTATATTTGCCGCTCTCTAATTGTCCCCAATATTAATAGTGGCAATGCAAAGCATTTCTACCACCCCTATCTACTTATCTTACTTTAAAATATATATAATTACTTTTAGTAATCAAATAACCTTACGCCTAGTATATTAACCACATACATTATTATCGCCAAGAAAAATATCTCGAATTAAAGATTCTTCAGAATAATACGGTGTAATCCAATAAAGAGCGTACCACCGAAAATAGAATGTTCTTTAACTGATTGCGGTTGACCTTTCGGGTTCATACTAGATTCTCTTCGTACTTTTTTGGGGAACGTCATCTCGAAAAGAATGGAAATGCGTCCATGCTCATTACCGTAGACGAATAATAAAAAGGCAAAAACGAACAAGAATATGTTCATTTTTGCCTTTTTATTATTGCTTTAAATGATTTTTAACTGCTCTTATAACCAATTCATGATCTACTTCTGGTGGTAATCCTGAGACTGTTATCATTCCAATAACCCCTACGTTTTTTATTTGGATGGGAAAGGATCCACCAAACGCAGCATATCTCGAGCCATCTAAACGGTATTTTTCATGATATGGGATTCCATTTATTTCACTTTCTATCTGCATATAATACGAGCTATGATTATGCAGAGAAACGACCCGTTTTTTACGCTCAATCCATTTCGTATTTTCCTCAGTTGTCCCTGTCATCTTGAAGTGAAATAGTTGCACACCATTTTTTGTTATATCAACAGCAATCAATTTCCCCTCGCGCTTTGCTGTTTCAATGATATATAAACCTAATTGCAATGCATCTTCATTTGTAAAAGAGGAAAATTGAAGTGTTTCCTCCTCTATTAAAATTTGTTTACTTATTTCACTCAGATTTGAAGTACTCATACCTTTAACCTCCCTAATCGCTTACGCCACCTCGGCATTTTTTGAAATTTTTAAGTCCTCGTACTACCTTTCAATAATTCTGAATCTACATAAGCTGCTGTAACATCGTTAATAACTAATACCGTAAAACTTGTTTTTTTCTTATGGGTGCTATTATGAATTATATTTAACGCACTAAAAATGTATGTACTTTAAAATGCTATAGATAGTAAACATTTGGCATAAGAGTTGTCTACTTCCGTGAGCCAGATGCTACTACTTTAGAGCTTATTGCTCTAAATGGTCATTTAGAAAAGATATTAAGGTATTTGCATTTTTGCATGGTTACAATGACATTGCGAAAAAACCACCTTATGTGAAAGGTGGCTTTTTGTGACTACTTTTAAAAAAGGGACAAACTCTCCAAAGTGAGAAGTCTGTCCCAAAATCGTTATATCTTATCTATAATCTTTTTCTTTTTTCAAATCCACTATTTTCACATCTGAATTAACAATAGTGAATTAGAATAATGACTTAATACTTGCTAAGACAGTAAGTATACCTATAATAATGACAAATACATTGCTCATTTTCCCTCTGTATTTAGCCAGTACTGGTACTTTACGAATCGCATACATTGGTAATAGACATAAGATGGCAGCAACTAACGGACCGCTAAGGGCATCAATAATTCCAAGAATACTTGGATTTGCATAAGCAACATACCAGCATGTTAATACAACAAAAGTAAGAACCATTGTCTTAACTGTTTTTTCTTCGATATCTTTTCCGCGTGTTTTACCGAACTTCATAATCACATCACGCATTACCTCATATGCTCCTATATAATGGCCAAGGAACGACTTTGTTATAGCCACAAAAGCAATGATAGGAGCTGCAATTGTGATTACAGGCGAATTAAGCTCATTAGCAAGATATGAAAGGATTGATAAGTTCTGTTCTTTCGCCATTTTTAGATCCTCTGGAGTCAAACTTAGTGTGCTACTCCAAACAAAGAACATAACAACAACGAATGTCATGATATAACAAACTTTTTGTATTTGAGCACATTTAGCATCAGTAGCTTCTATTCCATACGTAGCCCTCTGTTTCACAACAAATGATGAAATCATAGGTGAATGATTAAATGAGAATACGATGATCGGTAGTATCATCAATATCGTCCCAAAATATCCTGTTCCTGTTGAAGCAGTTGAAACACCTGAAAAGCTAAGCATTGACGTATTCCACTGTGGAATTAAAGATATTGCGATAAATAGTAGAGAAGCTATGAAAGGATACACTAGCATACTCATGACCTTTACAGTAATATCTTGACCAAAATTTAGTATAGCGATAAGGCCGAGCACTAATACAAGAGATAAAATGGCCCTTGGAGGCTCCGGCATGTGCAATTGATGCACGATAAAACTACTTGCAGTATTTGTAAGCGCAACCGAATACATCAGTACGATTGTGTAAATTGAGCTGAAATATACGATGTTAAAAATGATACTTGCCTTATTTCCGAAATACTCTCTTATTGTACCTGTAATCCCTTCCTCAGCAGAATTAGAAGCGTATATCATTTTAGCAAGCGCCCTATGTGAGTAATACATAACTGGATATGCAAGTAATGTAATTAGTAATAATGATAATAAACCACCTGAACCTGCATTAATCGGTAAAAAGAGTACTCCTGCCCCAATTGCTGTTCCAAAAAGGCTTAATGCCCATGTAGTATCCTGCTTATGCCACTTTTTAGGATCTGGATATTGCTCATTTTTGACTGCGTTATTTTCAGCTTGAAATTCTAGTTTCTTTGCAGTATTACTATTCATATAATAACTCCCCCTCGTATCCTATTCTTGCGTCTCTCTTTATGGCTAACGAATATTTACCTTTTTGAAAAATGAATTACTCACAAGGTGCCCCACATTGTATGTAATTCATCAAAGTTCATCCAAATTGAAACATTCGCTAGTCATTAACTCGATGGATTTATTAGCGCTCACAAAATACTTTAATTATATAGAAGTATATTTTAGTTCTTAGGATTCCCCATATACAAACATCCTTAAGAAAACAATAACAATAGAATTGTTAACTACTTCGTAATATTTCTAAATAAACGCCAATTGATTTGATTATTTTTTCTGAAAATTTAGTTTTCAATCGTGATTCATGTCGGTTTGGCTACAATTACGCCTAAACCTGTCTCTTTTCATTCGAGAGGCATCTTTCTTACAACTTTATACATCGCTTCAATACCTTCCTCAACATTTATGGTATTGTTTCCACCAACGAACGCGATGTCCCTTGCTCCAAAAATATTTTATATAAATTCTCCTTTCTGATCACACACCTTTCTCAGATTAATTTTGTCAGTTTTTCCGATTTTAAACTTTTGATGCTTTCTTCAGAAATAATGAATTATCTCTCGACGTCCTCATTATAACTTGTATATTTACAAACTTAATATTTTTATATTTTTAGAAAGATTGAATAAACAGATTTTTAATGAATAATAAATTGCATTTTGAATATAGTAATTTTTCCCAGCGTTTAAACCAACATTTGATTGAAATTACTTTTTATCGCTTACTACTCCCCTACGTTATCAAGTGACGCCATGTAACTCCCTTCTAAAAATTATATTAGAAAAATAATAAATATAATTTTTATGAACGTTAATTCATTATAAGATACAAAAAAAGCAAAGCGTGGGCGCTTTGCTTCTTCCAAAATCCCTTTTAACTTTTCACCAATTATTTTCGCTAAATGCTCATAACCTTGTGGTCCAAAGTGTAAACCGTCTTTTTCATCAGCTGTAATACTATCACCAAAGCATACTAACGTTTTCATTCATCTAACTCGCCTTTTACGTATGAAATAATTTACCTTCTAACGCCCTAATATACCTTTCAGCAGAACGTTCCACTGCCTCGTTTGCATTCTCTTTTACTACTCGGTGAAATGCATTATATAGACGATTAAATTGAAGCGGTTTTACTCGATTCGCCATTTCTTCCACTTTCCTCACCGGTAATGGAATTAAGTTCGGATAGCTGTACATGAAACTCACCCACTGTTGATCCGCCACAACTTGAATAATATCGCCAGTTAATAAAATACCTTTCCCGTCATTTCCTTCTTCCCAATGTAAAACAGAACCACCTTTAAAATGTCCACCTAAACGATGAATGACTAATCCATCAGCCAGTTGTAAAGTCTCACCAGACCAATAAATAATGCGACTACTTGGACGCATGACCCACTCTTTATCATCTTCGTGTATATAAATTGGTACATCAAAAGTTTCTGCCCATTCTACTTGCGTTGAATAATAATGCGGATGAGATAGTGCAATCGCATCTAATCCGCCGAGTTCTTTTATTTTCTCTATCGTCATTTCATCTAAATAAGTAATGCAATCCCATAGTAAACGATACGATTCTGTTTTCACCATAAATGCCGTTTGACCAATTGCAAATTCTGGTTCAGTTGTAAAACTGTAAAGTCCTTTTTCTTCTTCGATAATTTCATTTTTATATGTATCACCAGCTTGCAAGTTTTCTAAAGTCGTCCAAGACTGCCCTTTCGGATTAATATATTGTCTCTCTTCATCACAAATAAGACAACTCACCGGTTCTTCCATACCCGCTGCATACTGAACGCCACACGTTGTACAAACGAAGTTATTCATAGTCATTCTCCTATCCTTATATTTTTAACTAAGTCGATAATTGACAAACTAAATCTCATTCATCCAATAACGCCAAGCTACTAGATAATCTTCTAAATCTTTTGGATGGTGTCTTATACACGTATCTATACGCAAATATAAACCTATTACTATTTCTTCATATACATCTCGATCTCTTTTACGGAATACACATTGTTTCAGCACATACTGAATGGTTTCTTTCGTTAAATCTTCCGGAGTTGAACAGAACGCGTAAATTAAATCATATAAAGGACCCCCTAACACTGGTAAAGGGTCAATTACACCGCACAGCTTATTCTCCCGAAATATAAAATTATGGAATCCGAAATCACCATGCAATAAAAATGGCTTATCTATTCCAGTCCCCCTCTTTGGACTATTTGCTAACTTAAGAACAATTCCATACTCTTTATCACTTATGTAACGTCTTACATTTTCATGAGCTTCCATCACATTTGTCGTTAAAAATCCAGTCCAAGTTTGAACCGGACTTCCTTTCCACCCCCAGCCATTTGCCTCTGGAACTATTTCATACTTATTGATAGCTTTTTTTACAAGTTTACAAAGTGTGCTCCGCTTATGCCCACTTTCGTACATAGTAGTTCCCTCAAGGAAAGAATACACAATATATCGACTTAATGGATTCTTATATATAAGCTCCGGAAACATACCGTTACTCTCATAAAACTGAAGAAAATACGCCTCTTCACGTATTACTTCTGATTCATTCGACTTCACAACATATCTTCCATCCAACAAATATACAGTACTTGTCGTTCCTCCGTTCAACACTTTCATGCTATTTGGATAATGTGAAATAACCTTCTCATTAACGAGTTGTTCAGCGATTATTGAAATGTCCATATCCCTCACTCCAAATGCTCTTCATATAATCTAGTAATTTCTATTGCACGATCTCTTTCTTGTAATTTATGAGCCAAACTTTCTACACCAAATACTTCTGTAAATGTGTGGCTTCCTACAATTAAGTTGATGCCTTTAAATTTCGCATGTTGCACTGTATATAATGTTTTTTCTCCCGTAATGTACGTATCACAACCTTTTTCTAGCGCACGTTCAATAAGGTTTGTATTGTTTCCTGCACCGGTTAAAATCGCAATCCGTTTTACTGGTTTATCGTGATTACTCCAGCTCTTTACTTTCTCTTCCATTCTTTCTTCAAGTTTTTCAACTAAGTTTGAAAATGGAATCTCTTCCTCATATTCCCCTATTCCAGGTAATTCTTCTTTCTCATACGTAGAGTATTCTAGAATTGTATCTATCCCAATTTCATGAAATAACGACGTACACGTGCCAAACTTTACGAAATCTAATGGCAGATGAATCCAAAAATGATTCATTTCATATTGTTTTAACTTCTCAATACAAGCCTCTTCCATACCAAATAAAAAACTCCAAGGCGCATGATGGGTAAGTATCATCTCAACCCCATTTCGATATGCTTCTTCAATTGTTTCTAGCGTCAAATTTGTTGTGTAACCTATCTTGTGAAACTCCTCTTTACTAATATGAGTAAAACCATATTCATCATCACCGTATTTATGCAGGTGCTCTTCAAAAAGTGATGTAATATGTTCTTTAAACTGCGTTATATTCATTTTCATTTCTCCTTTCTCCCACTTTTATATTTCAAAAATAAGGAAATACTAATAACAACGTTACATACATATAGGAGGACAATATGAAACCTGAATTTTTAAAAGCTATACATAATGCGATCGGAAACGTCGAACACATTCATATAGAAGAAAGTGGTTCCGACAGCTTACTTATTCATCATGATGATGCACAGCAACTAAAACAAGTTGCAGAAACGTTAGAACATAACAATTTCCGCTCTACAATTCGAACAACTGGAGATGCTTCTTATATTGAAGTGTTGAATAGATAACGTAAAGCCCTGGCTATATGCCAGGCTTTCTTCATTCGTTACTTTTAGGATCCAAATGTACTTTGAATGGCTATAAAATCGCACATTACCACTTCAACTCCCCTACACCCGGTTCAATAAACTTTCCTGAAACATCCTCATTCGAATCTATAACCCACTTATATATATTTTGAGCCCCTTCAGCAGGAGTCATATCCGCATCAAAAGCACCAATTTCAGTCTTTAATTTTCCTGGATGAATTGCAGTTACACGAATTCCTTTATTCTCAAACTCTTGTTGTAAACAGAGTGTTAACATATTTTGTGCAGCTTTAGCAACTCGATATGAATATGAAAAATGACCTTGTGAAAACTCTTTTCCCGCCATTTTATGTAATGAACCTAATCGAGAGGACATATTGATAATTCTCGGATGATTTGACCTAGTTAAAGCCATATATGTACCTTTTATAGCTCGAATTACACCTAAGCAATGAATATTAAATAGTTCCGTTAACTCTTCTGAATTTGTCTGTAAAATTTCGGTTTCCTTTCCAGGTATCCCAGCGTTATTTATAACTAGATCAATATGCTCCGTATATTTCTCAAGCTGCTCCTTAATACGTTCAGTACTATCATCAGCTGATAAATCTGCTAATATAGGAAAACATCTAGAAGTACACATCTGTTTTAATTGTTCTATCGCTTCCTCACTTCTAACTAGCGGATAAACGATATGTCCATTTTCATGAAATACCTTTACTAACTGTAACCCTAATCCTCGATTTCCACCTGTAATAAGTACCCTCATATATCTAGCTCCTTATTTTTATAATAAATAAGAAAATCTGCCCACTTACCATTCTCCTGAGAAAATGCTTCTCTCTTACATTCAAATGAAAAACCTGCTCTTTCTGCAAGACGAACGGATGGCTCATTATCGATATGTATATGTAATTCAATTCTATGAAATTGAAGGCTATAAAAAAATAACTGCAGCGCAGCTACTACACTTTCTACTCCGTATCCATTTTTCCAATATTGATTATGAATTGAATATCCCATCATCGCCCATTGATAATCCATACGTAAAATTTTTATAAGTTCTAGCTTTCCAATATTGGCACCATCTTCTTTCTGAAAAATACCTAGAACGTACATTTCATCCCGCCGTGCCGCCTCATCAAATCCTCTTATCCATTCCGTGAACCATTCTTTTGTTGAAGACGACATATCATGATAGCCATCATCGTATTTATATTGAGATGGTAACCTCTTATTGAATCCATCTAACCAACTTTCATAATCCTCTTTTTGAAATGGACGAATAATAAGTCTCTCTGTCTCTACTTGTAAGAGTGGCAGCTTCATTTATATCTCTTCCTTTAATTATTAATTGAATATTCTTTATTATCTTACACAAAATACAAAATCTAGTAAATTATTATGTTTTTTATAAACAAGAATCCAGTTATGCTTACTGCATAACTGGATTCTTCATTATTTAATAACTTTTTATTTTACAAGCAAAACATCCCTTAATTCCCTCTTCAACACTTTCCCTAAAGCGTTTTTCGGTAATTCGTCCATAAATACAACTTCTGGTATTTTATAGCTTGCTAGTTTTTCTTTACAATGCTGAATAATTTCTTCTTCTGTTAAAGATGTTTGAATGTCTTTTACAATGTAAGCTGTCGGAATCTCTCCCCAAAAATCATTTGGAATCCCAACTACTGCAACTTCTAGAACACCATTTATTTCATGAATTACACCTTCTACTTGATCTGGATATACGTTGTCACCACCGTGCACAATAACATCTTTATATCTTCCCATAATATGTAGGAATCCATCATCATCTATCATGCCGGCGTCACCCATGTTAAACCAATTATCTTTTACTACCTTCTCCGTCGCCTTTTCGTTATTCCAATATCCTTTAAACATGTAAGGACTTCTTACGTGGATCTCTCCAACTTCATTCGTTGCTAGTTCATCACCCGTTTCTGGATGAATAATTTTTAACTCTACATGCTTAAGTGTTTTCCCTGCAGAAGACATTTTTTCTTTTCCCATATTTGGATGCCATGAGGTTACGACCCAACCTTCTGTACTACCATAACCTTGCACCATGTATATTCCTTTTTCCATATATTTTTGAATGAGCGTTTCCGGTACTTTTGTACCACCGCTTTGTGCTACTTTCAAAGTCGAAATGTTACGCTTTTGTTTATTTAGTTCATCAAACATATAACTATAAACAGCTGGGAACGCAAGCATCGTAGTAATCTTTTCTTCTTCAATCTTATCCCAAATAAGAGTAGGATTCGAATCAGCTAAAAAGACCATCGTAACGCCATGATAAATACAATTTAAAATAGAAAGCACGCCACTCATATGAAACAATGGGTGCACTGATAAAAAGCGTTCACCTGCTGGAATTTCTCTTTGCCCCGCAATCTCAGTAAAATAATGGTGTAAGTTTTTATGACCAATTACACATGCTTTTGCCTGTCCAGTCGTTCCTGAAGTAAACAAGTAAATGGCATCATCTTCTTCATGAACTTCCACGTTCGGTTCTGTTATTGGCTGTTCCTTTAATTTTAATTCAAATGAGCCAAAGCCTTCTTTTGTCGTCTCAATTACATAAGGAATTTCTTTAACTGCTTCAATTTTTAATAAAGCTTCACTAAATTCATTATCAATAACTAATACTTTTAATTTTGCTTCTTTTACAATCGTTTCTAACTCATAAGTAGTAAGCTGATGATTAAGTGGAATAAATACCGCTCCAATTTTTAAACTTGCCATCATAACGCTTGGAAACGGATGATTATTTTTGCATAAGATCCCTATGCGATCTCCTCTTTGCACACCGCAATGTAACAAGTAATGTGCAAGCTGGTTTACTCGTTCATTATATTGTTGAAACAAATACCTTTTCTCTCCCCCGACAAGTGCTTCCAAATTCGGTGATTGCATTGCTCTCTTTTGTAATAATTGTCGCATCGTTCTCAAGTAAAACTCCCCTTTATATATATTAGGTTTTTTATTTTATCAGATTAACTATTAATTTACTAAAGATTAAACTTAGTGCATTAAATATATATACAAAAATAGCCATCTACTTAACAAGTAAATGGCTATTTCTCCTTATATATTAGAATACTCCTTATTCATCACATATCGCACATACTCCGGTGCACTTTTATTAATCTCTTCATCACTAATTTTATATTCCGCTCCGTATAAATAAAATGACGGTATAAATTCCATACCTGCATATAAGCATGTAGCGTGAAATGGTTTCGTTAACTCATCCATTGTAATTCCACTATCTTTATAGTCTTTTTCTAATCCCCCTATAGAAATAGCTACACCAAATTCTTTCCCCTTCACTTTATCCCCTTTTGATCCGTACGCAAATCCATATGTTAATACATCATCAAACCATTTTTTTAATAATGGTGGTGAACTATACCAGTAAAGCGGAAATTGGAAAATATATCGATCGTGTTCTACTAACAGCTTTTGTTCCTCTTCAATATTAAACTCCCAATTCGGTGCCACTTTATATAATTCATGCACTGTTATTTCATCCGAATATTTCTCAAGTTCTTCTATCCATCTTTTATTAATTCGTGATTTTTCAATATCAGGGTGTGCTACAATTACAAGTGTTCTCATCATTTTCCATCCCCTTTATAAATTAATCAATCTTTACGTATTAGTATGTATGAGTTACATATAATTGAAAAGTACGTACTTTCAAGTGCTATAGGAACCTTGAAGTACCTTTGGAGGTGTTATATGAATCAAAATGATGACTGCCCAATCACAACGACTCTCGACGTGATCGGCGGAAAATGGAAAGTTCATATTTTATGTATTTTGATGGATGGAAAAATGCGAACAAATGAAATTAAACGCGAAATTCCAAGTATCACCCAGAAAGTTCTCACACAACAACTTCGGCAACTTGAAGCTGACAGGATTATCCATCGTACTGTATATCAAGAAGTACCACCAAAGGTTGAATACACAATAAGCGAATACGGAAAATCTTTAATGCAAATTATGGATGAACTATGTGAATGGGGAAAAGATCATCAGATGAAAAGATTAAATGACTAAAAGAAACGTTATATCTACTACTTTCATATTAGCAGCTTCAACCATGAGATATAGTAAATCTCTTTATCATGAATGGTTTGTATGTCTCCTAAAAGGAGTTTATATCTATGAACAAGTATACTTTTGACGATGCAATGCATGTTCATTTATTTTATTACAAAAATATAAAAACAAAAAAACTTTATCGTATTTTTCGTTCTGGGAGTTCCTGTTTCTATTAGCTTGATAGCGATGTGACGGGACCCCTTACTCTCCTTTTATCTACGTTTACTACTCGTTTCCTCTTGTTATTTAACGAAAACGATTCAATTTTTGCACTTATTCACTTATATTATCCCTTTTGTCACAGTACCTTCACTTTATACGAACAAGATCTTCACACTCTTCTCTTTGTACCTTACGAATTGAACTATCTCCCCTACCTCTAAACAAGCTTAAAGTAGGAATCTTCTAACTTAAAATTATATAAGAAAAACAAAAAAATACACTTAGTGAAATAAATATATTGATTTTGCATAAAATTAACATTATAATTGAAAATGATTTTCAATATCTATTTATACATAGTAATGAGGAGATGTTTTAGAATGAGGGGAAAAAAGTGGGCCTTTTCTATTTTAGCCGCTATTCTACTTTTTGCTTTAACAGCATGTGATAGCGATAAGGATAAGGAAAACGCAAAGGCCAACAACAAAGATGACAGCAATGCAGAAACAATTACTGTAAAACATGATTTAGGTACTACAGAAATAAAAGGAAAACCGAAAAAAATCGTTGTGCTAGAGTTTTCTTTCTTAGACGCTTTAGCTAACTTAAATATTTCTCCTGTAGGAATCGCTGATGATGGTAAGCCCGAACGCATTATTCCAGAAATAAAAGATAAAGTAAAGGATTATACATCTGTTGGTTCACGTAAACAACCAAACGTTGAAGTGATTAGTTCATTGCAACCAGATTTAATTATTATCGACTCTAGTCGTCAAAGTCATAAAGATATTTATAAGCAATTAAGTACTATCGCACCAACAATTGGCTTCCAAAGTTCAAATCAAACTTATGACCAAACACTCGAACAGTTTAAACAAATTGCGCATGCGGTTGGAGAAGACCAAAAAGGTGACGAAGTATTAAAAAAACATAATGAAAAAGTAGCGAATTTCCAAAAAGAACTAGATGAAAGTAAATTTAAAGATTTAGTCATTGCTCCAGCTCACGCAACAGTAGATAAAATGTTTTTACACTCAGACATTTCATATGTAGGAACAATCTTTAAAAAACTTGGCCTTCCAACTGCACTACAAGATAAAGATGCACAAGTATTTAAAGAAACAGCTGGTGGCCCATACTATAACGTTAACTTAGAGCAATTCTTAAAAATAAATCCAGATGTCCTATTCCTAATGACAGATGGTGAAAAAACAGTTGAAAAAGATTGGGAAACAGAAGCTCTCTGGAAAGAAACAAAAGTTGCAAACAACAAACAAATCTACTATTTTGACCGTATGACATGGGCTCGTTTCCGTGGATTAATTCCAGCCGAAATCATTATGGATCAAACAATTGATACACTGAAAAAGATAGAACAGAAATAATAGTAAACAAAGTAAGGTGTATGCGGAGTAGTAACTTCCATCTACGTATATACCTTACTTTTTTATTGATGATAAAAGGAGCGATTAAAGAACATGAGGAGCACTAATCAAAAACGTGCCATCATATTTTATATTTTACTTTTTCTTTTACTTATTATCGGGGCATTGGGTAGCTTTTTAATCGGCGCTACAAATATACAAATGCAAGATTTATGGGCACCAAGAGATCATAAAACATATTTAATAATCCGAGATATTCGTTTGCCTCGCCTTATTGTTACCTTCCTCGTTGGTAGCGCCCTAGCCGTATCTGGTGCGATTATGCAAGCAATCACTCGTAACGCCCTTGCTTCACCACAAGTTTTTGGAGTAAATGCGGGTGCTTCCCTTGCGGTCGTTACAATCATGGTACTATTCCCTTCTGTTGCAAGCACTGGAATGGTTATAGCTGCGTTTATCGGTGCGGCATTTGGCGGTTGTATCGTCTATATGTTAGCCAATATAAAAGAAATGTCACCCGTACGCCTCGCACTAGCCGGAATGGTCATTCATTTAATCTTATCTTCATTTACACAAACACTAATTCTAATCGATGAAAATTCTACAGATAGTATCATTTATTGGATGGCTGGTGGTGTAGATGGAGCTCGCTGGATTAAAGTACAAATGGCCTGGCCTTGGTATATCCTTGGTTTAATCCTTGCTATTTGGTTATCTAAATCTTTAACTCTATTAAATATGGGACAAGAAGTAGCAAAAGGACTTGGAACTAATGTAAAAAGAACACAAATTCTAGCTGCAATTAGCGTTGTACTACTATCAGGCTCTTCTGTAGCAATTGCTGGCCCTATTGGATTTATTGGATTAATGGGACCCCATATTGCGCGTTCACTTATCGGATCGTCTTACCAAAGACTCATCCCATTTACCGCTCTACTAGGCGGTGTACTATTAGTATATGCCGATATTTTATCACGCTTTATTTCGTACCCTTACGATACACCTGTCGGAATTGTAACAGCGATTATCGGCTCTCCATTCTTCTTATTTTTAGCTAAGAAAGGAGCGAGACTTGAGACGAAATGAAAACAACAAACGTAAATCATAGAAAAAAACTATTCATTACTTTTACAACTTTATTAGCTCTTTTAATTATTGCGAGCTTACTTAGTTTAGGGGCTGGAGCCATTTGGATTTCCCCTCTCGACATCATTCAGTGTCTATTTACTGGAGAGCCTACTTCAGTTAAAAACATTCTTATTACATTTCGCTTACCAAGGTACTTTATTGCTATTCTAGCAGGAATTGGTCTTTCTATTTCTGGAGCAGTTTTGCAAGGTATTTTAAAAAACCCACTGGCATCTCCTGATGTTATTGGTGTATCTAAAGGTGCTGGGCTAAGTGCTGCAATTGTTATTTTGCTTTTCCCAAGCGCACCAGCTTATACCCTGCCTATCTTTGCATTTATTGGTGCCATGTTTGTTACAGTATGCTTATACTTTTTTGCACGAGGTAACAAATTAAAAACTTCGACTTTAGCTCTTGCCGGAGTTGCCCTTTCAGCACTTTGTCAGGCAGGATTACAACTACTGATGGTGAAATTCCCAGTAGAAATTAATACTGCACTCGCATGGTTAGCTGGGAGCCTTTGGGGACGACAATGGGATCACGTCTATCAACTACTACCATGGATCGTCGTTCTCGTACCACTTGTCATATATTTCTCGATTCGCATTGAAGTACTCTCATTAGGGGATGAACTCGCGACAGGTTTAGGAGCAAACGTGGATCGCACAAGGATGCTTCTATTATTCTTATCCGCATTACTTGTCGCTGCTACCGTTGCCATTGTCGGAACAATTGGTTTTGTTGGGTTAATCGCACCGCATATTGCAAGAAGGCTTGTGGGAGGAAAATATTATGTACTCCTTCCTGCCTCTGCTTTAATAGGGATTATTGTTTTACTGCTTGCTGATACTTTAGGAAAAGGGCTCGTACCTCCTTTAGAAATTCCTGCTGGGGTCTTTACAGCACTTATTGGTGGACCATACTTCGTTTGGTTACTTGCCCGTTCAAAAAAATAATAGTAAAAGCCGCAATTCTTCAAGTGATCCCATAAAGTGAAACTTTAATCAGTGGGGGTTTTCTTCATCCCCACTGATTATTAGTTAAACCAATCGGGCGTTTACGGTTAGACAGATTATTTCATTAGGCAAAACTAAAAGGCATGGGTCCGGTATTGTACCGGGTCCATGCCTTTTAGTTTTGCCTTAATTCTTTTATGATGATAGTACTTTATATATTTTGCTAGTTCTTTCGTGAACTACCCACCACTTAGTATCTCTTATGATTTTACTTGAAGTGGGGGCTTCTCGGTTCATCGCTACTTTTGATAGCTAACGAATTTGTCTTAGGACAGCCGAGCTAACTCCCTTGTTCCAAAGGTTATTTTGTTACTATTTATGCCAACGCTAATAAGCGGATCGCTTCCTTTTTGATATTGATAGCTGCGTTATAGTCACGACTCATTGTTAGTCCACACGAACACTTATACATGCGTTCAGATAGAGACATATCTTTTTTGTTTCCACAACCACTACACATCTTTGTAGAAGGAAAATCACTTTGACCACTAAAAAAATTCTTATAAGCAGTTTGCAAGTTTAATTGAGCGTTGACCAGTGCTAATGAATCGACTTCTTTCGGATAATGGGTTTACAACAAACTTAATAATATCGCTTTTGTACGATTATCCGTTACTTCATAATAAATTTCTAACCCTTTACGAGTACCTGTAACGATTTTAGTAGCTTTTAGCTTGGATAAATGTTGACTAATTGTACTTTGGGGCATTTGTAAATCTCTATACATCGTCGTTACGTTAGTAGGACCTTTTGCAATCATTATTTTTACTAAGGATAAACGGACAGGATGCGCCAATACCTTTAATACTTCAGTAATTTCTTCATACATTTCTTTCATATTTTTTCTCCCCTTTTATATAAATATTAATGATATCTATATATATAATTCGAAAGGATATACAATTTTGTGTCCGTCATTTTAAAAAAATATTATGAAATCCCTTCAGATTGAACGAATCCCCCTGTTCAATATTCTATGGATTCTCCTTTTCTTTCCCTTGATGTTGTGTGGCAAGAATGTTTTTGTCCTCATTTTTAGACCCGTTGTTTTCGATGTGTACTTTTACTTTCATGGCTTCTTTTTCATTCATTTGCTTTCTTCACTTGATTTAAAGAAAAAAATGTTTTTTATATCATAGTTTAAAAACCTTTAACAAATTCATCACAAAATTCTCCCCCCTAAAAGTTGCATCATACCTTCATATAGTCATAAAATTAGTCTGTGATCAAAAATACGTAAAGAGCTGCTGGAATGAATTACTGAGAATACGAAGAATAAAGGAGAGAAACGAAGTAAAAACTAAAAAAATTAGATAAGGAAAATGGAGAGATGAATTAAATGTTAAAGATCATCAAACATTTAAAACCATTTGTTGCTTCCATCATTGCAGTTGTATGTCTTTTAACTGTGCAGGCAGTATGCGATCTATCACTGCCAGACTACATGTCTAACATTGTCAATGTAGGGATTCAACAAAAAGGTGTAGAAAATGCAGTACCTGAGGTTATTCGAAAAAGTGAAATGGATAAACTTACGCTCTTTATGAATGAAAATGAGAAGAAAAAAGTAGCTGACAACTATGCGCTTTTAGATAAGAACAACCTCTCTCAAAGTGAACTAAAAAATGGCTTAAAAGATTATCCGCAGCTTGATAAAGAGCCACTTTATAAACTACATACAGAAGATAAAAAAATAATTAACGAACTTAACGATATCTTTGGGAAACCAATGTTAATTACACAAGGAATTGAAAAAGGCGGCGCATCTGCTTTCCCACCTGCTGCGACAGGCGACAACAAAACACCAGCGAAGCTACCGCCAAATACAGATCCTTTTACAATCATTGCGAAACTTCCTCAAGATCAAATCAATGCAATGAAAGACAAGGCAAATGAGAAGTTCAAGAATATGCCCGGTAGCATGGTAACACAGTCAGCTGTTCCATACATTGAGAATGAATATAAGAAGATCGGTATCAATACTAATAAACTTCAATCTAATTATATTCTTACTTCCGGCGGGAAAATGTTGCTTTTATCCTTAGTAAGTATGGCAGCTACCGTTATCGTGAGTTTACTTGCTGCAAAAGTAGCTGCTGGATTAGGTAGAGACCTTAGAAAGAAAGTATTCCGGAAAGTTACAAGCTTTTCAAATGCGGAGTTTGATAAGTTTTCCACTGCATCTCTAATCACAAGAAGTACAAATGATATC
This sequence comes from Bacillus cereus group sp. BfR-BA-01383, assembly GCF_022663495.1. Classification (NCBI taxonomy): domain Bacteria; kingdom Bacillati; phylum Bacillota; class Bacilli; order Caryophanales; family Bacillaceae; genus Bacillus; species Bacillus cereus group sp. BfR-BA-01383. Next base: position 26,403 of record NZ_JAKUFP010000023.1, read on the forward strand.
CAGCAAGTTCAAACACTTATGGTTATGATGCTTCGAATTGTATTCTATGCACCGATTTTAGGTATAGGCGGCATTATTAAAGTACTTACTACAGACGTTTCAATGGGATGGATTATCGGAGTTGCCGTAATCGCAATTTTAAGCTTAGTCATTGGTTTATTTAGCGTCGCGATTCCTAAGTTTAAGCGTATCCAAAAGTTAGTAGATAAAATTAACTTAATCACTCGTGAATCCTTAACAGGTATGCTCGTTATACGTGCTTTTAATAATCAAAAACATGAAGAAAAGAAATTTGAAAAAGGAAATCAAGATTTAACAAAAACAAATTTATTTGTAAGCCGTTTAATGTCATTTATGATGCCAATGATGATGTTTATCATGAATGCTGTTACTGTACTTATTATTTGGGTTGGATCACACCAAGTGGATATGGGACATATGCAAGTTGGTGATTTGATGGCATTTATGCAATATACAATGCAAATCATCATGGCCTTCTTAATGATTTCAATGGTATCTATTATGGTTCCACGTGCTTCAGTTTCCGCACAACGTATTGCAGAAGTTTTAGATACTAACGTTACCATTAGTGATGTAAAAGAGCCGAAAACATTTGCTTCAGACAAGAAAGGCTACGTTGAATTTAAAAATGTTGGCTTTAGATATCCAGGTGCAGAAGAAGATGTGCTTTCCAATATCACCTTTACTGCAAAACCTGGTGAAACGACAGCTTTCATTGGAAGTACAGGTAGTGGTAAATCAACATTAATCAACTTAATCCCACGCTTTTACGATGTCACAAGTGGTCAAATATTAATAGATGGTACGGATATTAGAGAAGTATCTCAGAAGGAATTAAGAGAGAAAATTGGCTATGTACCGCAAAAAGGAGTTCTATTCTCAGGTACAATCGAAAGTAATTTGAAATACGGTAAGAAAGAAGCAACTGAAGAAGAACTCACAAAAGCGGCAGAAATCGCACAAGCTATGGAGTTTATTAACGCGAAACCTGAAAGCTTCCGTACAGAAATATCACAAGGTGGTACGAACGTTTCTGGTGGTCAAAAACAAAGACTTTCTATTGCACGTGCTCTTACGAAAAAATCGGAAATCTTCATATTCGATGATAGTTTCTCAGCTCTTGACTTTAAGACAGACGCAGCATTGCGCAGAGCTTTAAATAATGAGATTACAGGAAGTACTATTTTACTTATTGCCCAAAGAATTAGTACAATCATGAATGCCGATAAGATCATTGTACTTGACGAAGGAAAAATAGTTGGAACTGGTACTCATGAAGAGCTTATGGAAAACTGTGAAGTTTATAAGCAAATTGCTTTATCACAACTTTCAAGAGAGGAGTTGTCATCATGAGTGATAGAAAAATAGAAAATAAAAGACAAGGCGGTCCTGGTCCTGGCGGTGGCGGTCATATGGGCGGCGGCATGAGAAAGATTGAGAAGGCAAAAAACTTCAAAGGAACGATGAATAAACTCCTTCAATACTTGAAGCCCTATAAATTATCAATCTTAGTCGTTATTCTTTTCACAATCGGTAGTGCAGCCTTTACAATCGTTGGTCCAAAAATTTTAGGCAATGCGACAACAAGACTTTTCGAAGGACTCGTAAGCAAAGTATCAGGAGCACCCGGTGCGGCCATTGACTTTACCTATATCGGAAACATTGTCATTTTACTCCTTGGATTATATATACTGAGCACTGTGTTTGGTATTATCCAGGGGTACATTATTTCTGGAGTAGCTCAAAAAGTATCTTATAACTTCAGAAAAGAAATCGATGAAAAAATTAACCGTATGCCGCTGAAATACTTTGATAAAACAACGCACGGCGAAGTATTATCGAGAATTACAAATGACGTAGATACGGTGAGCCAAACTTTAAACCAAAGTATGTCGCAAATCATCACATCCGTTATTACAATCATCGGTGTACTTATCATGATGTTATCAATAAGCTGGCAAATGACATTAGTGGCGCTTTTAATATTGCCAGTATCGATGATTCTCATCATGGCAGTCGTAAAACGATCACAAAAATACTTCAAATACCAGCAAGAATATTTAGGACACGTAAACGGTCAGGTCGAAGAAATTTATAGTGGTCACAATATCGTAAAAGCCTTCAACAAAGAAGAAGAAGAAGTAAAAAAATTCGAAGAGGTAAATGATACCCTTTACCACTCCGCATGGAAATCTCAATTTTTATCCGGAATGATGATGCCGATTATGACATTTATCGGTAATATCGGTTACGTCGCTGTATCTATTTTAGGCGGATGGCTTGCGGTAAAGAGAACCATCGCAGTTGGAGACATTTTAGCCTTCGTGCAATATGTTAGAAGCTTTACGCAACCAATCGCTCAAGTAGCGCAAATCGCGAACGTACTTCAATCCACTGCAGCTGCTGCAGAAAGGGTCTTCGAATTTTTAGAAGAAGAAGAGGAAGTGCCAGAAGCAGAAAATCCAGTGAAGTTGCAAAAAGTTCAAGGAGAAGTTACCTTCCAAGATGTTCAATTTGGATACAATCTAGATAAGATCATCATCAATAATTTCTCATCTAACATTAAACCTGGACAAAAAGTAGCAATCGTCGGACCAACCGGAGCTGGCAAAACAACGATTGTAAAACTGTTAATGCGTTTCTATGACATAAACAGCGGTGCAATATGTATCGACGGTCACGATATAAAAGACTTTACGCGAGAAGACCTGCGTAACATGTTTGGTATGGTACTTCAAGACACTTGGCTATTTAACGGATCCATCATGGAAAATATACGTTACGGTAGACTCGATGCTACAGATGAAGAAGTAATTGAAGCAGCGAAAGCAGCTCACGTTCACAGCTTCGTAAAAACATTACCAAATAAATATCAAATGGAACTAAACGAAGAAGCAAGCAACGTATCCCAAGGACAAAAGCAACTACTAACAATTGCACGCGCCCTTATAGCGGATCCGAAAATATTAATACTCGATGAAGCAACAAGCTCCATTGACACTCGTACAGAAGTACTGATTCAAAAAGCGATGGAAAACCTTATGGAAGGTAGAACAAGCTTCATTATCGCTCATAGATTATCAACAATACGTGATGCAGATTTAATCCTTGTCATGAAAGATGGGGATATTGTAGAACAAGGTAATCATGAAGAGTTATTGAAAGCTGATGGTTTCTATGCTTCGCTTTATAATAGTCAGTTTGAAGGTGCGGATGCTTCTTAAGATTGATGGGACACTCCTCTTTTTTAGAGGGGTGTTTTATTTTTAGCCCCTATTTTAATAACATTCATTGAAAACATAAAAATAGCCATCATTTCACGTATATTGGGCTAACCCCCATCGCTATCAAGCTAAGATTTTAATATACCCCCTAAATAAAAATTTTCTCTTTCTACTGTAAAAAAACAACTAGCCCCCACAAAAGGTGCTAGTTGACGTAAATTTCGTTATCGAAAGTGAAATGAGCTTACATATCCAAGCTGTTGATGATTACTGAATTCTTCAACTTGCACTATATTCTCCTTTAATTACAAAAAATGAACCTCGAATTGTTCCAGCAAGTTTAGACTTCTGCCTAGCAAACTTAAACTTCTCTTCTAACTCCTTTGGTATCTCCATTCCCTCAGAAAGCTTAAATCCAACAGCTCGCTTCTTCGGGTTATCCAATGTATACATGACGTTGACTGCAAGACCATCCTCATAAAAGACATAGGAAAATTTAATATTTTCCACTTGAAAACACGATGTTTCTAACGGTTTAGCCGTAAACTCAATATCACGTTCTTCTTTCAAAATGCGGTTCACATAATCAAGGGTCTCCTCGCTTTCACTAGCTGGAACAACCGTAAATTCATGTTTGTATTTGTTCATAAAGTAACGGGCTTCATGGGCACGTAAACCAGCAAGTGTTTCAGCTACAGGTGAGGACTCTAAGCCAGCTGTGGTTACATTTTTAAAATCTACAATATTGGACAATTCCATCTCTCCTTTTAACTCTTTACTTCCTAACAACCGGAATCCATATTTCACCAAATACTAGGCCGTTTCGCTGCCCCATCTCAACTGTTGTATTTGGCCCACCAACATAGGCAAAATCTTTCGCTTCTGCTAATGCTTGACCAAATGCAATACCAGTAAGCTTATTACTTAGCTCCTCAGATGTCTTGCCCTCCCCTTTCACTACTAGGTATGCTCCCCTCGGAAACTGGATAACTCTAGACTCTTCTTGTATCGTTGCCTCTGTCATGACACCAGCGTAATACATCATCTTGTTATTCACCGCTTCACTCACAGCAAAAATGTAATCATTTGTAGCTAAAGCCTTTAAAGTATCCAACCTTCCATCTTGTTCGACGGCCAGCCAAAAGTCTGCCTTTTCCTTGTTTATGCCCGCAAAGTCTGTGTAGTGGCTCTTAAGTTCAGTTCCAATACCTAACACGATAAAGCTATCTTTTTCTTCTATTTTATAATTTTTCATATTCAAAACCTTCCTCACTTTTAAATGAATCAAACGATTTATCTTTTCACTTGATGAGTTTATAATATCCTTAAATCATGTCAAAAAATGATACTGTTTAGGAGAACAAAATGAAAAAAGTTGAACGAATTAATACTATCATGCGGTACATCAATAACCGCTCCCACTTTACAATTTCTGAAATCATACGAGAATTTAACATCTCACGATCAACAGCTATTAGAGACATTAGAGAAATTGAAGCTATGGGGATGCCACTTGTCGCTGAAGTTGGAAGAGCTGGTGGATATTTTGTTATGCATAACTCTATCCTGCCCGTTGTTCGCTTTACTGATAACGAGGTTAAAGCTCTTTTTATTGCCTTTATGGCTACTAGAAATCAACAACTTCCCTATTTAAAGAGTCGTCAGTCTTTAGCTGAAAAACTACTAGGACTCATCTCAGAAATCCAGCAGGATGACCTTGTTCTGTTAAATCAAATCTTGCTTTTTGGAGGAACTAATCCCAATAATCCCGACCTACTTGAGCTTTCTGACCTCCCCCATCCAATATTAGAAAAACTCATCCAAATCCTTCTTTTAGATAACCATTTATTGATTACTACAAAAGAAGAGGAGGAAATCAAGTCTTATCCAATTTATTTACTACACCTTTATCAAGAAAAAAGCCATTGGATAATTGAAGGCTTTGACTTAGATGAAGAAAAAAAGAAGATGTTTCCTGTCGATCATCTCATCGATATCGAATCATACACGCTGAAAAAAAGATTAAGTAAGAAAAAGATTTTAGAAAAACTAAGTAAACAAGATGAAGTAATCAACCTTGTACTAGAACTTGGTCCAAAAGCGATTGCCCAGTTCAAAAAATACCATCCTTTAAAAGTTTCGATTTCCTACACAAACCCTTTTCAATCCACAGCCATTCTAAAAACTTTTATCAATGTTAACAATACCGATGAATTGACAGAAATCACGAATTGGCTACTTTTCCTAGGTAAAGATATTAAGGTCAGGGAAGTGCCTGAAGAAGTGTTAGAAAGTTTACAAGAGAGATTATGCTTATACCCGCCCATAAGTAGTGAACAGTATAACCCAAAATGATATTTGGCTTTACTTATCCCTATTTTCAAATACCTAGGGAAAACATTGTATTTGCTACTATAACTTTAAAATAAAGTTTGAGCAAATTGATGAGAATGACGTTGCTAAAAGACAAATAGAAAGAGCATGTTTTGAAAAAAGATTAATCAAAACATGCTCTTATTTCATCTAATTGCTCCAACGTTTTATAAAAAAGTTGGAGCAATTAGATGAGCCTCCCTCAACTAAAGCACCCGTTAATTCAATAACCATCTCACATAATTTTTTTCAATACCTTTACCATAAATGGTATCTTTAATGTCTCTTTTATTAGTGAATTTTTGTGTTTCATAAAATTACTGATCTGTTTTCGTCTATTTGGAACCATTAACAAAGGTAACCTACTAGGATTAAACCACCCAATTTTTGCAGTTTCAGGTCCATTATTTATCGGCTCGCCCCCTAGTAATTTCCCTGAAAATAAATGTTGCATATCATCGTATTCAGGTTGGTGATATTCTCCTATTTTACGCTCAATAGCAATTATATAGCCCGTTTCTTCTTTAGTTTCTCTTATAGCACACTTCTCTAACTGTTCATTTTCTTCTAGTCTTCCCCCAGGCAAATCCCAGATAGGATAATCATTTCGTTTAACCAGTAATATTTTTCCTTCATTATTATCAACAATAGTGAAGCACCCTGTGGTTTTTGTAGTATTCATTATAAATATGATCTCCTTAACTTACTCAATTGCCAATCAACTTGTATTTCTCTTTGTCTAATAAATTTTCCTTCTTGCTGAATTCAATGGGCCCTATAAAAATAAAAGCACGGAAAATCTTCCGTGCTTTTCAAAATATATATATTATTCCGGAAGGTTTAGTTACCTCGGTACTTACCCTAACTGACGTTTAAATGTTTTACTAGCGAAGAAGTAAGCGATAATCATAATGCCCACGCACCAAGCAAGTGCAATCCAAATGTCGTTGCCAACACTCCCTCCATATAAGAGAGCACGAATCGCATTCACGATGGACGTCACAGGTTGGTTCTCAGCGAACGCACGAACAATTTTTGGCATCGTTTCGGTAGGAACAAAGGCTGAACTAATAAAGGGAAGAAAAATTAGCGGGTACGAGTAGGCTGTCGCCCCTTCCATAGACTTAGCTGTCAACCCTGGAATAATAGCCAGCCATGTTAGCGCCAGCGTAAACATCCCGAGTATCCCAGCTACCGCGAGCCAATCTAGAATATTAGCGCTGGAACGGAAACCCATTAAAAGTGCAACGAGAATAACCACCACCATAGTAAGGACATTAGCAACAAGAGAGGTTAATACGTGAGCCCATAATACCGACGAGCGCTTGATGGGCATAGTAATGAAACGTGCCATCAGCCCGCTCTTTACATCCGTAAACAAACGCACGGATGTATAAGCGACACCAGATGCGATAGCCATCAGCAAAATCCCCGGTAATAAATAATTGACATAGTTATCCGTTCCTGTCTGTATGGCACCACCAAATACGTAAACAAATAACAACATCATCATAATCGGTGTAATCGCTACTGTAATAATCGTATCCGGACTGCGCATGATGTTGCGCATTAAACGACCTAGTAATACCCCTGTTTTACTTTTCATTTTACATCTCCTCCTTTTTTACCGATGATCGCAAGGAATATTTCTTCCAATGTCGGTTGCTTCTCTATATACTCCACTTTTGCTGGTGGGAACATCTCTTTAAGTTCAGTAAGAGTACCAGTCGTAATGATTTTTCCGCCATGCAAGATCGCAATACGGTCCGCTAGTTGTTCTGCTTCCTCCAAGTACTGAGTCGTCAATAAGATCGTTGTGCCTCCGCCGGCAAGTTCCTTAACGGTATCCCAAACTTCAATCCGAGCTTCAGGGTCAAGCCCTGTCGTTGGTTCGTCAAGAAAAATGACTGCTGGCGTCCCGATCAAGCTCATAGCGATATCAAGCCGGCGCTTCATCCCGCCTGAATATTGGTCTGCTCTCTGATTTGCTGCATCGGTCAAGCTGAATCTTGCAAGCAAATTGTCAGCGACTTGAGCGGAATTGGAAACTCCACGTAACTTGGCGATCATTATCAAGTTTTCTCTCCCGGTAAGCATACCGTCTAAAGCTGCGAACTGCCCTGTCAGACTGATACTTTGACGAACATGATCTGATTGACGCTGAACGTCAAAACCGCAAATACTTACTTCACCACCATCTTGCTTCATCAGCGTCGAGAGGATGTTGACCGTTGTCGTCTTGCCCGCTCCATTTGATCCCAGCAGTGCAAAAATTTCGCCACGCTGCACTTCAAAATCCACCTCTTTTAAAACTTCCTTGTCTTTAAAAGATTTTTTTAACCCTTTTACAGAAATCGCTGCATTACTCATACTTTTTTCCTCCTTATAAAAATGTTTTACGAAGATAGATTACCTATCCCCCTCTATTTAGTAGCACTGATAATCTGTACTACTTAGTACCGAGTTAAAAATATAACTGAATAGCGATGGCGGTAATTCATATTTGTAACCAGCTAATCAGTCGGTATTTTCTATTGCATTTATTTTTTTCTCAATTGCTTCATAATACTCTCATTCAAATCTTCACGATACTTGGAAACATAAGTTTTAGCGTTTGCCACTAGTTCGTCAGCAAAGGAAGCTACGTCGTCTCCAGTGATTTCAAGCACTTGTCTTCCTTCCGCCGCACCCGCTTCGAACAAATCGATTAATTCATACTGTATGTGTAACATATCCATCCCATTACCCGCTGAGAAATTCCACATGTAGTTTTGAATTTTCTTAAACACAAACTGATAGTCCTCTGGCAAAGCTCCAACTCGTGCCATCATCATTTTGTACTCTCTTTTATCACCAATTAATTTTTTGAACATTTCCATCATATTATTTTTCCTCCTTTTTTATAAAACAGAACAAGAAATCCCAAAAATATCGGACGCAATATTTTATCTTATGAAGCTAGTTTGACTTCAAGACGTTAATTTTTGATGATACAAAATCCCACTTTTTCCAAAACAATTCAAGCTCCTGGCGGCCAGCTTCATTAAGTGAATAAAACTTACGAGGTGGCCCCATATCTGACGGTTTCTTTTCAATATTCACAAGCTTTTTCTTCTCTAATCGTACGAGGATGGTATAGACCGTTCCTTCCACGACTTCGGTAAACCCAAGATCATTCAGGTGACGTGTAATCTCATAGCCATAAGTTTCACGGCGACTGATGATTTCCAGCACACAACCTTCCAACGAACCTTTCAGCATTTCAGTTAAATTTTCCATGTTCTGATCCTCCTCTACCCCCTATTCTGTCTGACTTATATTCAGTATCACAGAGTACTAAGGCGAATTTTTTACCGAATAGCTTTTGAGAAACCATACTATTCAGTATTGCTTATTACAAGTACATTGTATGACTAAGTAGCGGTGAATGTCAATTGGATTTTAATTTTTTTCTAAAATCCGCTATTCCCTATTGTTTACTGAATATATTTTGAGAAACCAAACTATTCAGTATTACTTATTACAACTACATTGTATGACTAAGTAGTTGTGAATGTCAACTGGATTTTAATTTTTTTCTAAAATCCGCTATATCCCCATTGGATACAGCGGATTTTCTTTTTAAAGAAGTCTCGCCACATACCTATCCAGCTAAGAAAAGAAAATATCACAAAACAAAATATGCTGACTTTGATGGATGTGGCGGGGTCTCCTTATTAATAAGATTGATTATTTTTGTGTTCTTCTATTAACACACCTGCGAATCTAATACATGAGTTTTCGAATACATACAAATTCTTTATAATGCCCACCATTACATATAAGACATCTTTTTTGTCACGATAACATCATATTCATATCTTCTGCTGCAGTTGTAATCAGTTTTAAACCAAATGTTTCTTGTAATACATCAAGCACACCAGGCGAAATAAATTCAGGTGCCTTTGGACCAATGCGAATGTCTTGAATCCCAAGACTAAATAGCCCAAGTAAAATGGCAACCGCTTTTTGTTCAAACCATGATAGGACAATACTCACTGGCAATTCATTTACTTCACATTGAAAAGCATCTGCTAAAGCGGCCGCTATTTTCACTGTAGAAATTGAATTATTACATTGTCCTAAATCAATGTAACGCGGAATCTCCGTACCAGGTACAACACCATAATTTACATCATTAAAGCGGAATTTCCCGCAAGAAGTTGTTAAAATAACCGTTTCTGGCGGAAGTGACGTTGCTAATTCACGATAGTATTCTCCGCCTTTTCCTGGTGCATCACAACCTGCGATCACAAAGAAACGCTTTATTTTCCCTTCCTTTACTGCTTCAATGATTTCTGGAGCTAATGATAATACTGTGTTATGGTGAAACCCTGTTACTAACTGTTCATCCGACTCCATATGTACTTCGGGAAGTTCTAGCGCTTTTTGAATCAGTGGTGTAAAATCATCCTTTTCAATTTTTTGTACGCCCTCTAAGCCTGCAATATCATATGAAAAGAATCGATCAGAGTAGGATCCTTTAATCGGCATAACACAGTTCGTTGTAGCCAATATGGCACCTGTAAATTTTTCAAAAAGACGTCGTTGATCATACCACGCCTTACCAATATTTCCTTTTAAATGTTTATATCTTTTCAATTGTGGATATCCGTGCGCTGGTAGCATTTCAGAATGCGTATAAATATTAATGTCTTTTCCTTCCGTTTGCTTTAATAATTCCTCTAATGCAAATAAATTATGACCAGTAACTACAATTGCTTTACCTTCTACATGATTTTGTGTAATTTGAACAGGCTCTGGAACACCAAAATGATTCGTATGTGCCTCATCCAACAACTCCATCACTCGTAAAGCCGATTTCCCAACTTTCATAGCCATATCAATATGTTCTTGTTCATTAAAATTAGAATTTGTTAATGTCATATATAACGCTTCTTGAGTTGTAGCATCTACAAAAGCATCTGTATACCCTAGCTGAGCAGCATGTGTACGATAGGCCGCAATTCCTTTTAATCCAAACACAATCGTATCTTGTAAACTTGCGATTGTTTCATTCTTACCGCAAACACCCATTATTTTACATCCGCCTGTTGGTGTTTGTTCACATTGATAACAAAACATATCATCCCACCCTCTCCCAATCATTGGTTACAACCTAAGCATAATATCCATTGAGAAAAAAGGATGTGATATCAATCACAATAATATATAAAAATTTGTGACACTTTTATTGTTAACATAATATTTTTATTGACTTCTAAAATCCGTACATACGCATGGACCTTTCTGTTGATTCTTCCAATCAGCTAGAAAATTGATTTAAAGAAATGATAGCAATATTTTTATTATTCAATATATAGAAATGAAATAAATCTTCTGCTTGATATTTTCTATTTCATTGTACGGTGCCAACATCTCTAGCAAGATTTCATAGGATATTTCAAAATAAAGTGCCTTGAATCTCTTGAGCAGATAGTTGTAATTCATCAAATATAGAAATAGACACATAAAAACGTCATCCTTCCCCATAATTCACCAGAAAGAATAGCGCATTTTTTCATTTTGAGGAACAATCAATTTCTTTAGTGAAAAACGTTTTAAGGGCATTACAGGAAATCTCTTTATTTACAATACCTTTACACTACCTTAACATTATTTTCATTAATTTATGATATATTGATATAGAAAAAAGAAAACATTTCAAAAAAATGAAGTGTTTTCTTTTTCACTATTTCTATTACAACCCACCTTCTTATTCCATTCATAACATTTCTTTTTTTACTAATGTATAATAAAATTAATATTCTGTTTTATTAGAAGGGAGAAACTATGAACTTAAAAAATAAAAATATATATGAAAAAATGAACCAACATTCCGTTGCCGGTTTAAGCCTTGCCGTTATACGCGATGGCAAGCTGGATGAAGCAATCTCCTTCGGAACACTTGAATCTGGTACAACTAGAGCTGTTACTACAAACTCCATATTTAATTCTTGTTCTATTAGCAAATTCATCACTGCCATGCTCGTACTAACATTATCCGAGCAAGAAATCGTACATTTAGACGAAGATGTAAATGATAGACTCACATCCTGGAACATCCCTACCAATCTATTTACTTCACAGAAAAAAATTACGTTGCGAAACTTATTAAGTCACCAGTCTGGAATCATTGATCCTCCTAATAGTTTTGAACATTATACACTTGTAAAAGGACTACCTAACACTGCTGAACTCCTTGCTGGTAAATCATTATATTGTCCAGTACCTATAGAAGTGAGTTATGAGCCAGGAAGCGAATTTCACTACTCAGACGCAAACTTTTGTATAATCGAATTACTACTTGAAGATATTACTGGAAAACCATTCAACCTCTTACTACAAGAATATATCTTTCAACCACTTCAACTGAAAAATAGTACGGTATTTTCTCCTGAAGAAATAAATAAAATACATACATTTGCTTGCGGGCATATTAAAGATGGGACTGTAACAACTGATAAATATCCATTTTATCCATTCGCAGCCGCTTCTGGCATTTGGGCAACACCAACTGACTTAGCAACTATAGTAATCGAACTCATTCATTCCTTACATGAAAAAGGCAAACTAAAACTTTCTCAAAAAACAGTGCAAGACATGATTTCTCCTCAAGGTTGCTCAAAATGGACCGGATTAGGTATTTTTCTAAATGATTCGAATGAAGACTTACAGATTTATTCACTCGGATGGGGCGTTGGATTCCAATGTATGGTGGCTTGTTATCCCTACCTTGGTAATGGCGCTGTTATTATGACGAATTCCGATTTAGGTGTTCATCAAATGGAAGGGATTATCGGTGAGGTTCTAAAAATATTATCCTTATCATGAACTAAGTACATACAAAGAAAGAAGCTAATTCTCTCAGCTTCTTTCCTTTAATAGTGCATAATGATCTTTCTTCTTAATTACTAAATATTGATTTTCTTCCGTTACAAGTACAGAACCTAATCGGACTCCTAGTAAGCGTTGATCATCAAACTTCATAATTGCTTCCCCTTCCCTCACATAAACAAAATTATCATGAAAATAATTACATTTATGGAAACCCCTCTAATTCAGACTATATCATAATTTACCAAAATATAAATATCATTGTTCCTTTTAATAAAAATCCCTATTTTTTCATATATTTCGATACGAAAAACTTTCTCAATAAAAAAATAAGAATTTTCAGTTTTTTATTCCATGAAAATCTATTATAATAAAGTTAATAAATATTTGACCTCTCCTAATTCATGTACATATGGATGATCAGTAGTTGCTGCTACTGATCTATTTTTTGTTTTTTCTACTACTAATAAAAAACACGCTAGCAACTAAAGAGCTAGCGTGTTTCTATACTTCATATTATTCTACAGTTTTAGGTTTACGGAAAATCCCCATTAAACCAGCAATTAATAGTAAAATACCTGGTAGTAAATATACAACCGAAATACAAATAAATCCACCAATTGCTGCGATTGTCATCATAATGCCTGCTGCTTTCGCTTTACTCTTTACCATAACAGCTCCAACAATCCCTAGGATAGATAGGAATATTGCTACCCATCCTAATCCAATGATTTCATTTGCTCCTTACGCTTCAAATGCCGCACCCATACCACCAATTAATAGTGGAATAAAAGAACAAAGAACACCAAAAATACCACCAATTAGACCTAAAACAAATTCAGTCGTTCTTTTCATATTTCAAATTTCCTTTTTCATCGTTTTTATAAGCTCTTTCTCAATTAATCTTGTTTATTTATATACATCCGCCGCCAATTCTCTCAAAACATCCACATTCACTACTTCAAAGCATCCATTGTTTTTCTTTATAATCTCTTTATCACAAAAGGTATTCAATGTGCGCAATAAATGCCGATAACTCGTTCCTAACAATTCCGCTGTTTCCGTTAAATTCCCGCTAAACACAATTCTATTTCCGTGCTGAACCGCTCGTTCCCCTGCCGCTAACATGTAACTCGCAAGTCGATTTTCAAGCGGGTATAGTAAATTAATTGTACTGTTTTTTGAAAGTCGATTTAACTTATGTGCTAATGATCCACAAATACATCTTAAAAACTTTGCATCATGAAATAGTTGATTTCTCACTTTCCCTAAAGGCAAAGCAACACAATATGAATCTGCCATTACTTGTACGTTTGACGTAATCTTTTGAGAGTGAATTAACTCCACATCTCCAAGCAACTGCAAACTATCATAGAAACATAGCAATACAGACTTCCCATTACTTAATGTATTAAACGCTTTCGCTTTTCCTTCCACAAAGAAATATAAATAATCTATTTCTTCATTCTCCCTACAAATGAACTCATTCTTTTTAAAAAATATAAGTTCCATATATGGTTTCATATCATTACTAAAAAATGAATCAATATTATTTTGTTTCATATACTCTGCTAATTTATTTGTGTTACATACTTTCTTCATATTTCCCCCACCTTTACAACTCATCCCCATTGTAATCAAAATTTTCTTCTTTCACTATGACATATGTCATAGCAATATACAATTTCAGCGTGATACAGTCATTACAAACATGAAATATAAAGGGGATATTACATTGTATAACTTTCTTTCTGTCTTTATTGGTGTGCTCATCGCCATTATGCTCCCATTGAATGGGATTTTATCTGAAATAATCGGCAATTACACAGCGAGCGTTGTCATTCACCTCGTAGGTTTAGTAGCAGTTGTTGTCGTTTTAATTATTAACAAAAATAAAATTCGTTTTGAGAAAGGCATTCCGCTGTATTTATATAGCGCCGGAGCCATTGGAGTATTCACAGTACTCTTTAGCAATATAAGCTTCTCCGCTCTTGGCGCTTCTATTACTATCGCATTAGGTCTACTCGGTCAATCCATTGCTTCTATCATAATTGATCATTTCGGCTTATTAGGAATGAAAGTTGCAAAGTTTGAAAAGAAAAAACTAATTGGATTATTATTCATCTCTTCCGGGATTTTAGTCATGACAATTTATTAATGGGGGCAAGAAAATGTTATATATTTGTATCGCTATTTTAGTTGGAGTTTCTATCGTTGTTGCTAGAATTATTAACGCGAATTTAGCAAAGGAAATCGGAAATTGGGAAGGTACATTTTTCAATTATATTACCGGGTTATTTTTCTCCGCGCTATTTTTAATTTTCAGTTCAGATTCATTTTATATTCCAATGCATAAATTGCAATCCATTCCTATCGCTGTATACTTAGGCGGATTAGTAGGCGTTATCGTTATTTCATTATCTAACTATATTACTCCTAAAATATCAGCATTTTATTTAACGTTACTTATCTTTATCGGTCAATTGTTTACCGGAACTATCATTGATTTCTTTCTATCAAACGAGCTCTCAATCGGCAAAATTATCGGTGGAATTCTCGTATTAATTGGGCTAACTTACAATTTACTCGTTGACCGTCCTTTTAAAACTGTGAAGAATAACCAAGTTCAATTATAATACTTTACGCTTACCTATCATATATTAATAGAAAAGCTCTTCACACGAAGTAATAGAGAGGAGAAAATCCTATTAAAAAAATCATTTTACTGCTAGGTAGCGTATTGATTATTTCTGGAATCGTATGGTTTTTAAACTCTGGGAAATCTATTCAAGATCTCTATACAGCAAACAAACCGAAAAAGAAAGCGACTATCATTTCAACTTCACGAGATCCAAATGAACCCCCTGTTTTTTTAGGAAAACAAGAAATAAAAGATATACATGTAGAGTCAATTAAAACAAAAAAATCTATCTTTCTTACAAAGACAGATGAGTTGAAAACATTTATTAAAAGTATGGACACAGCAAAAAAAGGCGATTTAACGCTAGATGAAGAAGGTTCTGATTTAGTAGATTGTAACATGTGGATTACTTTCCAAGATGGAACTTATAAACAATATTTAATTTGGATAGTAGATAACAATAGTAGTGAAGTGATGATTGCTCATCAAAACACTCCTGATGATTTAGATCTTACTTATTATCAATTAAATGAAGGCAATTCAAAGAAAGTATATAACTTATTTAAAAAGATTATATAAAAGAAAAGGTCATGAGCTAATAGGCTCATGACCTTTTCTTTTTATATATATTCTGGGAACACTTTACAGTCCTTTTCCTGCTCTATATCATGTCCGAAGAAAACAATCGGGTTCTCTTTCATCACAATTTCTTTTAAACGTTTAATTGAAGATAAAGCTACTTCCGAATCAAATCCAGCAAACGGCACTTCATCTTCAAAATTTTCTTTCGTATAAGATGCATCAATTGTTAATAATACAGAGCCGGATTCTTCTGTCTCAATTAATAGCGACTGATGTCCTGGAGTATGACCCGGTGTAGACAATAATTGAACTCCTGGTACGACTTCATAATCCCCTTCAATGATTTTATAGTTCAAATGCGGCAATATACATTCTTTCATATATTCTTCTCTATGAAGTGCCGCCTCATATTCAGCACGCTGCACAATTATCGGTGTATTTGTAAAAGTACCATTTCCTCCCGCATGATCAAAATGCAAGTGAGAACTAATAATATAAAGAAGGTCTTCCGGCTCGTATCCAATTCGTTTTAAAATATTCACGATTCTATCTTCTTCAGTCATTTTCGGTAAAATCTGTCCTTCAACAAATGTACCGTTAAAAAGACCTTCATTATTAACCGCACTTTCTGGCATACCTGTATCTACTAAAATAGGCCCCTTTTCAGTCTCCAAAAGATAACACCAGACAGGCAAGTCTAACAGTTTACCCGGTGTTAAGGTACTGTTAACAGACGAATGATCCAACATACAACGACCTGCTGGGACGAAATAAAGCTTTTTCACTGTCATTATGTATCCACCTTTACATTTAGTTTAAGATAAAGTAACATAGTAAAAAATTCTGCTTTTTAGAAACATACTCCTTCTATACTTTCATTCCATACTCCGAATCAGCAACAGCATTCATAAAAAAATGCTTACTTTTTTACATAACAGCATTTCACCATCTATAATGAAAGAGAAAAAGACTCTTACTTTAATGGAGGAAATTAAAATGAAAGCAATTGGTTTACATGAATACTTACCTATTGAAGAAGAAAACAGTTTAATTAATGTGGAAATTGAAAGACCTGTTGCGACAGGAAGAGATATACTTGTTAAAATTAATGCGATTTCCGTTAATCCAGTTGATACAAAAGTTCGCTCTCCGAAAGATAAAAAAGAAGATGTAGCGAAAATACTCGGCTGGGATGCTAGTGGTGTTGTCGTACAAACTGGCGAAGGTTGTACATTATTTAAAGAAGGCGATGAAGTGTTTTACGCTGGAAGTATTACGAGACAAGGTACATATAGTGAATACCATTTAGTTGATGAAAGAATCGTTGGTAAAAAACCAAAAACTTTAAGCGATGCTGAATCTGCAGCAATTCCTTTAACAGCTATTACGGCGTGGGAAGGTTTATTCGAACGTTTAGGCATTGATTACGCTAAGAAAAGTGAAAATACATTTAAAAACATTTTAATTATCGGCGGAGCTGGTGGTGTAGGTTCAATCGCAATTCAGCTTGCGAAATGGGCTGGACTAAATGTTATCGCAACTGCTTCCCGCGGTGAAACGATAGACTGGGTGAAAAAGTTTGGTGCTGACCATACAATTAACCATCACAAACCGTTAAAAGATCAAATATTAGAACTTGGGCTAAAAGATGTCGATTACATCTTCTGCTTAAACAATACAGATCAACATTGGCAAGCAATCGGTGAACTCATTAAACCACAAGGGAAAATTTGCTCTATCGTAGAAAATGAGCACCCTCTTGAGATGGGGATTTTAAAAAGTAAAAGCGCTACATTCGTTTGGGAGTTTATGTTCACAAAAGCGATGTATGAAACTGGTGATATGATTACGCAGCACGAGTTATTAAACAAAGTGAGCGAATTATTAGATGAAGGTATCCTTCACACAACTTTAAACGATACGTTAACACCGATAAATGCAGAAAATCTTAAAAAGGCACATGCATTACTTGAGGGTGGACGTACAATTGGGAAGATTGTATTAGAAAAGTTTTAATAAAAAAGTCCGATTTCTAAATATGAAATCGGACTTTTTTTTACCTTTATTTACTTGAAATCTCTTGATCATTTTGAACGTCTAACGGAGCTCGCTTCCCTATTCCGAAAGCGTAGAAACTAATTGTAACGATAGCTAAGAAAACAATACCTACAACTAGTGAAATACGAGTATCATCGTTAAACCACATTCCGATTAATACCATAATTAAAAAGGCAATCGTTAAATAGTTTGTAACAGGAGCAAATGGCATTTTGAACGGATGATCTTTCATCTCTGCTCCCTTTTCTTTTCTAAAACGAATTTGACTAATTAAAATAACGAACCATGGTACCATACCAGGAAGTACACTTGCGCTATATACATATACGAATAAGTTTTTCGGTGCAATGTAGCTTAAAACAACACCAACCGCTAAACCGATAATTACGCCAACTGTACCGAATAAAGGTACACCATTTTTAGAAATTTTTGCAAAGTATTTTGGTGCTTGTCCATTTACACCTAACGTATACAGCATACGCCCAGCACTATAAATACCACTGTTACAACCTGACATTGCCGCTGTAATAACAACGAAGTTAATAAGTCCAGCGGCTGCCGTAATACCAACCTTCGCAAAAGTCGCTACGAACGGACTACCAATTGAACTTAATTGATCCCAAGGATAAACAGTTACAATAACGAAGATAGCACCAATATAGAAAATTAATATACGCCAAATTGTACTTTGAATTGCTCTTGTAAGTGTCTTCTTCGGATCTTTCGCTTCACCAGCAGTAATCCCGATTAATTCCACACCTTGATATGCTCCAACTACAAGTGATAATGCAAAGAAGAATCCTGAAAAACCACCTGTAAAGAAACCACCGTTTGCCCAAAGATTAGATATACCAATCGCTTCTCCGCCGTTACCAATTCCGAAGAAAATAAGACCAAATCCCGCAATAATCATTAATAGAATCGTAACGATTTTAATCATCGCAAACCAAAATTCAAATTCTCCAAATGACTTAACAGAAATTAAGTTAGCTGCCCCAAGAATAACCATTGCAATAATACCCGGTATCCAAGCTGGCAAATCCGGGAACCAATATTGCATATACGCTCCAACCGCGATAATCTCTGACATCCCAACGATAACCCACTGGAACCAGTTACTCCACGCTGTCATATAACCAGCTAACGGGTGAATATACTTATGACCGAACGTCGCAAATGAACCTGTACTTGGCTCCATATACAACATTTCTCCCATGGCACGCATGATGAAGAAGATAAAAATACCTGCAATCGCATAAGCAAGCATTACTGACGGACCTGTCCATTTAATCGTGCTGGCTGACCCCATAAACAAACCAACACCAATTGTTCCGCCTAAAGCAATCATTTGAATATGACGTGCTTCTAAACCTCTTTTCAATTCTTTGTTTGCCACTTCATTTCCCCCTCTTAGATGATTCATAGCCGCATTTTAAAACAAGATGCTGTACCCTAATTCCTTTCGGCTCGAAAATGATGAAGCAAACGTCATTTTAAGATAGCTTTAAAGTTATCTTAAAATCGTTTATTGCCTCTTATAAAATTTCCAAAACCTCTCATTTTCCGATTTTCTATAAATCTGAAAATTTCTTACTTTATATTAATTTATTTATCTGAAAAATTCAATTATTTTTTCAATAAATTATTATTCATAAATCTAATTAATCTTTAACTAATTTAACAATAAAATACATCTATTCAATATGATTCCTGTATAAATATTATTACAATATAAATAACCGAGGAAAGCATATCTTCCTCGGTTTCATATCGCATGTACTTTAATATTTATAGTTGATAACGTCATTTCCTACCATTTAAATGCATTTTATTTCCCTTGCTACTATCACGTAAAAATTCTATTTTCACACATCACCTGAGGATTTAGTATATTAATAAAATTACCTATCTTTGCATACCTAATACATCCGTCCAATCTTAATCACTCAATTCTTATTTCTGAGAATTGATCCTTAGTAGTACGAAAACAAAGAAGTCCAGTAATACATCACTGGACTTCCTCTTTATTTTCTAACAATACTTCCTTATCAAAACGAACAAATTTACTCTGCACTTCCATTCCAGCTGCTTCGTATACACGAGGTGCGCCTGTAATATTCTCAGAATCTACATTCAAATGAATTTTTGAAATCCCCTCTTCGTACAATTTACCGAATGCATGATGTAATAGCGCTAATCCTAATCCTTGTTTCCGCTTAGAACGCCTTACACCTAAGTGAGTAATTTCAGCTTTATCGTCAGCACCCTTTTTACTAAAGATAAAACCTACTACTTCATCATCAAGCATCGCTAGTGACCATAATGTAGGATGAAACCCCTCTCTATCAGTACGCTGTAAAAACTCTTCTAACGTAGAAGGTTGCGAGTTCCAGTGATCTGCAAAGGCTTCATTAAAAGCTTGATGCAATCTCTCATCATCCACACCAGGTATGTAATGTCGCACTGTAACACCATTTGGCCATAGTGGTGTTGGCACATTTGAGTTCAATTCAATCCCCATCCCCCACCATATACGCGTGGGAATAAAACCACCTTCTCTTAACACTTTTTCCTCATAGAAATTATTTGCTTGTGTTATAATCGTGCCATTCGAGCAAGACGAATTACTAACAAGCTCCGTAGCACGCTCTTCAAGCTTTGACCATATTACATGTTCAATTTCTTGATTCATATAATCAGGGTTTACAAATACGGCAGATGGAAACTGTCTTTCATTCCCTGTCAAAATTCCATAAGCGATTATTTCATCTTTATCCATAACAACATAAGAGTTTTTACTAACATCAATACCTTTCCATGAGTTAGTAATATCCTCTACCGTTGTATCAATTTCACCGTACATAGCTTGATCATAAATTGTACATAGCTTTAAAATTTGTTGTAGATCTTCTTGTGAAGTTGCTTTAACATTCAGATTGTTTACTAAGTTCCGCATACATTTCAACTCATTTAAACGAAATAATAAGATTATAATAATTAAAAATTCGAATCTTAGCAGGAGATTCCGATAAATATATATTATTTTTATCCAATCACTTCAAATTAAAATATAATCAATATACAGTAATCTTATTCTATATATATCTTTCAATTTCCTTTCGTAAATGTTACAAAAGTCTTTCAACCGACTCATTTTTTTCTGGTGTAACAGGAAGAGTAAACCAAAATTCACATCCCTGTTTCCCATCTTGGCGGTCCCGAACACCAATTTGTCCTTTATGCAGTTCAACTAGCGATTTTGCAATGGCTAAACCAAGTCCAGAACCTCCAGATTGTGAACTTCTTGATGGATCCGTTCTAAAGAAACGGTCAAATATACGCAATTGATCATCTGGAGAAATCCCTTCCCCTTCATCACACAAAGTGAATTGAACTTGCTGCTTCTGTTTATTTTCCTCTACAATTAATTCGATTGTCCCACATGTAGGAGAATGCCGAATCGCGTTATGCAACAAATTATTGATAACTCGTGCTATTTTACATGGCATAATCCAAATTCGTGGTAATGTCTCAGAAACATGCAATTGTAGATTAATCTCTTTATCTTGCAATAAGATATCATGTGAATCTATTACTTTTAATAGAATGCTATCCACATGTATTAAACTTGGATGAAAAACTTCTTGTCCAAGTTCTAACTTAGAAAGATCAAATAAATCATTAATTAGTCCACTTAATCGTTGTATATCATTTAGGATTGTCTTTAAATATTGTTGTTTCATATCAGGGTCTTCAATTAATCCATCTTGTAACGCTTCTACCATCAATTGTATGCTAGCCATAGGAGTTCGTAAGTCGTGGGAAATATTTGCAATCAACTCTGTACGTGCTTTTTCTCCTTTTTCTAACTCAGCAAAGCTTTCGTCTAGTTTTTTGGCCATTTCTTGAAAAGCTTCCGCTAATTCTTTAAATTCTTCCGGTTCTTTCCCTATGATGTACATCGTTCCAAATTGTCTATCACTAAATTGTTTGGTTAAGGCAATTAGATTTTGAATAGATCTCATAATAGGGCGTGTCATTAACCAGTAAATAATCGTAGAAATAATCATTGCTACAATTACTATTACTATTAATAACCGTGTCTGTTCTGGTCTAAGTAGCATTTGCCTTTCACTGTACCATATAGAAATCACCATGATACCCGTGCTTAATAGATTCATCAATAACAGTTGATATCGTAACTTCATTTATCGTTTCCTCCATCTGGTTCAAAACAATAACCGATGCCCCAAACCGTATGAACCCAACGATTCTTTGTTGTATGTTTCTCCAATTTCTCACGTAAACGACTCATTAATACAGTTACTGCATTTGTGCAGCCTTCATACTCAAATCCCCAAATTTGTTCAAGAAGTTGGGAACGTGAAAACACCTGTTTAGGATGTTTTGCCATGAGATAAAGCACCTCAAACTCTTTCACCGTTAGCTCAATTTCATATCGACAAACAAATACACGTCTTTTCGTTGGATCAATTTGCAAATCTAGAAACTCTATCATTCCTGATTCAGGCTCTATTCCTTGAAGTGTTACTTGATTTCCTCTTCTTAATATAATTTGTACCCTTAATACTAATTCACGAGGCGAAAAGGGTTTTGTTACATAATCATCCGCCCCCATTGTTAATCCTAAAATCCGCTCCCTTTCTTCTCCTCTCGCAGTTAACATAATAATAGGTACATTGGAATGCTGACGAATTTCCTCACATAGTTCCCAACCATCTTTTTCTGGCATCATTAAATCTAAAATAATTAGATCTGGTTGAAATTGTTGAAATACATTCCATCCTTCTGCTCCGTTCACAGCAGTGTATACCTCATATCCTTTCCTTTCTAAGTACCGTTTACATATCTCCCGTATATTATCTTCATCTTCTATAATTGCAATTCTTTTTTTCATACATTAAATCTCCTCGGTTCCTTCATCAATGGCGATTGATATAAAATCAATATGCGCAAGTTCATCTTAGTTCATAGATATTGCATTTTTCTTTCAAAAATATAACAAAACCCTTTCACAAATATCATAAAAATTGTTACTCAAGTAAAAAAGTTTCTTTTTCTATAGCTGAGAAAAAGAAACTTTTCACTTTTTAGATATATATGCAGCATAACCTAAATGGTATTTAGAGCACCCTTCTTTTCCCTAAATTAATTTTTATCTCCCGTTACATTATGAATCTAACTTTTTAAGTGAATTTTGAAAGGAGCCTCTTACTTCTATGCATAAAATATAACGTCTACTGAAACTAGGAGTTGTACTTCAATTTCAAGTTTCATTATCTCTATTAAATCCATTTTTCTTTGCCTGATCAAATCACTTCAGACCACCTATATTTCTACAAGATAATAGTTTAATTTTCATTTTCAAAGATTTATTTGTTAGTTATGATTACATGCTATTTGGACTAACATCACCAGCTGAGTCACCGTTATAAATTGGGAAAAACAAAGTAACAGTAGTTCCTTTCCCAACTTGGCTTTTTATACTTATTTTCCCACCATGACTTTCAATAATTCTGTAACTCATCATGAGCCCCACACCCGTCCCTTTTTCTTTTGTACTATAAAAAGGTTCACCTAGTCTTTTAATTCTTTCTGAAGGAATACCTACTCCTTCATCTAAAATACAAATCTTAACCTCGGTACTATTATGTTTTTTCACATTAATGATGATTTCTTGACCATTTTGTATAGCCTCAATAGAATTTTGTAAAATACTATAGAAAACTTGTTTTAATTGAATTTCGCAACACTTAATCAATAAGTTTTCAACATCCATATTCAATGCAATACGAATATTCTTCATAATTGCTTGTGTACTTATTAAGTCGACTACATTATCTAATATAGTACAAAGGTTTTTCGGTTCAAATACTGCAGCATTCGGTTTTGCAATAGATAAAAATTCTTGAAGAACTGTTTCAATACTACTGATTTCAGAAAGTATTAGACTTAAATATTCTTTATCCTTTCCTACTTCCTGCTGCAATAATTGTATGAACCCTTTAATTACTGTTAATGGGTTACGAACTTTATGAGCGATCCCAGCTGCCAATTGCCCTACTGCATTAAGGGTATCTGATTTCTTTAATAACTCCGTCGTTATTTTACGCTCTGTAATATCACGTACAATAATCATAATTTTATCCTCAAAAAGTGGTAAAAGTCTTGCTTCAAAATAATAAATTTCATCATCTAGTTGTAGAGAATAATCTATTAATACAGGAGCGGATGAAGTTTTTATTTGATTAATAGCCTTCTCAAATTGCTTTACGATAGGAACTGGTAATATCTCTTGGAATTTCTTCCCTATAAATTCTTCAATTGGAACATAAAATTTGGATATAGAATTTACTTTACAATCCTTAATGGTCCCATCAAGTTCTGATAAAAAATACAAATCAGGAATTGCTTTAAAAATTAATTCTAGTTCAGTCGAGGTTTGTTTAAGTTTCTCTTCCATCCTCTTACGCTTAGTTATATCAATTCCAATCGCTCCGATACTCCACCCTGAATTTGGAATACTATGTAAAATATTGGACCACATAATAGTTTTTATCTCACCATTTTTACATGTGATATCCATCTCCCAATCTCTAAAATCTTGACCATTTTGCAACAAATCGTTACGATTAGGTCTATGAGGATGTAGCAATTCCATCGCTTTTGGATTGTTAATTATTTCATCTGCATTATATCCAGTTACTAATTCGCATTCCCGATTCCACATGATAATATTTCCTTTTTCATCAATAGCATTAATCATAATCGGCATATTTTGTAATATACTGCCTAAACAATTTTCCTCATGATTTGTTATCGCATTCATTTGTGAATCTTTTCCATGAATTTTTTTAAGGTGTAATTGTTGTGTTGCCATCTCTTCAATTAGGTTTGCAATGCATTTAAAATGTGTTATATGAGAATTCGCAATAACCTCTTTATTAATACTTGTTCCTATAACAAAGGTTGCTATATGTTCCTGCTCAATAATGATGGGAATATGCATTTCTTGGGATAATTGGATTTTTTGATTACGAAAAAAAGGGTTACCTTTGGAAAATATAACATTTTGATTATTATCAAGGAGACAGAATGGAACTTTAGTTAAATTATAAAATTGCTCTGTTATATTCTTAAACTCGTTTATATTTATAAGATCTTTAAGTGTGTATTTCATTATTTAACCCATCTCCTTTATATTTACTATATCTTTAAGAATCCCAATATAAATTTTCAAACTAGAAGCAATTAACAATTACCTATTACAATGATAATCTTGTTCTGAATTACCATAGGATTAACCGCGTACTTGTATAGAGTAATAAAACAAGGGTTTAAAACATAAAAGACCGCAAAGCTTTCTTAAAAAACGCTCTGCGGCCTTATACTTTCTTGTTTCACCAAAATAAAAATCAATTGTATTTCTTTCTGAATCAACGGCTCGCTATAAGTAAATCTATTATCCTCTTACTTTTATATAAACTAATTAATTCTAAATCATACTTATAAACTTAGTTTATAATCATTGTACAAACAAAAAACAATCTATATTTCCCTATTATCTTTACTAAGTCACTTACCGTTAACAACATATTACTTAGCTGATAGTATGAGCATTTTCACACTTGATAAATTCCTTATACCAGCTAAAGTTTTTTATTATCTCATCCGTTGGCGGGCGAATAGGACTCCACCTAAAATCAACATCACCATACCTGCGATAATAGAAATCATCTCCATTGATGTTCCGCCTGTTTTAGGAAGCCATGCTGACGTCTTATTATTTTCTTTAGTAGGCGAAACCTCTGTATTAATCTTTGAAGATGTATTTTCTTTTGTTGGTGGAACTTCCAAATCAACCTTTGAAGGTGCATTTTCTGTTGTTGGTGGAACTTCTGTATCAACCTTTTGGGGTGCATCTTCTATAGGATCAACAACTGTTCCATCTTTTATTTTTGTATTCGTGATGTCATAACCTTTTACTTCGGATTTGTATCCGTCTACTGGTTGTTCTTTCACTTCATACTTGTACGCTTTTCCTTCGGCATCATATGCTGCTAAATCTTTGAATTCATATTTCCACCCTGTTGCTTCACTTACTTCTTGTGTCGCAATCACTTGACCATTTTGTAGTAAGTCTACTTTGATTGTTTTCGGACGATCTGTCGCATTGCCATCTTTCCACGTCTTCGTTCCTTCTACTTCTGTTTGTGCTACTTTTGTATTCGTGATGTCATAACCTTTTACTTCAGATTTGTATCCGCCTACTGGTTGTTCTTTCACTTCATACTTGTACGCTTTTCCTTCGGCATCATATGCCGCTAAATCTTTAAATGCATACTTCCAGTCACTTGCTCCACTTACTTCTTGTGTCGCAATCACTTGACCATTTTGTAGTAAGTCTACTTTAATCATTGAAGGACGATTTGGTGCGTTATCATCTTTCCACGTTTTTGTTCCTTCTACTTTTGTTTGACCTACTTTTGTATTCGTGATGTCATAACCTTTTACTTCGGATTTGTATCCGTCTACTGGCTGTTCTTTCACTGTATAGATGTAAGCTACTCCGTTTGTATCGTATGCTTGGAGTTTTTCAAATGCATACTTCCAGTTTGTTTCTGCTGTTACTTCTTTTGTGTCTACTACTTTACCGTTTTGTAGTAATTCTACTTTTACTAAGCCTGATCGATTTGGTGCGTTGTTATCTTTCCACGTCTTTGTTCCTTCTACTTTCGTTTCGCCTACTTTTGTATTTGTGATGTCATAACCGCTTACGCTAGATTTATAGCCCGCAATCGGCTGTTCTTTCACTTCATACTGATAAGCTACTCCATTCGCATCGTATGCTTCTAAATCTGCAAATATATATTTCCAACCCATTACTGCTAGTACGTCTTGTGTTTTGAATACGTTACCATTTTGTAGTAAGTTTACTTTGATCATTGACGGACGGTCTATTCCATTTCCGTCTTTCCATGTCTTGATTCCTTCTACTGTCAATTTTGCTACTTTTGTGTTTGTAATGTTGTAGCCATTTACTTCCGATTTATAGCCCGCTACTGGATGCTCTTTTACTGTGTAAGTATAAGGAACACCATTTGCATCATATCGTGCCAAGTCTGCAAATATATAATTCCAACCATTTAATGCTGTTACATCTTGTGTTTGAATTACGTTACCATTTTGCAATAAGTCTACTTTGATTGTTGTTGGTCGATCTGATGCATTGTTGTCATTCCAAGTTTTCGTTCCTGCTACTGTTGTTTTCGCATCTTTCGTATTCGTAATGTCATAACCTTTTACTT
This sequence comes from Bacillus cereus group sp. BfR-BA-01383, assembly GCF_022663495.1. Classification (NCBI taxonomy): domain Bacteria; kingdom Bacillati; phylum Bacillota; class Bacilli; order Caryophanales; family Bacillaceae; genus Bacillus; species Bacillus cereus group sp. BfR-BA-01383. The sequence goes on from NZ_JAKUFP010000023.1 coordinate 53,507, forward strand.
CGGATTTATATCCGTCTACTGGTTGTTCTTTCACTTCATACTTGTACGCTACTCCATTCGCATCATATGCCGCTAAATCTTTAAAGGTATATTTCCACCCTGTTGCTTCACTTACTTCTTGCGTTGTCATGACCTGACCATCTTGTAGTAAGTCTACTTTGATTGTTGTTGGTCGATCTGATGCGTCGTTGTCATTCCAAGTTTTCGTTCCTGCAATGAATATAGTTTTCACCTTATTCGGAATTGGTAACTTAACTCCATTTACAGAACCGGATTTAACTTCGAAACTTATTTTTTCTTGGGGATCGAAATCAACATAATCTGGTGCTGAAACTTCTTGCACATAATATTTACCTGGTTGTAAATTAAGGATTTCAATTATCCCTTTTTCATTTGTTTTATGTTCATTTCCAACTTGCTCACCCGACTCTTTATACAACTTAAACGAAACATTCGGGATTACTTTTTCTTCATTTCCTTCAAGATGCTTAACAATTCTTAGCGTCCCTTTTGAAGGTAACTCACCTTCAGCGCCACCACCAGCTGCCATATTTTCGACTTGATAACTACCTGAGTCAAAAACCGGTTCTTTGTACAGAACTTGGTAATCAATTGTATAATCATTCTTAAAGAATTCTTGCTTCTTTCCAGCTTCCGTTATAGTAGATGTATAAGCAATTGAAAAAGCTGCAAGGCGTGCCTTATCCTTATAAAGCACTACTTTAAATGAAGTGTCACTAGTAAATGTAATCTTTCCATAACCTTTAGATTCAAAGTCTTGCAGTGATAAACTTTGTCGGCCTAGATAGTTATCAACACTTATTCTGAAACTATCTTTATTAAGTATTTGACCTTCTTGCAAACTATCAGACACAACAATATTACGGCTTAACTCTTCTTTATTTAAGTTTATGTTCAAGAACCAACGTACTTCATTGTCCTTACCTGAGAGCGTATCACCAGTTTTATAAAAAAACGGCTGCTTTCCAGGATTTGTACCACCGCCACCACTTGGGCCGGTAATCGTTACAGTTTGCTTGTCTAAATTTATACCTAAATTTGTTTCAAACTCTTTCTTTTCACCTGTTCCTGCATTAGTAGCTTGTACTCTAAAGTTTAAATACCCTCTAATATTTTGATGCGTATCTGCTTTATCATTAAATGTACATACCACCGTACCTGAAGTTACTTTACAAGTACCATAATCACTTAAATCAAACGTTGTATTCAAGCCGTTTAATTCTGGGGGTAGTGCTAATGTTAGTGTGTCTCCAGGCTGCAGCTTAATTCCGTTTTTTTCACTGAAGTTTACAGTTATTTTAGTCAGTTCTCCGCTCTGTAGATCTGATTTATCCAGCTTAAAACTATCCACAAGTCCTATTGTATTTAACTCTTTTGCACTCGCAATTATAGGTACCAAACTCTGACCTATAGTCAACATAAAAAGCATTAAAATTGAAAAAAACGAAGTTATTCTTTTTATCATGTCATTCTCCCATCAATTATTATTAGATGGCTTCTAATATGACTATGTAATGACAATGACTTAATAGGTTGATGGCATTTCTGCTCTTTCAACTGTTATAAACTTGAAAATTGATTGCTATAAGCCTTCATTTTTCTAATGCAATATTCTCTTTACTAATTTTAATATTTACAAACTAAGCAATTACTGATAATGTTGTAATCAGTATCATTACATCGTTTCATCATCCCTATCAAATCTCGAAATCTTATGTTGTATCATATCTGCCATCTTAAAATGAGCATAAATTTCTGATTAATAATGTTTTCATTTAAATGCCATTGGTTTACTCATACTATTCCCCTTCATTTATAGATTCATAACATGAGTATTTCCAATTTTGATACCGTATTTTTAATGATTCACAATTTTTATTTACCAAAATCTTTTGCCCCCTCCTAAAGGCATTTTTCATGCTCTCCTCCGTAATATAAGACTATTTAGGTAACAAAAATAGTTTTTGTAACTTTTGAAACTGATTTTGTAATTAATGAAACCAAACATAAACCAATAGCAGGTTTTGGATAAAACCTGGTTTCCCCCCTCGCCTTCATCTATCAATCTGTTTTAAATTATGAATTTAGTATTTTATTTACAATCTACATGACCTATATATGTAATGTTTAAATCTCGCTATACTGGATCTTCAATCAAATTTCCTGCATGAAGACTAGATTCACGATTTATTGTAGATGATGAAAAAACGGTTACTAAGGAAATCCCTTACTCAATAAATAAATTTTGTAAAACCGTAGCACTAAAAAAGAGGTTGTTGGAAAAGTAGGCTAGTTCACGGATGAGACAACACCCTTGTAGCTAAAATCGTGGTTAATCAAAAAAATGGTAGCGCAGGCATAAGCACCTGCGCTACCATTTTCGATTTGATTTTTTGCTATTAGCATTTTTCTAATACAATCGATTCATGAACAGATTGTTACTAAAAAAGATATGAATTTCTCTTCAAAACCATCACTGAAGTGACGGCGCCTTTTCTATGTAAGAGCTACTAGAAGGTATCCTTCTAGCCTACTCCCATTTATAAGTCCAAAATTGCTCAAGTTGCAGCCATTTTAATGTTGCTGCATCTTTATTTTTTATTTTTGCATGCGTTTCTTCAAGCATCGCTTCTGTTTGTGAACGGTGCGCACCTAGTGCAGCTAATTTATGTTCAAATACTTCACTAATATTATTTACAACATCCGGCTCACCTAATACAGCTTCTCGATTTTTCGTAATCGCAACTGCATGAATGACTGGACGTTCTTCTTTTGACATACGTGATACTGCGCGGGCTACAGCGCGGCCAAATGCATCATGATCTGGATGTACGCCGTGCTCTGGATAAAATGTAATAATTCGAGATGGATTTACTTCTTGAATGATCGCTTCAATTTTATCTGCAACGAAATCAACATCTTCAAATTCTAACGTTTTATCATGGAAACCGAGCATTCTTAAATCTTGAATTCCCATCGCTTCACATGCATCTTTCAATTCTTTTTCGCGGATATTTGGAATCGTTTCACGGTTAGCGAATACGTTTTTCCCCATGTTACGTCCCATTTGCCCTAAAGTACCACATGCATACGTTACAGGTACTCCTTGATCTGTTAATAAGCGAATTGTTCCTCCCGCAGCAAATGCTTCATCATCTGGATGCGGAAATACAACAAGTACATGTCTCTCCATAAGTTTCCCTCCTTCTTACTTAAATGGCGTTAAGCTTAACTCAAGTGCAACCGCTAAGCGGCCCTGATTATCATGCCCTGCAAGTAATAAACGCTCTTTATCGTCTACTTCCCAGTGCGTAATACCTTCTGCATATACCCAGCCATGATCCATCTTTAGACCAACTCGGTATGGGTTTGTTCCAGTTATCTTCCCACGCTCAAAGCGAATAATTGCATTTCGAATGAATGCTCCAACTGTCATCATCTTTTCATTAAAGTGTGACGCATACGCTCCGTTCGTCGTTTCTAAATGAATATATACATCTTTATTTACAAAACGTTCAATTTCATTTTGAATAAGAGAACTATCTTTTACTATTTCCATCGGAATTCACCTCTTTAAACCATTTTACGCAAAAATAATGTAAATTGCTATCTCTATATTAGAGGACAACGCTCACTTTTCCTAATAATTTGCACTGTGTTTTTTATATTTTTTATATGATATGTAAAAAATACATTTTTTCCTTCACTTTGTGAAATAGTTTTCTTTCTTTTTTGAATTTGCTACAATATAAATTATACAGAGGGATGCATATTTACAATTGAATACATACTTTAAAGAAGGTGACACGATTGGAACAATCAGTACACGAAGTAGCAAATTGGCAATATTATTTTGCAATTGCCGTATTTTTAGTCACATACGGTTTTATTATTTCTGAGAAATTGAATCGTGCTGTAATTGCACTATTCGGCGCTGCTATTATGATTATTTTTGGAATTGTAGATTTACATACTGCTTTCACATCACATATTCAATGGGAAACGATTACCCTTTTAATTGGCATGATGATTCTCGTACATATTACGAGTCAATCAGGCGTATTTGAATTTGTAGCCATTAAAGCAGCAAAAGCAGCTGGCGGAAAACCAATCCGCATTTTATTATTACTATCCCTATTAACCGCTGTCGGTTCTGCATTTTTGGACAACGTAACAACCGTTTTATTAATCGTTCCTGTTACACTATCCATTACACGTATTTTAAAAGTAAACCCTGTTCCTTATTTGATTTCAGAAGTACTATTTTCAAATATAGGTGGAACAGCAACACTAATTGGTGACCCGCCGAACATTATGATTGGATCAGCAAACAAGCATTTAGACTTTAATGCCTTTTTACTTAATTTAGCTCCAATCGTAATTATTATTTCTATCGTGACACTTGGCATTATTTACTTCATGTATCGCAACAAACTAAAAACAACACCTGAGCAAATTAAAATATTAATGGAATTAAATGAAAAAGATTATATTAAAGATCAAATTCTCCTTTTAAAATCGATTACGATTTTAGGACTAACTATTTTAGGCTTCGTACTTCATTCTATTATTCATGTAGATGCTGCAGTAATTGCGATGACAGGTGCTACACTTCTTATGTTAATCGGCGTGAAAGAACATGAGATAGAAGATATATTTGCTCACGTTGAATGGGTAACCATTTTCTTCTTCGCCGGACTATTCGTTCTCGTTGGCGGGTTAATTGACATCGGACTCATTTCTTCTCTTGCACAACAAGTACTTGACGTAACAAATGGCGATATCGGTTTCGCTGCTATACTTATCTTATGGGTATCCGGTATCGCATCTGCGACAATCGACAACATTCCATTTGTCGCAACGATGATTCCACTTATTCAAGATTTAGCTACAGGACTCGGACTATCTGTCGATTCTCCGCAAATCGAAGTATTATGGTGGGCATTATCTCTTGGAGCTTGCTTAGGAGGAAACGGAACATTAATCGGGGCATCCGCAAACGTAGTCGTTGCCGGTATTGCAAAACGAGAAGGGCATGGGTTCTCTTATATGGACTTCTTAAAAATTGGTTTACCATTAACAATCATTGCATTATTATTATCACATGCTTACATTTATTTACGTTATTTAATGTAAAAGTTGTATTGTATGAATTTATATCTTCAAACACAAAAGGTATGCAGCACTATGCCGCATACCTTTTTTCATCACCAAAATATCCCGATAATTGCTAATCCACCTAAAATCATACCACCAATTTGTCCGATGATTGTTGGGGATAATTGAACACCTTTTCTCACTTCAACAACTGCTCTCTCGTGCCTTAGTTGCTGCACTTCACTTTGAAGTTGGTGCACACTTCCGTGCAATTCTTTTATAAGCTCCTTTAATTCAGCGACCTCTTCGTTTACTGGCTTACTTTTTTCTAAGTTCATCTCGCATAACTCCTTATAAATTCAATCAGTCCACTGTAAAAATTCGCCAATTATCATTATATCTCCTGCACACTACATATATAATATTGAATGTATTTTCTAATCTTGCAGCTCTATCCATCCATCCCGCAATATCCCCATAATGATACGATCAAAACACTTTCCATCTCTTTGAACTGCTTCCCTCATACACCCTTCCATCTGAAAACCCATCTTTTTGTACAGTGCAATGGCTGCTTTATTATAAGAAATAACATCGAGGCCAACGCGGTGTAAATTCATTTCATAGAAAGCGTACTTTAAAATAAGATGTATTGCTTCTCTTCCATATCCCTTCCCTCTATCATTTGCATCTCCTATACCAATTGCTAATAAACCTGTTCTGTTATTCCACTCTATGCCATGAATTGCAACAAAACCAATTAAGCGATCATCTTGAACTGTTCTTAACATGAAAGAAACACTATTTGATCTTCGTCTCTTTAATAGTCCATCACTCGCTATTTCATGTAACGATTGTGGGAATGCCATATCTGTATCTATATTTCTTAAATATTCACTATCCTCTTGCCACGTAGCCATTACTTTAGCATCTGTTTCTCTAATAGCTGATAATTTAATAGTTTTATTTTGAAAAAGATTCATTGTCATTTCAAACTCCCCCTTTATTAAATAGCGGGGATACTTATTCTAGCCTATTTATCCCCTAGTTCCATAAACTGTTGTATAAACGGGATACTTACAATAAGCGCTGACATCGGCACATCTCCTCTACATTGAATTAAATTCATTGTATAATTTTTTATTTATTCTAACAATAAGAAGACCCTCCAAATTTAGAGGGCCTTTCCTAATAGCAAAACTGTATTATTTCGTAAACATTTTCTCCGCTTCATCCATCGCCATTTTATTTCCTAAAGCAGAATAGTCAAGCCATGGTTGGTCATTAATAATGTATACGTGCTTACCTTTAACAGCTTTTAAGTCTTTCCAAATTGGTGTTTCTTGTAATTGTTTAAATGCAGCTTTCGCTTTATCGTCTCTATTTACAACAACGAAAATCGCATCTGCATCAAAGTCAGGTAATACTTCTTGTGAAATGACTTCGTAAGGACGGTTTCCATCAATTTTCTCCACACCATTTGCAGGTTGTAATCCTAAGTCTTGGAACAAAATTGGTCCCATCGGTCTTTTCGTACTAAATACACGTAATTCTTTTGCAGTCACGCGAATTGCCATTGTTTTTTCGTTATTACCTAACTCTTTATCTATTAAACTTTTCACTCGTTTTGATTGTTCTTCATAGTCTTGAATATATTTATCCGCTTCTTTCTCACGGTTTACAAGTTTACCTACTTCTTTTAAATGATCTCTCCACGTACCTTCATCTAAATTGAAAGAATGTGTTGTTGCAATTTTTTCGTATTTCGCTAAATCTTTGCCAGCATATTTTTCATCAACATAAATTTCAGTTGGCTTTAATTGAAGTAACGCTTCCATGTTTGGATCTGTTGCAACGCCAAGTTTCTTCGTATCTTTCAGTTGCTCTTTTACGTGCGGTAAGAAATCTTTTAAATCTCCACCAATAACAGAACCTACTGGTGTAATTCCTAATGCAAGTAAATCATTCGTTAAGTGAATAGACATTGAAGCAATTTTGGGGTCATTACTTTTTTCCGTTTTTTTAGTTGCCTCTTCATTAGGTTTCGTTTGACCACATGCTGCTAATACTAAAATACACATAATGCTAAATAAAATGGAAAGTTTCTTTTTCATATGTTCTCCTCTTTGAAGTATTTATTTTGTTTTTGTAAGTAAATAAAGAAAATACGGTGCTCCTAAAGCCGCTACTACTACGCCAGCCGGAATAGAGTTTGGCTCGAATACAGAACGACCTATCGTATCTGCGAGTACTAAAATAATCATTCCAATAATGCCAGCTAGCGGTAGGAAGTGCTGATATGTACTACCTACTAACTTCCTTGCAATATGCGGAGAAACTAAGCCGATAAAGCCAATTCCCCCTGCCATTGATACACTTGCACAAGACAATCCTACCGCTGTAGCTAAAAGCAATAACCGTTCTTTTTGAACAGATACACCAAGTCCTGCTGCTACACTATCGCCTAGTGACAGTGCATTTAACGTTTTAGATTTCAGCCATGCATACGGAGTTAGTATCAAAATCCAAGGTAATAATGCTAGAACATGAATCCAATCTCTTCCCCACACGTTACCAACTAACCACCTAGAAGCGAATGTATACGTCTCATCATTTAACTTGAGCGAGAAAAATAACGAAAGTGCACTAAAACCAGCTGAAACTGCAATGCCAACAAGAATAAGTTTAATGGGAAGTAAACCTTTTGACCGATCACTCGCAAGCAGAACAATAAGAAATGCAGCTAACACTCCTCCGCCAAATGTAAATAACGGTATTAAAATCGATGCACTCTCGTTAATAGAATGAAAGAGAGTAACGAATACAATAAGCCCGAAAGATGCACCCGAATGCAATCCGAGAATACCGGGGTCTGCGAGTGCATTACGAGATAGCCCTTGCAAAATCGCACCGGAAACCCCAAGGCCAATACCTGCTAACATTGTAATAATTATTCTTGGCATACGATAATCGTACAGCACTGTCGCACTCTCAAAATCACCATAACCAAAAAGCGTTTGAATCACTTTGAGCGGTGTAATGCTCAGTGTACCTGTATTTAAGCTAATCAAAATTACAGCGATACTTATACACCCGAAAATTGTAGTTACAGTAATAGCTCTCTTTTTATCCGTGTTAAAAAGATTCGTCACTTATAATTCACTCCCAACTTTACGTGCTATATAGAGGAAGAACGGAACTCCAGCAAGAGCTACCATAATTCCTATCGCAAGTTCTTTAGGAGGATTTACTGTTCTTGCCCCTAAATCAGCTAACACCAATAACATAGCTCCTAATAATGCTGACATAGGAATAATAAGCCGATAATTAACACCTACTAATTTTCTAGCGATGTGCGGAATGACAAGTCCTACAAATCCAATGGAACCAACAGCTGAAACAGACACACCTGCAAGAATGACTACTATAATTATCCCAAGTATTCTCGTTCGGTTCGTTTTCACACCTAAATTCGTAGCAACATCATCCCCCATTGATATGAGTGAAATAGATCGCCCTAGCACTGTCGCAAAAACAATCGTTATGAGAATAATAGGCACTAAAAGTTTCAAGTGTTCCCACTTAACCCCCGCAACACCACCAGCAAACCAAAACGCTAAATCTTGGCTTAAATCATAATAAATTGCAATACCTGAACTTAATGAGTGTAAAAGCGCTGCCATAACTGCTCCAGCAATCGTTAACCTCATCGGTGTTAACCCTCCTGATGTTGCCGATCCGATAATAAAAATAAGTACGGTACTTAAAACTGCTCCAATAAAGGAAACAATCATTAAGTAGGAATACGGCATATGCGGGAAAAAGGCAAAACTAAGCGTTACTACAAACATCGCACCTGCATTTATTCCGAGCACACCTGCATCAGCTAAAGGATTTCGTGTTACTCCTTGCATAACAGCACCTGCAACTGCAAAAGCAGCTCCTACAACTGCCGCTCCAATTACCCTTGGGAGCCTTAATTCATAAATAATTTGATGCTGCGTTAATTTCGGATTGTAATCAAAAACCGCAGCCCATACCGTTTGCAAATGAATATCCTTTGCACCGAATGCAACGGCTAAAAATATAGATCCCATTAAGCATAAAATTGTTAAGCTCATGAAACATATGAACTTAATATGTATCCAGCGATTATTGCCAGCATGTACAGTAGACTTATGTAACATGTTTCATTTCATCCTTTTTATTCAGTTGTTTTTTATAATTATTTTTTATTTATAATTATTACTGATAATAATTATCATTTTCATTTAGATATTATATCCCCACTTTTTTTAAATAGCAAACTATTTTTTTACTTTGTTAAAATATTAAAATACTTATTACAATTCCCTTCTAAAACTTACAAATACATGCAAAATGATGCGATGTTTTATTTTCAAATTTGTAGTATACTAGATTATTATTTTAATTTTCCGAATAAATATATCGAAGGTGGCACAATGTTCTATATAAAACAACTACTACATTTCACTTACGAGCAGGCATTATCTTGCTTATTCCCAGTCGTCATTTTTTTAACGCTTGCTCTTTCAAAAATCATTTCGATTCCAGGGTTATACCGGTATGATTTCATACTCATCGTATGTCTTCTGATGCAGTGGATTATGTACAAGACTGGACTTGAGACGAAAGACGAATTAAAAGTAATTACTGTTTTTCACCTCATTGGACTTTTACTAGAAATATATAAAGTGCATTTTGGATCATGGAGTTATCCCGAGGAGGCATATTCAAAAATATTCGGAGTTCCACTTTACAGCGGTTTTATGTACGCAAGCGTCGCAAGTTACATATGCCAAGCGTGGAGAAGATTACATTTACAAATGTATCATTGGCCTAAAGCCATTTTTGCCGTACCGTTAGGCGCTATGATTTACTTCAATTTTTTTACACACCATTTTCTATATGACTTTAGATGGGTATTAACTTTACTATTATTCATTGTTTTCTTTCGCACATTTGTAGAATTTTCATTACAAGGCGTTACATATAAAATGCCGCTTGTACTCTCATTTTTCCTTATCGGATTCTTTATTTGGATTGCAGAGAACATCGCAACATTTTTCGGAGCATGGCAATATCCAAATCAACGAGAAGCATGGAACCTCGTTCATCTTAGCAAAATTAGTTCATGGTTTTTACTCGTTGTTATTAGCATTATGATTGTTACACAGCTCAAACATTTGAAGCAGTCGAAAAGGTGATGCTGCTTATGTAAAAATATTAAAAACCAACTTATCTTCCCTACTTACCCAATAAAAAAATCCACTCTGTAAAAACAGTTAGCCCATCACTCATTAGAGAGTGATGGGCCTTTTTTGTTAATATTTTTTAAACCGTTCTCATCAAAGGGGTTATAGATTCATCATAATTTACAAGAGCATAAGCAATTGCACATTATGAACTACTACTAGCAGAAGAGGTTACTGCAGATGAAGCGGCAATTGTTGCTATCATAGCTGCCTGTTGTACTTGTATGAGGACTTCTATCATTGTTTGTAAACCTGTGTTGGTAGCTTTACTTTCCTCACCTTTCTGACTTACGAACAGTTGAATACCAATAAGAATATTCGTATCTGTATGCCAACGGAATAATTTCTCCCCCTGCAATTTTTCAATCAATGCTCGAATAGAATGAACCTCTTTTTCTCCATCCTCAAGTAACGCTAGTAGCCCAATAGCTGGGTAATGCATCTGTTTCACTTTTACCTTTTCTTGCTTTAACAAATTCCATATGTTTGTGCATTTTGCAACTAACATTTCTTCCCTGACATCCTTCTTTAGTGAAAGAATATGACTTAAAAATTGAAGATCATTCCCTTTACGCAAGCCAGCTGTCGCTAGTTTCTGATAAAGACGTTCCACTCGGTCCATAAGTGTTTCTACATTCTCTGATTGTCCTGCTAGTAAAACCGCGAGCGGATAATCATTTGTACCTGTAAGAAAAAGATGATCCGCTTTCATGCGTTTATATACTTGTATCGAACGCTGAATGTGTGTGTCATGCTGTCCATTTTCTCCTGTTAAAAGCACAGTTGCTGCGAGATAAGTAAATATACTTCGACTAAAGCCACCAGTGACCAATCGTTCGTATAAATCTAAAAAGGTTCGAAAAGCTTTCTTGTAATCTGTAAAGTGAATATCTAATGTTGCGGCCACCACAAAGCGATGATAAGACTTTAAGTATGAAAACATCCCTACCTGATTCTTAATATAACTACTAATTTCTAAAAAACGTCCGAGATCAAACAATTTATCACTACCTGCATACATAGCAGCAATCATCATTCCTGTTCGAGAATCACTCGTTTTCCATTTTAGCTCTCCCTTTAACTGTGCATATGTATGTGTGTATTGCTCCAACTTTTGTTCCAATATAATCATAGTATTCCCCCCTTTTTCTAGTTCTTCTTTATTATACGTATATTCCATATTTAGGAATACCCTATTTAATACAGATTTTGCAACCTTATACTTTCTTCTGTATTATCTTCAATATTTTTCTATTAAGTAATACAAAAAAATAATAAATACCATAAAAATTAGGATGTTTCTTTATCCTAATAGATTGATTTCCTTTCCTTCTTCATCAGCATCACGATGATAAGCGCTCATAATCCCTAATCCTTCAAGAAGTTCAACAACAAAAAAAGGATAGATAATAAATTATCTACCCTTTTTTGTCTATATATTATTTAACATTACATCTGTATTGTGAAAAATAAGTTTGTAACTACTTACACCTCAATTTTGACAAAACATCTGTGATTTCGTTTTTTATATGCAATTAAACTTTACCCAAAACTAAAGAGCCTTAATAATACGTTCCATCGCCTTCATTTGCCCAATATGATCTGCTTCATGATACAGCATCATACCGTAAAGCTCCCCTACTGTTTCCAATCCTAAAAATGGCTCTGGAAGTTTATTTTCAAATGCTTCTGCTGGAATTTCATGAATGCGCTTTGCTTGTTCTTTTAATTGAGCCGTTAACACTTCTAATGATGGCCCTTCTTTTTCCCATTTAGATGGTCTTGATCCATATCCAAACATACCTGGATATTCAGTTGGTAAGTGTTTAAACTCTCTTCCAAACATGAAAGTTTCTGCTGCACTTAACACGTGACCAATATGCCAGCGAATTGTATTGTTAAAGCCCTCTGGCTGCGTATCCACAGTTTTATCATCTAACGTTTCCATAAATTTAAGCAATGCCCCGCGCGTTAATTCAAATTGTTTTAAACCAACTGTTCTATTCATTTTATCGCTCCCCTTTTTTTATGTACAATTTATTATGAGCTAAGAATGTTCAACTTATTAAAGTTTCACCTTGTTTAATCTATCAGAAACAATTAAGAAATACATCTAATATGCTTACTGAAAACAAAAAAAGGTCCACTCCTCGTAAATATAGAATTATTTACTGCACAAATATTTCAGTAAACAATAGAGGAGTGTAATTGCATGTTAGATGTTTTAAAACAACAATATAATCTTATTAGCTCTACAAGAGAAACTCTATTTACGTTTTTAGAAGATATTCCACGAGGAAAATTGCACAGCACAGTTCCTAATTTCGGAAGTGGCAACATTATAAAAACCCATATTCATGTGGCTGATTGCTATCGATATTGGCTCGGATCATTCGCATTTAAGCAAAAACGAGCAGATTTTTTATTTGCTAGCGACTATGAAATTGAGCAGGCAGATGTTGCGAAAGTTCGCGCTAGATTTAACTTAGTCGATGAGGTTGTACAGCATTTTTTAGATGAATACAATGGCAGGTGGCTTGAAAATATAGCAAATGAAGTGAAATGGCAAAAAGAACCTTGGAGCACAACTCCACTATGGCTTTTAACTCATACGGAGACACATGAATTTCATCATAAAGGCCAAATCGTATCTATGGCTCGTCACCTTGGATATATCCCTCCTGACACAGACCTTAATTAATTACTACAACTGAACTTAATAAACACAAAAAAGAAAGAGCATGTTTTTTAATCTTTTTCAAAACATGCTCTTTCTTTCCGTAAATAAGTTAATCGTTTATTATATTACTTGTTCACCTATAACACCTGCTAATTAAAAGACTCCCTCGTTACATTAATAAATTGCTGTAACGGCGCTGTCATCCATTTATCTTTATGCCAAGCGATTTGCGTATAAATTGGATCGATTGTATTTTCTAAATGTAACTCTTTTATCGTCCCTTCTCGTATATCTTTTTCTACAACTATCGCTGGTAAAACGGCTATACCTAAATCGGCTATAACACATTGTTTAATTGCCTCTACACTAACAAACTCAATCTTATTTGCTGGATATACGTCTTCTGCACGAAATAACTCTTCAAATAACGTCCGATACGAGCAACCGAGTTCTGTTAATAAAAGTGTCTCACTCTCTAAATCTTTTGTAGAAACGGAAGGTTGTTCAAGCAAACGGTGCCCTGGAGCAGCTACTACTTTTAATTCTTCTTTCATAAGCGGCTCCACATGCAAAACATCTTCTGTTTTACATTCATCCAAAATAAATGCAAGGTCTAATTTCCCCTCCATTAATTGTTCCTTCGCATCTTTATTGGAATGCGCTGGTTTAAATATAAGCTTTATTTGAGGAAATTGTGCCTTAAACCTCTTTAATATAGATGGAAGCCTATATGTACACTGACTTTCTTGTGCACCAATTATTAACGTACCTGCTATTTCTTCATCATCTTTCACAGCCATTTTTGCTTCGTTACTGAGCGCAATCATCTTATCCGCATATAGTTGAAACTTCCTTCCTGCTTCAGTTAAGAAAAGACGTTTTCCTAATCTCTCAAATAACGGCGTATCGAGCTCAGCTTCTAACGTTTTAATTTGCGCCGTTACGCTCGATTGAGCAAAATTTAATTTCTTCGCAGTTTGTGTAAAGTTCAAAGTCTCTGCCGCTACTTTAAATGTAATTAATTGTTTTATCTCCATTTATCATCCCCCTTTTCAATCGATATTTCCGATTGATTTTATCGAAATAATCTTCTTTTCCTATTGATATTTGTATTGTATGATAAAGAGCATCGACAAACAATATAAATGGAGGTATTCCATATGAAAGCACTTTGTTTCGAAACATTCGGAGACGCTAATGTACTACAATATAAAGAACTAAATGATCCAATCATAAATCCAAATGAAATTCTTGTACGCACGAAAGCAATCGGTTTAAATTTTGCTGATATTTATAGACGCCGCGGCGATTATCATCTCGCTGGCAACCCGCCTTATATATTAGGTTATGAAGGGGCTGGAATTGTTGAAAAAGTAGGAGCTAACGTTACTACTATCAATGCTGGAGACCGCATTGCATTTGCGGATGTTCCATTTGCAAATGCAGAATTAGTTGCCGTTCCATCAGAAAAAGCAATCCCGCTTCCAGATTCTATCTCTTTTGAAACAGCTGCTTCTGTCTTATTGCAAGGTCTAACAGCACATTATTTAACGAAAGATAGCTATCAAATAAAACAAGGTGATATAACTTTAGTACACGCTGCGGCTGGCGGCGTTGGTCAACTACTTATTCAAATGATTAAACTACAGGGCGGAACAGTAATCGGCCTCACTTCATCAAACGAAAAAGCAAAGGTAGCCACATTGGCTGGTGCCGATCACGTATTTTTATATACGGAAGCATGGCCTACGAAAGTACTTGAAATAACAAATGGTACTGGAGTAAGTGTTGTATATGAATCAGTAGGTTCTACATTAGAAGAAAGTTTTAACGCTACTAAAATTGGTGGTACTGTCGTATTTTACGGAATGGCTGGTGGTAATCCTGCGCCTGTTGATCCACGTATGCTTATGGATACTTCAAAAACTTTAACTGGCGGAGACCTTTGGAACGTGCTTACTACTTTTGAAGAACGTAAGCAGCGCTCTACTCAATTATTTGATTGGATCGCTAGTGGAAAATTAAACATCGCGAACCCTACTACATTCTCTTTACAAGACGGTGCCCGTGCTCATGAATTATTAGAAAGCCGTAAAAGTACTGGGAAGATTTTATTAATCCCATAATTCACAAAATGAAAAGGAAGCTAGATTTCTCTACCTTCCTTTTCTTATTTCTATTTGAGATAGTATTATATTTCCACACTTTCTTTCCGATACGATAAACTTAACTAAATCTATACAATTCAATCAAATTTACACAAGTTAGTGCTTCATCGTGTTCTCGCAACCCCGAAGGGAC
>NZ_JAKUFP010000024.1:0-67328 GCF_022663495.1 Bacillus cereus group sp. BfR-BA-01383
TGTAAATAGCTTTTTTGTCATTTTGAATATTCTCCGATCCCAATTTCCCTCTTATTATACAAGAAATACCCTATAGAATAGACTTTTTTCATCTCATTGCTTGAGCAACTTCTTTAACTAATCGTCTTCCTCTTCCGTGTGGGATACAGAGTGGTGTTCCAAATAACGGATCTGTACTGATTTGACACTCCATTCGGAATACATCACGTACTAGCTTTTCGTCTACCACTTCTTCAGGCTTACCCTGTGCGTATATTTGTTTATCTTGAATTGCTACAATATTATCTGCATAACGGCATGCCAAATTCAAATCGTGCAATACCATAACAATCGTTCTTTGCTCTGTTTCATTTAATTCGAATAATAAATCTAATACTTCAATTTGGTGCGTCATATCTAAATATGTAGTCGGCTCATCAAGTAAAATAATATCTGTATCTTGTGCAAGCGTCATTGCAATCCAAGCACGTTGACGTTGTCCACCTGAAAGGGCATGAACATCACGCTCAGCAAATTCTGTCATACCCGTTGCTGCAAGTGCCTTTTGTACCATTTCCTCGTCTTTTTCTGACCATTGCTTCAGCCATGTTTGATATGGATAACGCCCTTGTTTTACAAGTTGCAATACTGTAAGGCCTTCTGGTGCTTGAGGTCCTTGTGGTAATATTGCCATTTGACGAGCAATTTGCTTCGTTTGCATACTTTGAATTGCTTGATTATCTAACAAAATGTCACCAGTTGTTGGCTTTAGCAATCTAGCTAGTGAACGTAATAAAGTTGATTTCCCACAACCGTTAGAACCGATAAAGATTGTAATTTCACCTTTTGGAATTTCTAAATTCAACTCATCAATAATAATTGTTTCACCATAAGACAACGTTAAGCGTTTCGTTTCCAATGCTTTTTGCATATTCATCTCCCTTTATGAATTCCGACTTTTATAAAGTAAATATATAAAATAAGGTGCACCAATTGCTGATGTAAATACCCCTGCTGGAATTTCAAGTGGCGCGAAAACTGTACGCCCAATTAAATCTGCAGCAAGTACTAGAATTGCACCGATAATCGCCGCAACTGGGAGCAATGCACCGTAGAAAGAGCCAACTAATCTTCGTGAAATATGAGGTGCCATTAAACCGACAAATCCAATTCCTCCTGCGAAAGCGACTGCTCCACCAATTAAAGCTGTACTAAGTAGTAACATGAATACGCGCGACTTCGTTAAAGGAACGCCGAGTCCTACTGCTATATCATCCCCTAGCTCTTGTGCATTTAAATGTCTAGCAGCGATAAATGATATGATCGTTAAAATGAGAACCCAAGGCGCAAGTACCATAACATTTTGCCATGAAGAACCATAAACAGTACCTGTAATCCATACATTCGCTTGACTCGCTTGATAAATTGGGGCTAACAACATAAATAAAGTCGTTGCCGCTTTCGTTAATGCCCAAAATCCAACACCAATTAAAACAAGACTAATTGGTGATAACCCGTCATTTCTCCATGCAAATAAATATACAAAAAACGCAACAATCGTCGCACCAGCAAAAGCTGCAAGCGGCATATAATGAATGCTTACCGTTAGCGCATTGTTTTTATCACTAAATATCGCTAAAAAGAGTACTACCGCTACGCTTGCACCACCTGTGATTCCAATGATATCCGGAGAAGCAAGTGGATTTCGAACGAGCCCTTGTAAAATACATCCTGCTACAGCCAGTGCGATTCCTACAAGAATAGCAATTAAAATACGTGGCATACGAAACTTATTTACAACCATATTTGACATCGCATCGCCATTTCCAGTAATTGCTTGCCATACATCATAAGGAGCAATTTTCATATCGCCCATCCCTGCACTGGCAAAAAATAATCCTATTAAAATAGCTAGTAAACTTAATAAGACTAGAATAGCTCGTTTATACATTAAAAACGAGAACCCATCTTTTCCTATACGAAACGGAATATACTTCTTCATTTGCTAAGCCCTCTCTTACGTGCAATATAAATAAAGAATGGGGCCCCGATAAATGCTGTCATAACCCCTACTGGTACTTCTTGTGGCATAATGACGTATCTTGCTGCTATATCAGCCAAGATTAGTAGTATTGCACCTAACAAGCCGCTATAGGGTACTCTCCATCTGTGATCAACTCCAACAAGCGATCTGGCAAAATGCGGAGTAACAATTCCAATAAATCCTATTGGGCCAGCAACCGCAACTGAACCACCCGACAACAGTACAATAATAAGTAGTACGAATGATTTCATTAAAATGGTTCGTTGTCCAAGTCCTTTCGCGACGTCTTCTCCCATCATCAATGTATTTACTTTCCCTGCCATCATAAGAGATGCAATCCAACCTATTAATAAATACGGGAATACAGATTGTAAAATTTCTAACTTTCTCCCTTGCACAGATCCAGCAAGCCAAAATAAAACTTCCTCAAGCGCTTTTTCATTTAATACAAGTAACCCTTGTGTTAATGATGAAAATAAAGCGCTTATCGCTACACCCGCTAACGTCAACTTGAGCGGGGTTGTCCCTTCTTTCCCTAAAGAACTAGAAGCGAATACTAGTACTGCTGCAACTGCCGTTCCTAAAAAGGCAATCCAAGTGAAAGCTGATAATGATGTGACGGAAAAAATCACAATTGCTACAACTATAAAGAATGCAGCACCTGAATTTAATCCAATAAAATCTGGAGAAGCAAGTGGATTCTTAGTTAAAGTTTGCATAAGGCAACCTGCAATAGCTAAACTAGCACCAACACTTGCTGCAATTAACGCCCTTGGTAGACGCACATTTTGAATAATAATATGTTCATTGGAACCGTTAAAATGGAAAAAAGCATCCAACGCTAATTTCCAACTTGTATTTGTATATCCGAAAATAATACTTCCCCAAATACAAATAACGACTGCAATGATTCCAACAAATAATCCAATCCATTTTGCTTGATTTGTTTTTAATAACATGCAGCGTTTCCCCTTCAATGTATATTGATACGTTGTTAGTGTATTTCAACTTAATTCTCATTGTCAACGATAATGAGAATTATTTTCATTGACAATCGAAAGATAAAGACTTAAAATCATGCTTGTTATTGAAAAACAGTCTCAGTATGTAGGGGGTACATAATGAATTTCACGAAAAAGAAATCGTTTACATTATTTGTATTTCTACTAGCATTTTCACTTCTTTTAAGTGCTTGTGGAAAAACAGATAGCAAAGAAGAAACAACAAAAGATAATAAAAAAGAAATGATTACTGTAGAACACGCAATGGGTAAAACAGAAGTTCCTGCTAATCCAAAGCGCATAGTTGTCTTAACAAATGAAGGAACGGAAGCTTTACTTGCCCTTGGTGTAACGCCAGTAGGCGCTGCTGAAGCACCTACTGGGAACCCATGGTATCCACATACGAAGGATAAACTAAAAGATGTAAAGACTGTCGGTACTGAGCTTCAAGTTAATGTGGAAACAATCGCTTCTTTAAAACCTGACTTAATCATCGGTAACAAACTTCGCCATGAAAAAGTATATGAGCAATTAAATAGTATTGCTCCTACTGTCTTTTCAGAAACACTGCGTGGTGAATGGAAAGATAATTTCAAACTTTATGCAAAAGCAGTAAATAAAGAAAAAGAAGGTCAAAAGGTTTTAGCTGATTACGAAAAACGTATAAAAGACTTAAAAGGCAAACTTGGAGATCAAGTAAATCAGGAAATCTCTATGGTCCGCTTCATGCCTGGTGATGTTCGTATTTATCATGGCGATACATTCTCTGGCGTTATTTTAAAAGAGCTTGGTTTCAAACGCCCTGGTGATCAAAATAAAAATGACTTTGCAGAACGTAATGTGTCTAAAGAGCGTATCCCTGCAATGGATGGAGATATCATCTTCTACTTCACATACGATAAAGGTAATGAGAAAAAAGGTTCTGAATTAGAGAAAGATTATATAAACGATCCTCTATTCAAAAATTTAAATGCTTCTAAAAACAATAAAGTATATAAAGTTGATGATGTAATTTGGAATACAGCTGGCGGTGTAATAGCTGCGAACTTAATGCTAGACGACATTGAAAAACGCTTTATTAAATAATAAAAAAACCAGCTCCCTCTTTTATGGAGCTGGTTTTTTCATTTCACTGAAGTGTCACATTATTTCATTTTGTATTTTTATTCCCAATATGTTATATTATAAAAGTAAATAAAATATTTTTTCTCTATATCAGAATAGATTTTTTAATCTAAATTTTCTGATTAATCACTATTTTATTTTCTTTTAGAATTCAATTATTACATTTGAAAACGCTTATTATCTCGTTTTCAGGGAAAAATACAGTAACGGTTGAAGAAAAATAGATTTTTTTAGAAATTTTCTTTCTATTTCCATATAATTCTATTGACTTCTAAATATTTTGTGAATTAAAATAATTACATAAATATCCGTTATACAGGATTAGGGGGAAACAAAAATGGATGCAGCTTTAAAATTAAAAAAAGCTGAAGAACAACAATCACCAAAAAAACATCCACCAGGATTATATTTGTTGTTCTTAACAGAAATGTGGGAAAGATTTAGTTATTATGGAATGCGTGGCCTTTTAGTTCTTTATTTAACAACTGCTGCCGTTAGTGGCGGATTAGGATTTGATAAGGCAGTCGCAGTGCAATTATATGGTACTTTTACAGCCGCAGTATATTTCATGCCAATTATAGGCGGATGGCTAACTGATCATTATATTACGAGACGTCATGCCATTACTCTCGGCGGAATTATTATGGCGATTGGTAACTTTGTACTATTCTCCATGAATACAAAAACAGGACTACTCCTTGGATTAGTACTATTAGTTATTGGTAATGGATTCTTCAAACCAAATATTTCTACACTGTTAGGTGAATTGTATGACGAAAATGATTCACGTCGTGACAGTGCATTTACTATCTTCTATATGGGTATTAACGTAGGTGCTTTCTTCGCTCCACTTATTTGTGGATTTTTAGCAGAAGATTTCTTTAAAACAAGCGTTGATGGCGTTATGGTTATGGGATATAAATACGGATTCTTAGCAGCTTGTATCGGTATGATTATTGGACAAATTGTTTTCAACTTATTAGCTCCTCGCTACCTTGGTACAGCAGGAACAACAGTTGTTGGTAAAAAAACAAAAAATCAACCTGCAATCGAAAAGAAACCTTTAACAAAACAAGAAAAAAATCGCACTTGGGCAATTGTAATTTTAACTTGTTTCGTAGTATTCTTCTGGGCAGGCTTTGAACAAGCTGGTAGTTCTTTAACACTTTATACAGATAAATTTGTTGATCGTACAATTTTTGGATGGGAAGTTCCAACATCTTGGTTCCAATCCGTTAATCCAGCATTCATCGTACTACTTGCACCATTCGTATCTATGCTATGGTTAAAACTTTCTAAATCAAAGCGTGGCGATTTAAAAATACCAACAAAAATGGCATTTGGTATGATTTTACTAGGTATAGGTTACCTTGTTTTAACATTAGCGGTTCTAAAAACTGGAAGTAATGAAGCTGATATAACTGTTAAAGCAAACTTATTATTCATCGTTATCACTTATATGTTCCATACAATTGGCGAACTATTCTTATCACCAATCGGTCTATCAATGGTAAGTGCAATTGCACCCGTTAAATTAGCATCATTACTAATGGGTGTATGGTTAGCTGGTTCAGGTATGGCTAACTGGTTAGCTGGTAAACTTGCTTCCTTTACACAATCATTAGGCTATCTTGAAGTATTTGCAAGTATCGGTATTATCGTTATCGTCCTAGGAGTTGTACTTCTTCTCTGCTCTAAAAAAGTTGCAAGTATGATGGAATAACACAAAAAAGACGCTTCTAAAATTAGAAGCGTCTTTTTTATTACCTCTCTTCTAAAGCCGTCACGTCCACGTGAACGCTCTCTCCTGGGTTGGATACGTCATACACTTGAGCGCTCCCCTTCTGCTCATCACAGCTCTCAATCCATACGGGGACTCCCTCATATGTAACATCAATTCTACTTGAAGAAGATAATATCTGTTTCACACGTTTTACATCCATTATATTATTCCTCCTTTAGCTTACAACACTCCTTTCTATCTTTTCTTTTCCCTTCAGAATATATTCCATCAACCAGCATGTTGATTAATAGTCTTTTTTTCCAAATAAAAAAGACGTATATTTCACACGTCCCTTTCCGTAATATTCAAATTTTAAGAAAATAATGTTTTTACTACTTCACTTACTTTATCATTATGAACTTGATAATACACTTCTAATCCTCTTCTTTCAAAGCGTACTACTTTATTTTGCTTTAATTTCGTTAAATGTTGTGAAACCGTTGATTGTGGAATTTCTAATACTTCCTGTAATTGTGTTACATTACAAGTTCCACGCTGCATTAGTTCCATTACTAAGCGTAGACGCAATGGATGCGCTAACGCTCTTAACATTTGTACATCTTCTTCTGAAATACGACATTCGAATTGATTTTGGCTCATAAAGTTCCCCTCATTTTCGTTTTATTTTCGTTTTTATTTTCTTTTTATTTATTTATATATCTGTTCTTATATTTCCTGTTACGACATAACTTTATCAACCTAGAAAGCTGAAAATTTTTTCCACTTTCATCAGCAAAGAGTTCAGGAAAAAATCCCTGCTGATTTTGAATATTATACTATATGATATAACGAAAAAGCAAAAGTAAGGGTTATGAATACTTTGCTTACAAACGTTGTTTTATCAGGCTTTTTGTTATATTTTCACCTCATTGAAACGTACAGTAACGATATTGTAAAATACCGTCTATAATTGATAACCTATCGTAACGTAGTGGAACCATATTTAATCTCTTTGTTACGCTAAAAGGAATTTTCAGTAAAAAGAGGTAATGTAATATTAAAAATTGGCTCATTGTTGTTTTAATTAATATTGCAATCACCTGAACTGTTATTTGAAACTTTAATCAGTAGGTGTCTTGTCCATCCCCCACTGATTATTATCCCACACTAATCGGGATTTTACGGGATAACTCCCCCTTACCTTTCCTTATTAATCAAATAATACAAATAAACATCCTTTATACTCGATACAAAGACGTCATCTAATATATTCCTGTAGAAACAATGACATATGAACAAATAAAGGAATATGCAAATAATTTATACCGCACACTCAAATAGATTGGAGTACGTTTTTTGTCTACTTTATGAACAAAATGTTACTTCAAACACTATTATGGAATAATTATACTTTTTTACGTTGACAATAGTGTTGAAGGAGAATATACTAAGCATGTAAGTCGATTGTGAATAGTTTCACAAATAATGTGAATTTCTTCACATACAAATAGATAGGAGTTGTCATTATTATGAGTACTTGGACACAAATTTATGACCCGTTAAACAATATTTGGTTATCTGCACTAATCGCAGCACTTCCAATTTTCTGCTTCATCATTTGTTTAATGGGACTCAAAATGAAAAGTTACATCGCTGGGCTTTATAGTGTGATTGTCGCTATTATTCTTGCTATATTTGTTTATAAAATGCCCGCAACAGTAGCTGTAGCATCTGCCGGATTCGGTGTTTTATCTGGATTTTATCCAATTTGTACTATCGTTATCGCAGCTATTTTCCTTTACAAATTAACTGTTAAAACAGAGCAATTCAACATAATTCGTGATAGTATTTCAAGCATTACAAATGATCAACGTTTACAGGTATTATTAATCGCTTATTCTTTCGGTGCTTTCTTAGAAGGCGCAGCTGGGCTAGGGGTTCCAGTTGCTATTACAGCTGCACTACTTGTAGGTATGGGCTTTAATCCATTAAAAGCAGCAGGTATTTGTTTAGTAGCTAACATCGCTGGTGGTGCTATGGGTGCTATGGGTATTCCAGTTACAGTGCCAGCACAATTAACTCAATTAGATCCATTAACTATCGGTCGTCAAACTGTTATTATTTTACCTTTCATTAGCATTATTTTACCTTTCTTACTTGTTTCAATGGTCGATGGAATTAAAGGTATTAAAGAAACTTGGCAAGGTATTCTTGTAAGTGGTGTTTCTTTCGCCATTACTCAATTCCTTGTAACTTACTTCTTAGGTGCAGAACTTACTAATATTTTCGCAGCCGTTGTAAGTATGGTATCACTTGCATTATTCTTACGTGTTTGGCAGCCAAAATCTTCTACTAAAGAAGAAAAACAAGAAGCAAAAGAATCTCATACATTCAATCAAATTTTATATGCTTGGTCTCCATTCGTATTCTTAACTGCATTCGTAACAATCTTTAATTTAAAACCGATTAAAGCTTTATTTGCTCCGGATGGTCCATTAGCAAACTTAGTATTTAACATTCAATTCCCTGGTCTTCATAATGTGGTTATGAAAACTACACCAATTACAAAAGCAGATACACCTTTCGCAGCGATTTTCAAATTCGATGTATTCTCTTCTACAACTACTGCGATCGTACTAGCAATTATCGTTTCACTTATCGTTTACCGCGTAAAAGGTAAAATGGTTAAAGAATTAATGTTTGAAACAATAAAAGAACTAAAAGCTCCAGTATATACAATTTGTAGCGTTATCGCTTTAGCTTACGTAGAGAACTACTCTGGTATGTCATCTACACTTGGACTTGCATTCTCTTCTACTGGTAATGCATTCCCAGTTCTTTCTCCAATCTTAGGATGGATTGGCGTATTCATTACAGGATCAGTAGTATCAAGTGGTTCATTATTCGCACCACTTCAAGCAGTAACTGCAGATCAATTAAACATCGTTCCTTCTACACTCGTTGCATTAAACGTAGTAGGTGGTACAATGGCGAAAATGGTTTCACCACAATCTGTAGCGGTTGCTTGCGCAGCAGTTGGACTAGTTGGTCAAGAATCTGCCTTATTTAAAACAGCCATGAAATACAGTTTAATCTTCTTAGCTGTTATTAGCTTACTTCAATTAAACGCTGTATTTAATATCTTCTAAAAAAAAGCACCGATCCAAATGGATCGGTGCTTTTTTCATTACATTTTTTTATTCTTTAATAAAGAAGCTCCAGCAATTTCAGGATGCGTCATTTCGTATGGATCCAAAATAATATCAAGCTCTTCTGCTGTAAGTACACCATGTTCTAAACATAGCTCCCTAACAGATTTTCCTGTCGCAATTGCTTCACGTGCAATGCGAGATGCTGCTTCATAACCGATATGAGGATTCACCGCTGTAATAACTCCAACACTTTTCTCAACATATTGTTTCAGTAACTCTTCATTCGCTGTAATACCCTTAATACAATATTCACGGAATACACGGAATCCGTTGTTCATAATACTTATAGATTGAATTAAATTAAATACGAGTACTGGCTCCATTACATTTAACTCTAATTGCCCAGCTTCTGACGCTAAGCAAATTGTATGGTCATTTCCAATTACTTGGAAAGCAACTTGGTTAATTACTTCTGCCATAACTGGATTTACTTTCCCCGGCATAATAGATGAACCTGGTTGACGAGCTGGTAATTGAATTTCCGCCAATCCAACACGTGGACCAGATGCCATAATACGAAGGTCATTTGCAATTTTAGACATATTCATCATACATACTTTTAGTGATGCAGATACTTCTGTATATGCATCTGTATTTTGCGTCGCATCAACTAAATGCTCTGCACCAACAAGAGGGAAACCACTAAAAGTTCGTAAATGCTTCACAACTTGTTCTATATAAGTAGGGTTGGCATTTAATCCCGTACCAACAGCTGTCGCACCCATATTAACTTCGTATAAATGTTGACGAGACTGTTTAATTCTTTTTATATCACGCTCTAGCACCCTGCTATATGCTTCAAATTCTTGTCCAAGGCGAATTGGAACTGCATCTTGCAAATGTGTACGCCCCATTTTAATAACGTGATCAAACTCTTTTGCTTTATCATAAAAAGCAGCATGGAGTTCTTCCATTGTAACAAGAAGTTCTTCTAGCATCATAAGAGTTGCAATATGAATCCCAGTTGGGAACGCATCATTTGTTGATTGCGCCATGTTCACATGAGTGTTTGGGCTAATTTTCGCATATTCACCTTTTTCGTACCCCATACGTTCTAACGCTCTATTAGCAATTACTTCATTAGTATTCATATTAATTGAAGTCCCTGCCCCGCCCTGAATTGGGTCTACGATAAATTGATCATGGAACTTCCCATCTACAATCTCTTGTGCAGCTTCTGCAATTTCTTGGCCGATATCTTTAGCTAAGTAACCTGTATCTATATTCGCAAGCGCTGCCGCTTTTTTTACAATTGCCATTGCCGTAATGAGTGACGGATGAATGCGATATCCTGTAATCGGAAAGTTTTCTACGGCACGTAATGTTTGTACACCATAATAAGCTACACTCGGTACTTCCTTTTCACCTAAAAAATCTTTTTCTATACGTATATCCTTCGTTGCTATCATTTTACATCACCTATACTTTTCATTCTAAATCCTTATCTAAAGAATTCGCCCTATAAACTACGAGTATCATTAAAAAGAATTCTTCAGTATCCACCTTCACTATATAGCACCTCTTTTGAAAGCGCAAACATTTATTTTTCTATATATCCTTTTTATTAAAGTTTATATAATAGAAAAGCCATTCATTCTTCTACTTTTTTTATTTCAACTCGCTTAATTTGATGCATATCCTTTTCAAGAACTTTAAAAGAAAAGCCGTGTTTCTTAATAATATCCCCCTCAGCAACAATTTGCTTTTGTACCATAATCCAGCCACCGATTGTATCAACATCATTAGCGACCAAATGTACGCCAAATAAATCATTTACTTCGCTAATAAGCACTTTCCCCTCTACAATTTTACACACTTCACTTATATGTTCTATAGGTGGATGCTCATCTTCATCGTATTCATCTCGGATTTCTCCAACAATTTCTTCTAAAATATCTTCTAACGTAACAATCCCTGCTGTACCACCATATTCATCATATAGTACAGCTAATGGAATGTGCCTTCTTTGCATTTGCAATAATAAATCATGGATTGCGATATTTTCTAACACTTCAATAACTGGACGTGTATATGGTGTAATCGAACACTCTTCATCTCGATTACCATCCATATAATGAATAAATAAATCTTTTACATTAACCATCCCAATAATTTCATCTTTATCTTCACCAAATACTGGATATCTCGTATATTTTTCTTGTGCGATTACTTTAATATGTGTCTCAAACAGCTCATCTTCATATAAACCAACCACTTCAGTACGAGGTACCATAATTTCCTTTGCTACCCTGTTATCGAATTCAAAGATGTTATTTACATATTTAAATTCAGTTTGATTAATCTCGCCACTCTCATAACTCTCAGACAAGATTAACCTTAGTTCCTCCTCAGAATGCGCAACTTCATGTTCAGAAGCCGGATGGAAGCCAAATAAGCCTGTCACAAATCGTGCAGAGCCATTTAAAACCCAAATAAATGGATACATAACTCGGTAAAAATAAATAAGGGGCTTTGATAATAATAAGCTAACTTGCTCTGCTTTTTGGATTGCAAAAGTCTTTGGAGCAAGTTCACCAATTACAACATGTAAAAACGTAATAACTGCAAAGGCAATAATAAATGAAACTGTACTTACAATTGCAGGAGATAAATCCAATTTTAAAAACAGTGGTTCGAGTAAATGTTTAATCGTCGGTTCTCCTAACCACCCGAGCCCTAAAGCAGTAATCGTAATTCCTAACTGACATGCCGATAAATACTCATCTAAATTTGAAGTTACTTTTTTAGCTGCCAATGCGCCTCGTCTTTTTTCACTAACGAGTTGATCGATACGACTGCTACGCACCTTTATAATTGCAAACTCTACAGCTACAAAAAAACCTGTTAGCGCAATAAGAACAGCTACCATCAATAATTTTAAAATATCCACATATGTCCTTTAGCTTTTCTTAGCTAAAGTTACACCTCCTTTAAAAAAGAAGTTTCACTTTAGTTTCTTCATTTACTTGAAAGCAACCCTATATAAAATTCACCAATTTTCAGTCCTCATACAATTCTAATGGCAAACCGTCAGGATCTTGGAAAAAAACGAATTTTTTCCCCGTTATTTCATCAATACGTATCGATTCCGTCTCAACATCACATCGGTTTAAATGTTTAACAGCTTCTTCTATATCAGTAACGGCAAAAGCTAAGTGTCTAAGCCCAGCAGCTTCTGGAAAGCTTGCGCGGTCAGGCGGACTCGGAAATGAAAATAATTCAATTTGATACTCTTCTCCTACGCATAAATCTAGCTTATAAGAATTTCTTTCCTCCCTATATACTTCATTTATCGCTTTAAAGCCTAATATTCTAGTATAAAAATACTTTGATACTTCATAATTTGAGCAAATAATTGCAACGTGATGTACTCTACATATATTCATGATTCCTCTATTCCTCTCTTTACCAAACATGCATATTCTCCTTTTAAATGAAAAACATATATATCAGAATATCTCTTTTAGGGGGCTTATTATGAAATTTATCACTTTTTTCGTTGGACTTATCGTTGTTTTTTTCCTTGCCTACATTGCTAGTAACAATAAAAAACATATTAAATTCAAACCAATTTTTATCATGCTTATTATACAGTTAATTTTAACCTATTTATTATTAAATACAGCAATTGGTCTCATACTTATTACGATAATTTCCAACTTGTTTACAAGGCTACTTGAGTATGCTGCCAGTGGTATAAACTTTGTATTTGGGGGCCTTGCAAATAAAGGAGAAATGCCATTTTTCCTTAACGTATTATTACCGATTGTCTTTATCTCCGTCTTAATTGGTATATTACAACATTTCAAAATACTGCCATTCTTCATTCGTTGGATTGGTTTCTTTCTTAGTAAAATAAACGGTCTTGGGAAATTAGAATCTTACAATGCCATCGCTTCCGCTATTGTCGGCCAATCAGAAGTTTTTATTACGGTGAAAAAACAATTAGCCCAAATTCCCAAACATCGACTTTATACACTTTGCGCCTCTGCTATGTCAACAGTATCCATGTCAATTGTCGGTGCCTATATGACGATGATTGAACCAAAATATGTAGTAACCGCCCTCGTTCTCAATTTATTTAGCGGCTTTATTATCGTCCTCATCATTAACCCTTACGACGTTAAAGATGATGAAGATATTTTGGAAATAAAAGGTGAAAAGCAAAGTTTCTTTGAAATGCTTGGAGAATACATTCTTGATGGTTTTCGCGTAGCCATTGTCGTTGGCGCTATGCTCATCGGATTCGTTGCATTAATGAGTTGCATTAATGACCTATTCCTCATTATATTCGGCATTACTTTCCAGCAATTAATCGGCTATGTATTTGCTCCTGTTGCATTTCTGATTGGTGTACCAAGTTCTGAAATTGTCACAGCTGGTAGCATTATGGCAACGAAGCTTGTAACAAATGAGTTTGTAGCCATGATAGACCTTAGTAAAATTTCCAACAGCCTTTCTCCCCGCACAGTTGGTATAATTTCCGTCTTCCTCGTTTCTTTTGCAAATTTCTCTTCCATTGGAATAATTTCCGGTGCGGTAAAAGGATTAAACGAAGAACAAGGAAACGTTGTTGCACGATTTGGTTTAAAATTACTATACGGAGCTACTCTCGTTAGTATTTTATCTGCGATTATCGTAAGCATTATGCTGTAATAAGGTAAAATTTTATCATTTTCTTATCCCTATCTTTTGTATACAATAACGAATAGATGTCTTATAAATAATCGAGACGTCTATTTTTTATACATGTACAATCTCTTTTATTTAGCGTACAATATTTTTTATGTGTTTGAATACGCTTTTAGATGTATACACTTTGATAGTTTTAAAGGAGAAAAAATGATGAAATCCGACATGAGCAAAGATACACGAGCCAAAAAAGGACGCTCAAAGAAAAAACACCTACTTTGGCTCCTTCTTATTCCATTACTGATTGTAGCACTCGGAGCAGGAGGCTACTCCTTCCATATATACAGTAAAGCAAAATCCGTTTTAAGTAACGCTTATGCTGAACTAGGACGAGGAGATAAATCAAGCAAACGTGAAAAAGCTGTTAAACCTATGACTGATAACATTTCCATACTTATTATGGGTGTTGACGAAAGTGATATTAGGGACAAGAATTACGGAAAAGCAACTCGTACGGATGCGCTATTACTGGCAACAATTAATAAAAATGATAAATCCGTTAAACTTGTCAGCATTCCACGTGACTCACGTGTCTACATTAAATCACGTGATAAATACGATAAAATTACACACGCACACGTATTCGGTGGCGTAGACAGCACGATTGATACAGTAGAGAACTTTTTAGATGTTCCAGTTGACTATTATGTAAAATTCAACTTTAAATCATTTATTAAAATTGTTGATTCCCTTGGTGGTATTACTGTCGACGTTCCAGTTGAATTCACAGAACAAAATAGTAAAGACGAACCGAATGCAATTCATCTAGAAAAAGGACGTCAACATTTAAATGGCGAAGAAGCACTTGCACTAGCGAGAACTCGTCATATCGACAGTGATTATATGCGCGGTCAACGACAACAACTTGTTTTAGAAGCTATCGCTGAAAAAGCACTATCCCTTAATTCCATTAATAAAATCGGTGGCCTACTAGATGCTGTCGATAACGACTTAAAAACAAATTTAACTTTTGATGATATGATGGCAATTGCAAAGAATTCAATGGGTTCAGATTTAAAAATGGATAAAATGCAAGTAGAAGGTACCGATAAATATATAGATGGTATTTATTATTACGTTCCAGACGAAAAAAGCGTCAATGATATATCGACAACCCTTCAAGAACATCTCGGTGTTACGAATAAAAATGAACATAAAAAATTATAATAAAAAGGCTGCTAGATCTTTCTAGACAGCCTTTTTATTATAATTTTCAACATATTTTTCACACATATTGTGACAAAAAGAGACAATTATTACAACAGTGTAACATTTTTTATAAAAACATTACACACATAGTGAAAATGATAGTATACTAGGACATACATACTGTTATTTTCATCATTTTTATACAAAAAATGTAATACATATATTTATACAAATTTTTCTGGGGGGAAATAAATGAAGAGAGGTAAAATACTAATCGGTTCAGCTATCGCTGGTGGCATATTACTTTGTGTAGGTGGTATTGGTGGCTATCAATATGTATCCGCATTAAATACCCAATTAAATACTACCGCATTACCAAATACTACATTTGAAGACATTTCTCTTGATGGAAAAAATAAAGCAGATATTCAAGCTATTATTAATCAAAAGGTGAATGAATTAGATCAAAAATCTCTTAACTACGTATCCCAAGATGATAAACAAACATATGTATGGAAAGATTTAGGTGTGGAATATAATGAAAAAGAAATTGCCGACACCATTTTTAAAGAACAAGAAGGCAATATGATTAATCGTTATAACATGCGTAAACAAGCTGAAAATGGCGAATTAAAACGTGACTATAAATTAACATCAAAATTAAATACAACAACTTACGAAAGCTTTATAAAGGACAAATATAATGAAACATTAAAAAATCCTGTTAATGCAGAATTAAATATTGAAGGTTCTACCGTAAATATTAGCCAAAGTCAAAATGGAAAAAAAATTGATAAAGGAAAACTAACTGATTTAACGAAACAAGCCATTACTGCTGGCACATCAGACGTTACATTACCAGTTACACTCATAAAACCAGAGCGATCTACAGAAGATATACAAAAAATGGGGATTAAAGAAGTAATCGCTGAATACTCGACTCCAATGGCTGGTCGTAATGGCAATCAATCCTTTAACGTAAATAAGTCAGCTAATACTTTAAGTGGAGTTATTGTAGCCCCTGATGAAACGTTTAGTTTTAATGGCCGTGTTGGCGTAACTGATGCTGCACATGGTTATAAATCCGCAGCAGTATATTCACAAGGTAAAGTGATACAAAGTGCAGGCGGGGGCGTTTGCCAAGTCAGTAGTACTTTATATAGTGCAGCTTTAAGGGCAGATTTAGGAATTGTTTCTCGAAGCAATCATTCTATGCCCGTAAATTATTTGCCACTTGGGCAAGATGCAGCAGTGGCAGATTATGGTCCGGATTTAAAATTTAAAAACAATACAGGTAATCATATTTATATTCAAGCATTTTCAAATGGTGGTAGTATTACTACGCGCATTTTCGGTACAAATACTGGTAAAAATGTTGAAGTTTCTTCTCAAGTAATTAGTAATACTGGTGATAAAATAACAGCGGTTACGTATAAAAAAGTAACACAAAACGGTGAAGTAATATCAAATGGACAAATTTCAAAAAGCGTATATAAAAGTGCCCCAAAACAATGAGATACTATCAAACAGACAAATTTCAAAAAGCGTATATAAAAAGGCGTGATCTACTCACGCCTTTTTCTTTTGCAATAATAGTATAAAAGTTTCGAGATGGTCTTTCGTTTCTTCTAAAGACCACATACGATTCCCTTGCTTCGCAGCTAATACGCACGCTTCTTCCCACGCGTTCTTTTTTTTCATAGTTACTAACTCATCGCGCAATTTCAAAACAATTTCTTCGTCTTCTTGCTCTATAAATTCTTCCATCACGCTCACTATTTCATCCTCATGAATACTTAACGTACAGTACGATTTAAGAAAGTATTGTAATGTCGTATACATATGTACTCCCCCTTCTTATTTGTCAGATGGATAGGAAGTAATGATCTTATATCCTAATTCTCCTGACTTATCTCTCGCTAAAACAGTAACAGTTTTTACTAACTTGTCTTTTACATTCATATTTTTCTTTATTACCGTTTTTCCAACCGGGAATGAATGAGTTGTATTTAATACAAGACGAGCCTCTTTAGAATTTTTCAACCAATCTTGAATTTCTTTATCATGTTGATTCAAACTATCTTTTACAGCTTTCGTCGCTGTTTCTTTATCATAGTATGTACTTGCCGCTGACACTTTATCTGTCTTCAAACGATTCTTCAAATCCTCTTCTGATTTGCCTACATGCCTTTCAATCGTATGACCATTTTTCGGTGGCCCTTCCATTTCATCTAAAATATTATCACTAATTTTTTCTACTGACGTAGCTTGATTCCCTGTTTGTTTCTCTGTTTTTTGTTCTTTTCCTGCACATCCACTTAAGATCAGCATTAGTGCCAATAAACTACTCAAGAAAAGACTGCTTATTCGTTTCATCATATCACCTCTTCACGATTATTATCGTAACTTCACTAAAAGTCAATTTCAGAACGAAAAAACGTATACATTTTTAAAACTTTTCATCCATTCTGCAATCTTTACAAGCCTAATTTTACAAAACCATTGCTTTACAACTTCTGAAATATATACCCCCTTGTTTTTTAAATTATTTCCCTGATGAAAATACTAATTAAAACACCAAACAAACCCTTTAAATAAAGGGTTTGTTTGCATTTTTATAAGTTTTATAAAAATACCCCTATTTCCATATACCCAATACCTATATAAGGTATATAAACCCGTTTCTATCAACGTTTTTCTACATTATGTAAATTTCCTCTTGCCTATACAACCGAAATATGGTGTAATGCAAAAAAAGATAAAGGATTTTATACGATGGCCGAAACGATTCAGAATTTCTTAACAGAATACTATTCAATCGCAATTCCACTTAGTATCGTAATCAACATCATCATCAGTTTTTTAGGTGTTATCCCTAGCATCTTTTTAACCGCCATCAATATACAGCTCTTCGGTGTAATAAATGGCACCATCATTTCGATCGTAGGTGAAGCATTAGGGGCTATTATCTCGTTTTATATTTATCGTATTGGCCTTCAAAAGTTCACTCACGATAAAGTAAATAAGTATCCAAAGGCAGAAAGACTCCTTTACGTAGAAGGTAAAGAGGCCTTTCTACTCGTTCTCTCTTTCCGTTTTATCCCTTTCATTCCATCAGGTATTGTTACTTTATTTGCAGCTCTAGGAAAAATATCATTACTCTCCTTCAGTATTGCCAGTACAATAGGTAAAATACCGGCTTTATTGATCGAGGTATATTCGGCATATCAGGTTATGAACGGAACAAATGAAGCGAAGTCGATTGTAACAATAGCAGGTTGTATCGGATTGTTTTATTTGTGGAAAAAATGGAGAAAAAAATAAAGAAGGAGCTACGGCTCCTTCTTTATTTTTGAGGTATTTTATTAATAACTATCTCTTAAAGTCTTAGTTTACACCAACAGCACTAAATGATTGCTTAACTGCTGTTACTTCAGCAGAGCTCGCACCATATAAATCAGCAGCAGCTTGTACTAAACCAGCACGAGCTTGACTAAATGTAGTAGATTGCGTGAAATATTGTGTATTTGCACGGTAGTAAATTGCACCTAATTTATCTTTTCCGATACCAGTTACAGTTACACCAGAATGCGTACCGCCATTTGCTAATAAATAAGCTTGTTTGTTAATAATGCCACTGTTTGTATGAACGCCACCGTTATCACTAGTACCAGTGTAACGCTTAGAATAATGGTCTGGGTCACCATATTTCGTTGGATCACTCATAGAGCGAAGCGCGTCTCCTGCTTTACCAGGTGTGTAAATATCTTCACCAATCTCCCAATCTGGATTACGATTATCATAATACTCTACTAATGTACCAAAAATATCAGAAACCGCTTCATTTAACGCTCCTGATTCATTTTGATAAATTAAATCCGAGCTATTTTCCGTAACAGCATGCGTTAATTCGTGACCAATTACATCAATACCACCAGATAATGAAGTAAATGTTACACCATCTCCATCTCCATATACCATTTGTGAGCCGTTCCAGAACGCGTTATTATACTTGCTTCCATAATGAACAGTCGATTTCAATGGTGCGCCTGCATCATTAATAGAATTTCGGTTAAATGTAGCTTTATAGTAATCATACGTTCTACCAGCATAGTAATGAGCATCTACTGCCGCTGCATCATACGCTGCATTAAATACATTATCTGTATCCGCCCATAACGTTCCTGGTAATGTCGAACGGTTTTTCGCATCATATGTGAAAATCGTTGCACCACGCGTATTATCTTGTAAATAATAAGATGACCCAGATAATGTTGTATTAAGCGACTTCGTATCTCCTAATACACCTTTACCAGTTCCTACTTTATTTGTTCCTGTTACAGGTTTTCCAGCTGCTTTCGTTTCCTGTTTAGGAGCATCTTGCTTAACTGGTGACTTATCTTCATTTGTTACATGATCAAGTTTATTATATTTATTTAATACTTTACCGCTGTCTGCTTCAATGAAATAGTAGTAGTTTCCTGGACTTGGATCTAAGAAGTTTAGATTTACAACGTATGCATATGTTGTTTCTTCACCGTTTTGGTATACATATAAGTCCGCTTTTGGTTCTACTTCATATTTCGGTGTTACTCCTAAATCTTGCTGCGCGATTTCAATTGCCTTTGCGCCTTCAATCTTATTTTTATTTTTCAGTTTTTCCTTCTTGTCCAAATCAGGCGCAACTGTTCCAGACAATACTTTTAAAGAACCATCTTTACTTACGTGAGCTACTTGAGTAGACCCCCATACAGGTACTCCTTCATAAACTTGTTGCATACGTACTACCGTTGAATCAGTCACAGCATCTTTTTTCACTTGTTTCACTTTGAAAGAATCTTGCGCACTCTTTTCCCCTAGCTTGTAATCACCTTTTGCTGCATTTAAGTAATCAAACACAACAGATTCCGCTTTTTTGCTAGTCGCTCCAGTTAGATCACCAGAAATAAACTCAGGTGACTGTACTGTCTCATTGTACTTCTTCGTAGAGAGCACATTTTTAGAATCTGCAAATGCAGAGCCTGTCCCTCCAAACGTTGTAACTGCCATTCCTGTCGCTAACACTAACGCTAAACTTTTCTTTTTCATGAACCTTCCCCCTAATAAAAATTTTTTTGAAAAAGAGTAGTTTTATCGTAGCACTATGTTTCCACTATTAATATACTAAAAATTCAATTAATTAATTTCTCAAGTTTTGTAGAATTTTGATGAACAAATATTGAAAAAACCCCTTTCCGGTTGGAAAGGGGTTCTCGTTATTTTCTTAACCATAAATATCTGGATTAGAATAATTTATAACTTTTTCTTGCGAAAAATTAAAACCATAGATATCTGGATTAGAGTAGTTTATACTTCCTTCTTTTAAAGATTTCATTCCATATATATCTGGATTAGAGTAATTTACTGATTTTTCTTTAAGAGACTTCACTCCATATATATCTGGATTAGAATAGTTAACCCCTAAAGACAAAATTGCAACTATACTCATTCCCACCACACCATACATACGCTTTTTCAATTCAACTCCTCCTTTTCTTCTAAAACTTTAATAGCTTCTTTATAATATTTATTACTTTCTTCATACTTAAATTCATTCTCCAAATACATAGCTAGTTCTAAATAAGCATTTTTCAATTCTTTCATACTACCTACACTCTTAAAGAACGGAATAGCCTCATTCTCTAAGAACCTCTTAAATTCTTGAGGTTCTCCAAAATATTTATACTTAAATATAAAAAACGAATAAATCATTTTATTATATTTTTCATCACTACGTGAGCAATCAATTCCTTTTTCTATCCATTCCTGTGCCTCTTCATAACGTTTAAGATGAATGCATTGTTTAGCAAGTCCATAAATCGTTTCAATATAATTCATATTGACTATCTTCTGTAATTCAAAACTTTGAAGAAAATAGTTCTTTGATTTATCATGCTCGTTTTTATAATGATATAATTCTCCCATATTATTTAAAGTCATAGCTTTAATCATGTCTTTTTCCGCAAAAGAATCTACTTCTCGCAATATACTTTCATAAATCTTTAGAGCTTCTTCATATTGCGCTTTTTCTACATAACTTAAAGCAATAATTGTTTGGCAATTGATTACATAACGGAATTTATATTCATTACGGAATCCTTCCATAGCAATATGAGCAAAATGCATAGCTAAATGTGGTATATTTAGATGACTATACGCTAGACTCAAGTTATAATATATCCCCGTTTCATAATACCCTTGCTCCTTAGCCATTTCTTCTGTCTCAATTAAATACTCCAAACTTTCTTTATGCTTATATTGCAAACTAAGTAATAGAGCTTTACTATACGTATACAACATCTTCTGAAAAGGTGAGTATTTCTTGTACACTTTCTTCAATCTATCCAATTCTTCTTCAACAGCAGAAAAATCCCTTTTCATAATTAAATATCGCGTATAAAGTAACTTATAATAATTTATAATTTCAAAATCTAAAACATGCTTCATTTCACCTTGTAAGTCTTCATATATACGTTCTACCTGTTGCTTGTCCAAATGAACTAGTGCATTCAACCATTCATCCAGCTTCACCTTCACATCTTCTTCCACATCTCTCAAATCCGTCACAGCAATTTCTAGCCTTGTGCAGAGCAATTGTAGAATTTCTTCTGATGCTTCGATCTTTCCATTTTCGATTTTACTTAAATATGAGACGGAACAAATGCCCTGACATAATTCTTCTTGTGTCATTTTTTGCTGTAGCCGTTTGTAAAAGACTTGTTTGCCTATTTTTTCTAATGTTTGTTGCATTGTCCTCCTCCATTCTCATTACCCCATTACTCTAATAATACATAAAATCCAGCGAAATATAAATTGATAAATTCTAATTTTCTAAAAAATATGCATTATTTCATTTTTTTCTCTCTTGACTTCATTTCAATATTCCTTCTTTGCTACGAACGAGGAAAAATTGGTATACTATAACCAAATTATGGAGGTGTTTTCGCGATGAATTATTATAAAGACGATAGTTATGCCTTACATACAGATTTATATCAAATCAATATGGCTTATACATATTGGAAAGACGGTATTCATAATCGCCGTTCTGTGTTTGATTTATATTTTCGAAAGCTTCCATTTGAAAACGGCTATGCTGTTTTTGCTGGCCTTGAGAAAATTGTAGAGTACATAGAAAATTTCAGTTTTACCGAAAGTGATATCGCTTATTTAGCAGAATTACAATTTGAAGAAGAATTTCTTCATTATTTAAAAAATATGAAATTCACCGGAACGGTTCGTAGTATGCAAGAAGGTGAAGTTGTTTTTAATAACGAGCCTTTATTACGTGTTGATGCACCGCTCGGTGAAGCACAAATTATTGAAACCGCTCTCTTAAATATTGTGAATTACCAAACATTAATTGCCACAAAAGCTACACGTATGAAGCACGCTGCAAATAATGACGAACTTTTAGAATTCGGTACAAGACGTGCTCATGAGTTTGATGCTGCCCTTTGGGGAACACGAGCTGCCTTTATTGGTGGATTTTCATCTACAAGTAACGTTCGTGCAGGAAAACGTTTTGGCATCCCTGTAGCCGGTACTCATGCCCACTCTTTCGTTCAAGCATATCGTGATGAATATGTTGCGTTTAAAAAATATGCTGAGACACATAAAAAGTGTGTTTTTCTTGTCGATACATACGACACTTTAAAATCAGGTGTTCCAAATGCAATTCGTGTTGCAAAAGAATTTGGAGATCGCATTGATTTCTATGGCATCCGTCTTGATAGCGGAGATATGGCATATTTATCAAAAAAAGCACGAAAATTACTTGATGATGCTGGATTTACAAATACAAAAATTATCGCTTCTAGCGATTTAGATGAATACACAATTATGCATTTAAAATCTCAGGGAGCTAAAATTGATGTATGGGGTGTTGGAACGAAATTGATTACGTCATTTGAGCAACCAGCATTAGGGGCTGTCTATAAACTAGTTGCGATTGAAGATACTGACGGAAAATTAAATGATACGATTAAAATTTCATCTAACCCAGAAAAGATTACTACTCCAGGACTTAAACGAATTTATCGTATTATCAATCGAGTTAACAATCATGCAGAAGGCGATTATATTGCACTAGATGCTGAAGAACCAGGAACAGAAGAACGCTTAAAAATGTTTCATCCTGTTCACACATATATAAGTAAATTCGTAACAAACTTTGAAGCATGCGAACTGCATAAAGACATTTTCGTTAACGGTAAAAGGACATACGAATTACCAAGCATACTAGATATTCAAAAATATAACGAACAGAGTCTCGCGCTTTTTTGGGAGGAATATATGCGAACTTTAAATCCCGAAGAGTATCCTGTCGATTTAAGCCAAGAATGTTGGGACCATAAAATGAATTACATTCAAACTGTTCGCGAACAAGTTGAAAAAAACATGCAAAAATAAAATGCAACTTTAATCAGCGGGGATTTGTCCATCCCCCACTGATTATTAGCCTTCACCAATCGGGCTTTTTGTGAAAAATATATTAAAAAAAACAAAGTGATGTTTGTTATTATTTTATTGAATCAATTTCAACAAAATAACCAATAAAAAAGAGGACGCAATCGCGTCCTCTTTTTTATAAATCTTTCACTCGTAATACACGCATTGCATTTAATACTGCGATTAATGTCACACCCACATCTGAGAATACTGCTTCCCACATTGTTGCAATACCGAACGCACCAAGTAATAACACTAACCCTTTAACACCTAATGCAAATA
The DNA here is from genome assembly GCF_022663495.1 of Bacillus cereus group sp. BfR-BA-01383. NCBI lineage: Bacteria > Bacillati > Bacillota > Bacilli > Caryophanales > Bacillaceae > Bacillus > Bacillus cereus group sp. BfR-BA-01383. The sequence continues at coordinate 23,698 of NZ_JAKUFP010000024.1, forward strand.
TAATATTTTGCCATACAATGCTTCTTGTACGTTTTGCAATTTTTACAGCTGTCGCAATTTTCGAAGGCTCATCAGTCATAATAACGATATCCGCAGCTTCAATTGCTGCATCTGATCCTAAGCCACCCATCGCAATACCAACGTCCGCTCGTGCTAATACTGGCGTATCATTAATACCATCACCGACGAATGCAACCTTTTCTTTACCGTGTTTTGCCGCATCGATTTTTTCAATCTCTTCTACTTTTTGTTGTGGTAATAACTCTGCATGAACTTCGTCTAAGCCTAATTCTTTACCAACAGCTTCACCAACTGGTTTTGCATCACCAGTTAACATCACAGTTTTCTTAATACCTAGTTCTTTTAACTTTTGAATTGCTTGTTTTGAATCTTCTTTTACCTCATCAGAGATAACAATATAACCTGCATATTTACCTTCTACAGCAACATGAACTAATGTACCTACTGTTTCTGGTTGTTTAAATGTAATGTTTTCTTTTCTCATTAATTTAGCATTACCTGCAAAAATCTCTTTTCCTTGTACTTTTACAACCGTACCATGACCAGAGATTTCACTATAGTCTTCAATAGCATTTTCATCGATTGATTTTCCATATGCATTTCGAATAGATTGTGCAATCGGATGATTTGAATATACTTCTGCAAATGCGGCATATTTTAATAGCTCTTCAGCTGTAGTACCTTCACTAGGCTCCATTTTCGTAACTTTAAAAACACCTTTTGTTAATGTTCCTGTTTTATCAAAAACGATATATTTCACATCATTCAATGCTTCTAAATAGTTACTTCCTTTTACTAAAATCCCACTTTTAGATGCTCCGCCAATTCCTCCAAAGAAACCAAGTGGAATGGATACAACTAGCGCACATGGACAAGAGATAACTAAGAATACTAACGCTCTATAAATCCAATCTGAGAATGTAGCACCTTCTAAAATAAGTGGCGGAATGAACGCCATGATCGCCGCTGTAATAACTACGACTGGAGTATAATAACGCGCAAACTTCGTAATAAAGTTTTCAGTCGGCGCTTTTTTGCTGCTTGCATTTTGTACTAAATCTAAGATTTTCGATACAGTTGATTCACCGAATTCTTTTGTAACTTCAATTGTTAATACACCATTTTGGTTTACAAAACCACTTAGTACATCATTCCCAACTTCTACTTCACGTGGTACCGATTCACCTGTGAGTGCTGAAGTATCCATCATTGATGTTCCTTCAACTACTTTTCCATCTAATGGTACTTTCTCACCCGGTTTCACGATAATATAATCACCAATTTGCACATCTTCTGGTGATACTTGTTTCGTTTCATTTCCAACTTTCACATTCGCATAATCAGGACGAATATCCATTAATGAAGTAATTGATTTTCGAGAGCGATTTACCGCAATACTTTGGAATAGTTCCCCTACTTGATAAAATAACATTACCGCAACAGCTTCTGAATATTGTTGAATTGCAAAAGCTCCTACAGTTGCAATTGCCATTAAAAAGTTTTCATCGAACACTTGGCCGCGAATTATGTTTCTTACCGCTCTCCAGACAATATCTCCACCTATTAATAAATACGCAAGGACGAATAACGGAATTGTTATCATTTGTGGCAATCCAGCTAAGGCAGCAATTGCTGTCAAAATTCCACCGACTACTAATCGCCCTATCATCTTTTTCACATTTCCATCACCATGATCATGACTGTGCCCGTGGTCGTGTCCAGTTTTCTCTTCACGAACAACTTTTACATCTGGTTCTAACTTTTGAACGACATTTTTTATATTTTCTACAGTCGCTTCTAATTCTCTTTTATTCGCAACTTCTACTCGTAATTTCTTTGATACAAAATCAACAGTTGCTTCTGAAACAGTTGGCATTTCCTTAACTTTATTTTCAATTTTCATTGCACAATTCGCGCAATCTAAACCTTCTAATATAAATACTTCTTTTGCTGATTTTGTTTTTTGTTCTTCTTGCACTTTAACGTGTGGCTCTAATTTTGTAACGAGTTGCTTCGCTTCCGTGACAACTTCGTCTTCTTTATTTTGCGATGTTTCTAAAACCATTGTCTTTGTTGCGAAATTTACCGAGCAAGAATTTACTCCTTCTATATTCCCAACACCTTTTTCAATTTTCATCGCACAGTTCGCACAATCTAAACCTTCTAACATCAGTTTCTTTTTCACTAATGCTTCAGCCATCGTTCTCCCTCCTCGCGTTCTTTTTTATTCTTCCTCATTTACGTGTTCAAACGCTTGCTCGAAGATATGAATTACGTGCTGGTCAGCTAACGAATAATAAACGACTTTTCCTTCTTTACGGTTCTTTACAAGCTTTGCTTGCTTTAATACACGAAGCTGATGTGAGATTGAAGATTGCGTCATTCCTAATAAATAAGCTAAATCACAAACACACATTTCAGCTTCAAATAATGCATGTAATATTCTCGTACGTGTACGATCACCTAATACTTTAAATAGTTCTGCTACTTTACTTAAACTTTCATCAGTTGGAATTGTTTGTTTTACTTGATCAACGACTTCTTCATGAATTATCGTTTGAGAACATGTCTCTTGTGGTGTTTCTACTTTATTTCCAGCCATTATAGCTCACCTCTTCATTTGAACATATGAACAATCATTCATATGTTTTATATCTTTATTATATGAGCGTCTATTCATATGTGTCAATGAAATCTGATACATTTTTTCGAACATTTCGTTCCCAGTTTAAAAAGACGTACACATATTTTTCGCATCCATTATATTCTCATACAAAAAAGGATGTACACTTTGCACATCCCTTTCCTACTTACTTTTCATTTTTCATCGCATCCACAATTAAAGAAACAAACCCTAACTTATTATCCTGATTTCTATGGTCAAAACGTTTCGATCGATAAATAAACCCATCTTTCTCATTCCAATCATTACAATGAAACTCACCATTCTCATCACAATATTCTAAGATTCTCACTTGAAAACCTGCCGATTCAAACATGGACGTGATCGTTTTATAGTTATGAACGATTTTATGACTTACTGCCGGATGATCTAATGGACCTGGCCCCCCTACTTGTACACCCTGTTGATATTCTTCATCTGGAAAATACGCATCAGGGACTGCACAACGAATGTATCCACCATCTTTTAAAAACTCGTAGCAAACTCTCGCTGCTTCTATACCTTCCTCATACGATAAATGCTCCCATACATGTTCTGCTAAAATGGCTGATACAGAATTTGGAGCAAATTTTTCAAACCACATCTCTCCTTTTAATAAATTTAATTCTTTCTCATTTGTATGTAACCAACCTGGATTATTATTATACCCTTCGGCTCCAACAACAACTTTCCTCTCCATCTTTCCACCCCATTTTCATATTCCGACATAAAAATTCGACAAAATAACATGGCTTCCCTTTATTTCCGCAAAAGAAAAAGCCTTGCGCGCTCCCTAGACGCACAAGGCTTACTACTTTATATCCCTTTAATTAGCTTCTTCTAAATTATCCTGCGAACTTCCATCGTCTTTTAAATGACTATGTTTTTTCGAATAAACAAAGTATACAACTACACCAAGCGCTAACCAAATACCGAAGTATATCCATGTTGTTAATGGTAAATTTACCATTAAGAATAGACAACATACAACTGAAATAATCGGTAAGGTTGGTACAAGTGGTACCATAAATCCACGTTGTAATTTCGGATGCGTTTTACGAAGAATGATAACAGTTACACCAACCATCGCAAATGTTAATAATGCTCCAATATTCGCTAAATTCGACAATTCTTTTAAATCGATAAATCCAGCAATTAAAGCACTACCAATTCCTGTTATCCAAACTGAAAATGTTGGTGCTTCTGTCTTCTTGTTAATTTTCGCAAAAGATTTTGGCAATAAACCGTCACGGCTCATAGCGAAGAATACACGTGTTGTCGCATAAATGTAAGCGAAAATTACAGCCATAATACCAATTACAGCTCCAATAGCAATTACACCCGCTACTTTATCTTGCCCTACAACCTCTAGTACATATGCCATAGCTTCTGGTACATCTAATTCCTTATAAGAAACCATACCTGTCATAACAAGACAAACTACAACATAAATGATTGTACAAATCACTAACGAAGCAATAATACCAATCGGTAGATCACGTTGCGGATTTTTTACTTCTTCAGCAGAAGTCGCTAATGCATCAAATCCTAAGAAAGCAAAGAATACTGCTGCTCCTCCGGCAAAGACTCCACTTAAGCCATACGGTGCAAATGGTATCCAGTTTTCTGGTTTCACGTAGAATACACCAACTGCAATGAATAAAACAACAATACCAATTTTAATCAATACCATTATGTTATTCACACGCTTACTTTCTTTCGTACCTCGTGATAATAACCAAGTTATCACCAACGTAACGATAACTGCAGGTAAGTTCACGATACCACCTTGCGCTGGAATCATTAACAATGCTTTTGGAATTTCAATTCCTAATCCACTCACTAAATTATTGAAATAACCTGTCCATCCACCAGCTACCGCGGCAGTTGTTACGACATATACGGATAGTAATGTCCATCCCATTAAATGGGCAACAAATTCACCAATTGTCGCATATGAATAGGTGTACACACTACCTGAAACAGGAAGTGTAGACGCAACCTCTGCATAACATAAAGCTGCAAATCCACAAACAATTGCTGCAATCATGAATGAAAAAATAACTGCCGGACCAGCATCTCTTGCTGCTACTATTCCAGTTAATACTAAAACTCCTGTACCAATTATCGCACCAATCCCTAGCATTGTTAGGTCAAATGCCCCTAGTGTTTTCGTCAAAGTTTTACTTTTACTTTCCCCTAACAATTGCGTAACGGATTTCTTTTTAAATAGGTTGGCCACGATGAATGCCCCCTTTTGCCAAGAAGAGCTAAGAGGTGTTATCTCTTAGCTCTTATCATGTTGTTTTATATATTGTTCGATTTTGTTTTGTATAATGCTGCTATTAGCAAGATACTGTTTCTGCTTCTAATAACTCTTTTGCACCTTTGTACTCTACACCGTGAGCTTCTGCAACTGCTTCGAATGTTACATAGCCATCTAATGTATTGATACCTTTTAATAATGCAGTATTGCCTAGGCAAGCTTCTTTGTAGCCTTTGTTAGCAATTTGTACTGCATATGGTACTGTTACGTTTGTTAATGCAAGAGTTGATGTACGTGGAACCGCACCTGGCATGTTTGCAACTGCATAGTGAACAACGCCGTGTTTTTCGTAAGTTGGGTTGTCATGAGTTGTAATACGGTCAGTTGTTTCGAAAATACCACCTTGGTCAATCGCGATATCAACAACAACAGAACCTGGTTCCATTGATTTAATCATTTCTTCTGTTACAAGTTTTGGCGCTTTTGCACCTGGGATTAATACTGCACCGATTACAAGATCAGACTCTTTAACAGCTTCTGCAATATTGTAAGGATTAGACATTAAAGTTTTTACTTGGTTTCCGAAAATGTCATCTAATTGACGAAGACGTTCTGCGCTTAAGTCGATGATTGTTACATCCGCACCTAGTCCAACTGCAATTTTAGCAGCATTTGTACCAGCTTGTCCACCACCGATAATTGTTACTTTACCGCGTTTAACCCCTGGAACACCTGCAAGTAAGATACCTTTACCGCCTTTGTTTTTCTCAAGGAATTGTGCACCAATTTGTGCAGCCATACGACCAGCTACTTCACTCATAGGTGCAAGTAATGGTAATGAACGGTTTTCTAATTGTACTGTTTCGTATGCAATAGCAACTACTTTCTTCTCAATTAAAGCTTTTGTTAATTCTGGCTCTGGAGCTAAGTGTAAGTATGTGAATAAGATTAAACCTTCACTGAAGTGTTTGTATTCGCTTTCAACTGGTTCCTTAACTTTCATAACCATTTCCATGTTCCAAGCTTCTTCAGCTGTATCAACGATTTTTGCTCCCGCTTCAACATACTGAGCATCTGTGAAACCAGATCCTACACCTGCATCCTTTTGAATGAATACTTCGTGATTGTTACGAACTAAATGTACAACACCTGCTGGTGTCATTGCCACACGGTTTTCGTTGTTTTTAATTTCTGCTGGTACTCCAATACGCATAATGAAATGCCCCCTTATAATTAACAGAAAAAAGAAAGTCTTTTTTCTTTTTGTAATAATTAATAACTTATGTCCTTATTCTAGCATAACTTCAAAGTTATGAAAACGCTAACATACTATTTTTTTAAAGTTTATATATTTAGAATAGTGTAAATATATAAAACATTGATTCTATTAGGGCGTTCGTATCATTCCATTATCTATTATTCTATTTTCATTATACTTCTTCAAAATAAGCAGTAATCATTTATTATTCGACAATAATGTAACAATGTAAGAAACCCCAATAACGGCGTATACATATACATTTATTACTTTACTCAACACTTTAGAGATATATTCTTTTTACAAAAAAAAACAGCTGCTAGCATTTAGCTAGCAGCTGGATAACTTATAAATAACTTTGAAAACAAATCATCTGTTGTTTCCGTAATTTTATCAAACAGATCACTTTCTTCCGCTTCTTGCTCTTTTAACATCTTAATTGTTTCACGTGCATCTTCAGGGTAATCGGTAATGATACCATCTACGTTTAACTTATAATATGCCTTTAAACTTTCCATATCATTTACTGTCCATACGTAAATTGGCTTATTTAATTTCCTTGCTTCTTTTACTAATTTTTTATTTAACATGTATTCTTCTGCTACATAAAAATCAGCCTTCACATTCTTTAAGTTAGCTCTACTTGCATACAGTATATATCCTACTTTTATATCTGGATTTGCACGCTTAAACTCTTTTATGAGGGGATAATGTAATGTTTGAATAACGCATTGTTTCTCAAAGTCATTATCTTTAATTGTTTTTAATACTTTATTTACGAAATCCTTCTCATTACCGTGAAGCTTCACTTCTATATTAAGTTTTATTTTATTTTTTGAAAGCTTAATAATCTCATCTAATGTACTAATTTCCCCTGTGAACCCATCTTGACTAAGAGTAAGCTGCCTTAACTCATCCATCGTTAAATCTGACACATGCACATTGGCATTGGCAAGACGTTTTAACTTCAAATCATGTATAACCGCCAGTTCACCATCTTTTGTTTGTAATACATCTATTTCAGCGTAGTCTGCCTTTACATCAATAGCACCTTGCACAGCTTCTTTCGTATTTTCTACCCCTTTTGATATATACCCGCGGTGTGCCATAATAATCGGTTCTTTATACGAATTCGAAATAAACGTTACAATGAAAGCAACGACCATTCCTGCAGTAATAATTCCTACAATATATACACCAATAAATTTCCATCGATGTTTTTGGAAGAAACATTTATCGGCTTTCGATTTTGAATAATCTAATCCTTCTTCTAGTAAAACATCTTCGACGGGAACCTTTTGTAAATACAATCGTGTAATCGCCATAATATAAAACGGTGTCACGATAAAACTAAATAAATACAATGTACTCGTTAAAAATACAGAGATTGTTGATTCAGCTAATAACGCAAATGTTCCCTGCGGATTCGTAAACTCATACACGCCCCATAGACACAATAAATACATTCCAAAAAATACACCATACACGATCCCTATTGAAATAAAAAAGCCTACTAAAAAGAACAATACTTTAAAAAAGCTTTCTTTTACTAAAACTGCACTTTTACGCGCTGCCATACGAAATGGCTTTTGCTCTAATACAACAATAGGTAGGACAAAAATCCAACGAAGGTTCAAATACGCAACTACAGCAAAGAACGTGTAATAACCCACCTGTCCCATCGTTGTCTTAAATAGTTCTCCTGTAATAAAGTTAGGAATTTGAATTTGCGGGATTAATGCTGTTTCATACCCCATATTTAAAAGAGGTAACAATACGACAGCATATAAAATAAATCCTGGTAAGCAATATGTGAAAAGAGTAGGTAAATACGTTACCGTTTTATATAAAATCGGACGTAGTTTCACCTTTTGTCTTTTATGAGCAAAATACGAAATAATAATAAGTACCGCAAATTCCGTAAAAATAAGAAACAGTGCTAACAATGACAAAATTACGACTGCCAAGATGCCGTATGGTGTCTTTAAAAACGCTAATAATTCATCGTTCGTTGCATTTGCATAACCAGCAAAATACAATAACTTATTAAAAATGATCCCAAATAGCGGGACAAATACAATCGCTGCTAATAATTTATAAGCAAGTTGAAAGGTTAATACATTCCAAAAAGCAAATCTAACTGTTTGAAAGGAATGTCCCATTACTCCTGGTATAGATAGTTTTTTACGGTGTTGCATATATTCCTCCAAATTCTAAAACGGTATTTGAGATGGATTCCACATTTCCAGTTCCAATCCATCTTTTAATAATAATATATTCCGCTAAACATGAACACTCTTATACATACAACGAAAAAAGTGATGGCTACTTCCCATCACTTTTTTCATTTCCTCTATTTTTTCTCTAGCCCTTGCCCGAATGCTTTTAAAAAGCTAAAACCAAATGTAATTGCTCTATTGATATCGGGATCTTTTAATACCTTAAAGAAATCCATTACCTTTGTTTTTTTTCCATTATTTAATTCATCCGTTGCAAATTGTAATCCAGTGACTAAGCTGGATGTGATTTGTTTCGTTATTTCTGGGTCCACTGAAGACAATGCTTCTCCTGCTCCCATCATATTATTTAACGCATTTTTCACTGGTTCACGATTTAATTGCTCCACAGCGATTTTCGAAACATCTTCTTTCGCAGCAAGTAAACTAATCGCTGCATCTAAAATACCGGCTTTTTGTAATTGCGCTAGTAACTGCATCGTTTCCTCGACTGCTTCACGATTATTCGCTAATTCAGCGAATAGTTCTTCTGCTAATTGCTGTTTCTGTTCTTCTTCTGTTACAACTTTCTTTTTAATTAAAGTAATTTCTTTCGCCACTATCTCCGCCCCCTAGTCCACAAGTGATACGTATTGTTTTCTTTGCCACTTTTGCTCAATTTCAACACCGTTTTGCGGATTACGCTTTTTATCTCTCGGGTTTGAAGATGGTAACGGACGATTTCCTTTTTCACGTAATACACGCATTTTCACCATCGTTTGTTTATATGCTGGTGTACACGTATACAGGTCTGTTGCCGTCCCAGTTAAAATGTTGATTGCCTCTTCATTTACCGTTGCATGCATCGGTAAGTATAACTCTTTCCCCGTTACACGATCTGTAATAAGTGCCTGTACTTTGATTTGTCCAAATGGTGATGCTAATTCCACAAGGCCACCATCTTTCACATTACGCTCTATAGCAAGTTCAGGTGAAATTTCAACAAATACTTCAGATACTTTAGATAAAATACCAGCCGACTTATTCGTCATATTCCCTTCATGGAAATGCTCTAACATACGTCCATTATTTAAGAGTAAATCATACTCATCTGGCGCTACAACCGGTGGTACCCATTCATCTAATGACAGACGAGCAAGTTTATCTGGGAAGTTAAATCCATCTACATATAATAGCGGTGTATCGCTACCATCATGGCTCCCCCAACATAAACTATTCCAGCCTTCTAGGCGGTCGTACGTTGCTTGAGAGTATAATGGTGCAAGTGATGCAATTTCATCCATAATTTCACTTGGACTTTCATAATTCCAATCCCCGCCAAGTGCACGAGCTACTTTTTGTAAAATCCACCAGTCTGGCTTAGAATCACCGAGTGGCTTCAATACTTCATACAACCTTTGAATACGGCGCTCTGTATTCGTAAATGTTCCTTCTTTTTCTAAACTTGGTGCTGCCGGTAAAATAACATCGGCAAAACGAGCTGTTTTCGATAAGAACATATCTTGCACAACAAGGAAATCTAAATTCGATAAAATATGTTGTACATGATTCGCATTCGAATCTACTAAAGCCATTTCTTCTCCCATAACATACATACCACGCAGTTTTCCTTCTTCCGCTGCAAGTAACATTGCAATATTATTTAATCCTGGTGCTTTCGGAATTGTAGTACCGTATGCTTTTTCAAATTTTGCACGAAGCGTATCATCTGAAATTGCTTGGTAACCTGGAAGCCAGTTTGGTAATGTTGCCATATCACAAGCACCTTGTACGTTATTATGTCCGCGTAATGGATATGCACCTGCACCAGGACGACGGTAGTTACCCGTAACGAGAAGTAAATTTGAAATCGCTGCTGACGTTGTACTTCCTCCTGTATTTTGAGTTACACCCATTCCCCAAAGTACACAAGTACCATCCGCTTCATATACCATACGAGCCATTTCTTTTAACTGAGCTTTAGAAATACCCGTAATTTCCTCTGTATAATCAAGCGTATATTTTTCTAGCATTTTGCTATATTCATCAAAGTTCTTCACATTTTCGGCTAAGAACTTTTTATCATGCCAATCTTGATCAATAATATATTTCGTAATACCAGCAAGCCATACGTAATCCGTTCCTTGACGCGGATGAATAAATAAATCCGCACGCTCTGCCATTTCGTGTTTACGAAGGTCTGCTACAATTAATTTTTGTTCGTGCAATTTATGAGCACGCTTTACTCTTGTTGCAAGTACAGGATGTCCTTCTGTTGGATTTGCACCAACAATAATAACAAGACCTGCTTCAGCGATATCTTTCACTGTTCCAGCATCACCGCCCATACCGACAGTTTTAAATAAACCGTCTGTCGCTGGGGACTGACAATAACGCGAACAATTATCTACATTATTTGTTCCATATATTTGTCGAGCTAGTTTTTGCATAAGATAATTCTCTTCATTCGTTACTTTTGAAGAAGAAATAAACCCAAATGCATCGCTGCCATATTCTGATTTAATATGTTGCATATTAGAGGCAACAACTTCAAGAGCCTCTTCCCAAGAAGCTTCAACAAACATATCTCCTTGGCGAATTAATGGCTTCGTAATTCGATCTTCACTGTTTACAAAGTCCCATCCAAATTTGCCTTTTACACATGTGGAAATACCATTAACTGGTGCATCCGAAACAGGTTGTACTTTTAAAATGTGACGGTCTTTCGTCCATACTTCGAATGAACAACCGACACCACAAAATGTACAAACCGTTTTTGTTTTATTAACCTTCGTCTTACGCATAGCAGATTCTACTTCTGAAACTGCTAAAATACTGCTATATCCAGGCTCTACATCTTTTACAAAATCAATCATCGGATCTAACACATCTGGTTTCAATCCAGTCATGAACCCAGCTTCACCTAGCATTGTTTTTTCCATTAACGCATTACACGGACATACTGTTACACACTGCCCACAACTCACACAAGATGAGTCGTTTATACTTACACCACTGTCCCAAATAACACGTGGGCGGTCTAAGCTCCAATCTATCGATATAGTTTCATTGACCTGTAAGTTTTGACATACTTCTACACACTGTCCACAAGCAATACATTGATTTGGATCATACCGATAAAACGGATGTGACATATCCACTTCACACGCACTTACTTTCGGTTCATATGGATACTTCTGTTCTTCAATCCCCATCATATGTACTGTATTATGTACTTTACAGTTACCGTTATTGTTATCACATACAGTACAATACAATAAATGGTTCTCTAATATTCGATCCATCGCCTCAGTCTGTGCCTCTTTTGCACGCTGGGACTGCCTTTCAATATGCATACCATTCTCTAGCTTCGTTGAACAAGCACGCATTAACTTCCCATCTACTTCTACAATACATGTATCACAAGTTTGAATTGGATCTACTTCTGGTACATGGCAAATTTGAGGATGTTCCAAGTTACTCTCGTTAAATAATTGTAGTATCGTCTTTTCACCTGATGCGGAAAATTCTTTACCGTCAATGGTTACACGGACTGTCTGTTCTGCCATAGTTTCCCCTCTCCTTACAACCAACTGTACAACGCGATTATGAATCCGTTTTCAAAAACGCATTACTGTACATATTTTTGAAGCGCTCTGTTGAAATACTGTCTTATGAAGTCGATTCTAGATGTTATAAGGTATAGCTACGAAAGCCTAAAAATGTGACTATTCTACATCCCTATTATATCGTACATATACAATAATAACCAAAACAATCTACTATCTTGTTCATGATTTAGGCATTACAGTCGTCGGATTTATTAGAAATGAATCTTGTAATATTTACACACATCCAGAGCGAATTGATAGTTATAAAAATGTAATATATTAAATACTTGAATAGTTAATGAAGTTAATATATAATTTCATTACATAATTAAAACAGAACATTGTAGCATATATCTTTTCATTCTTTTACAAATTAAAAGAGACCGCTAACAAAACACATACTCAATCTTATAAAAGTAATGGATTTATTTGAAATCCACCAGGGAGGTTACAACTATGGAAATTCGCTTATTAACAACAGAGGACGCAGAAATATATTTAAAAGTTTGTATGGAAGGTTTAATAAAGAACCCTGAAGCTTTTAGCTCTTCTTATGAAGATGTTCTTAAACATGAAGATCCTGTATCTGCCATGGCAAAACGATTAAGTAATCCGGATAAGTATACTCTAGGTGTTTTCAAGGATAACGATTTAATCGGTATTGCTACTTTGGAAACAAAGCCATTCATTAAACAAGAACATAAAGCAAAAATCGGCTCCGTTTTTGTTTCTCCAAAAGCGCGTGGTCTTGGTGCAGGACGAGCTCTAATTAAAGCAATTATTGAAAATGCTGATAAATTAAATGTAGAACAACTTATGCTCGATGTTGTCGTTGGTAACGCTGCCGCAAAAAAATTATATGAGTCATTAGGTTTCCAAACTTACGGCGTACAAGAACGTTCTTTAAAACACAATGGTCAATATTGGGACGAAGAACATATGGCTTTATTCTTAAATAATTAATATCTCACTATAAATTTTCCAAAAGCATCTTCTTATTAAGAAAGATGCTTTTTTCATTACAACAATGTAATCTTCATGTCACCTTTATCGATCGTACCAATCCTTGCCATTCATTATACTAAAAATATAAAGTGAAACTTTAATTAGTGAGGCACTGATCATTAAATGACCGTATAGCATTCAATTGATATGTAGAGGAGAATGTGACATGAAACAAAACAAACGAGCTATATTTTTAATATTTACTACAGCGATTGTAACTTCTGGTTTAGCAATTTTACCTTGGTTTATTATATAGAACTATTCCCTTGAAACTATACTTAGTGAGGAAACGTCCGTTCCTACTGAGTATTTACCTACATAAAATAAAAAAAGCTGATTGCTTGTTAACAAGCAATCAGCTTTTATATATTATAAAATCCCTAAAAATTTATTTACGCAACTTATAATAATAACCATAGATACGGCAACACACATTACAACCGTATTACGATCTTGCTTTTCTTTTTTTGAAATTTCTTCTTTTTGATTCATGTGTATAATCCCCTTTTAAAAAAAGTGTGAGATAGGAAATTTTTCTTATCCGATGCGAGGTGAATACGAAAACCCTCTCTATCTCACATACACAATAGAATGGAATTGTCATTTTATAAATAAAATGACATGACGTTATGTCGCAACATAGGGTATTTTGTGTCGCTACGTTTTCTATTATAAAAAATAGTTGTGCAAAACTAGTGCATTTTTTATGTCAATTGCCCCGAACGAAAAAATCAGCCTTCCATTCAATCACATAAAAAGAGTTTTTTATTATTTTCATGTAAACTATACAAGTAGAATGAATAGTTTGGGGTGCACAAGATTATGGTGAAAATTTTATTAGTAGACGACGAAGAACGTATGTTACGATTATTAGATCTGTTCTTAAGTCCTCGCGGTTATTTTTGTATGAAAGCTACTTCTGGCCTTGAAGCACTAAAATTAATCGAACAAAAAGACTTCGATATTATTTTGTTAGACGTTATGATGCCAACTATGGATGGTTGGGAAGCTTGCTATCAAATCCGACAAATTTCCAACGTTCCAATCATTATGCTAACAGCTCGTAATCAAAATTACGATATGGTTAAAGGACTTACGATGGGAGCAGATGACTATATTACAAAACCATTTGATGAACATGTATTAGTCGCACGAATTGAGGCTATATTACGTCGTACAAAGAACGATGGCTTTGTTAGCTTCAATGGTATTGAGTGGGATAAAACGAAACATACTGTTACAGTTTATGACGAAAAGATCTCGTTAACTCCTATCGAATTTTCGTTACTTGGACTATTTTTACAAAATACAAACCGTGCTTACAGCCGAGATGATTTAATCGGAAAAATTTGGGGCTATGAAACAGACATCGAATATAGAACGATCGATTCACATATTCGTAATATCCGTGATAAATTACGCAAAAAAAGATTTCCAGTTGAAAATTACTTAGAAACTGTCTATAAGGTCGGATATAAATGGAAAGGCGAATAATTACTTCGGTCAGTGGACAATAGTATACCACTGACCCTTTAGCCTGCATCAATGAGCAATAAGTGTCCGATTGATGCGGGATAATAATCCGTAGAATCCTCTAATTAAAATTTCACTTTATATGAAATAAGGTATGGTGAGAAAATGAGTAAACTTTCCCTTAAAATTGGGACATACTTTTTAATATTAGCTTTATGTATTGAAACAATTGCTTTCGTATCTTTTTACAAAAGTATTTCAAAAATGCGAGTTGAAGAGGAAACGCTCGCTCTTTTAGAAAAAGGTAATCGCTATCGTAGTAAGATTGAAAAACGAGCAAAATGGAATGAATATTCTAAACAACAACCACAACAACACAATGATCGCCATAAACGACCGGTGTATCCAGATTTCACTATTGAGCATGCGGCTGAAGAGTTAATTGAATCCGAATCAATCGCTAACTCTGATATAACTATCATTATAACTGACAATAACGGCAAAATTATTTCCACCTCAGAACCCGTAACGAAAGAAATGCAAAAACATCTTAATTGTAAAACAAAACATGTTCCCAAAAATGGATTAATAGTAGATGGAAACTGGAAAAAATCAAAATTCATCTCAACAGTAAGCCCACTTGAAATAAAAGGATTTCAAGGTAACTTACATATGTTATTAAAAACATCCTTCTTAGAAAATATGTTACTTAAACTCATGAATCAATTTCTTATCATTAGTATTTTGACGATTATTTTAACAACTATTTCTGTCTTTGTTTTTTCTCGTGTTATTACAGAACCGCTTATAAAAATGAAGAGAGCAACAGAGAAAATATCAAAATTAAACAAACCAATTCAATTAGGAATTAAACGAAATGATGAACTTGGAAGCTTAGCAAAAACGATTGAAGATTTATCCAGTGAACTTACGTATATGAAAAAAGAACGCAATGAATTTCTCGCTAGTGTTGCTCACGAGTTATTAACTCCATTGACCTATATGAAAGGTTATGCAAATGTCGCAAAGAGAGATTCTTTAACGAAAGAAGAACGCGAAGAATACTTACAAATCATTGAAGACGAAACGGATAGTGTAACCGATCTCGTACAAGATTTATTTATGCTTGTACAATTAGAACAACACCAGTTTGTTATAAAAAAACAAAAAATGCTTCTTCAACCATTTTTAGAACGAATGGTTGAAAAAACAAAAACAACATTAACGAACAAACAAATGCAACTTCATGTATACTGCAAAGATGATTTAGAAGCGTGTATAGACGAAAGACGTATGGAACAAGTGATGTTAAATTTATTGCATAATGCTTATCAGCATTCACCAGAAAACACTACTATAACAATACGTGTACTAACTGAATCAAATCATTTTACAATAAGTGTACAAGATGAAGGAGAAGGTATTCCAGAAGAAGATATCCCGCATATTTTTGATCGTTTTTACCGCGTTGATAAATCCAGAACAAGAGCTACTGGAGGAAAAGGTATCGGACTGGCTGTTGCAAAGGAAATCGTAGAATTGCACAACGGTTCCATTCAAGCAACAAGCGAATTAGGAGTAGGAACAACCTTTATAATCAAACTACCTTGTGAATAATAAATGTGTGAAAACACCAGTAGTAGTAAACACTACTGGTGTTATTTTGTTCATAAAACCAGCTCATATAAGCTAAGCTTTTGAAATTATTCTTATTTCAATATAAAATAAAGGTACATTTGTCAAAGATTTGGAGGGTGATATAATTGGATATCCACGTATTAACAAAAGATGAAGCAGAAATTTACTTAGAACTTCGCGTAGAAGGATTAAAGCAAAACCCTGAAGCTTTCAGTTCTTCTTATGAAGACATTATTAATAAAGAGTGTGCTATTGAATATAAAGCGCAAAAATTAGCACAAGATGAAAACTATACACTTGGTGCATTTAAAGATGGGCAATTAATCGGAGTGGCAACGCTGGAAACGAAACCATATGTAAAACAAGAACATAAAGCTAAAATCGGTTCTGTATATGTCTCTCCAAAAGCACGCGGACTTGGAGCAGGAAAAGCACTTATTAAAGAATGTCTTGAACTTGCTAAATCTTTAGAAGTAGAACAAGTTATGCTTGATGTTGTAGTCGGAAACGATGGTGCAAAGAAACTTTATGAGTCATTGGGCTTTAAAACATTTGGTGTACAAGAGCGTTCACTGAAATATAACGGACAATATTGGGATGAAGAGCATATGGTCTTATTCCTAGATGAAAATAAATAATAAAAAACATCCTCTCATATATGAGGATGTTTTTTTACTGTCTTATAAACCATGCCTTATTTAATAATTGAATCGCTTTTACAAGTTCTTCTTCTGATAAAGTTGCAAATCCAAGTAAAACTACATTTTCCGGTGCAGTACCGTCTTTATAGTACGTAGAAACAGGATATATTTTAATACTATGTCTCGCTGCTTCTTTAATTAACTCTTCTTCCCGCATTCCATTATGCACTTGTAATAAAATGTGTAACCCCGAATCTTCTCCTATCACTTCAACACGATTTGAGAAACATTTTTCTATTTCAAAAACAAGCCGATCTCTCTTCTTTCGATAGACGACACGCATTTTATGAATATGTTTTTCAAAATAGCCTTCATTTAAAAACCTTCTAATTACTTCTTGATCCATTCTTGAAACACTTTGTGTATAAAATAAATATTGCTGTTGATACTTTCCAATTAACTTCTTTGGTAAAACTATATAGCTCATCCGTAACGTTGGCAACAATGCTTTAGATAGCGTTCCCATATAAATAACTTTCCCATCTGTATCTAGCCCTTGCAGTGCAGGTATTGGCTTTCCCGAATAACGAAATTCACTATCGTAATCATCTTCAATAATATACCTGCCTTCTTCTTTCTTCGCCCATTGTAAAAGCTGCATCCTTCTCGTAATAGGCATAATCATTCCATACGGGAACTGATGAGACGGTGTAACAAATACAACATTCGCATCACTATTCTCTAAATCTGCAATACAAATTCCATCCTTATCTAAAGATAACATTTGAACGCTTTTTTCTCCCTGTTCAAAAACAACCATTTTCCTATGATACCCTGGATTTTCGACTGCATAACAGCTTCCCTGTAATAACTGAAAAAGTAACTTTACTAATATTTGCGTACCCGCTCCTAATACAATTTGACTAGCTGAACAACGCACACCTCTAGATTCATACAAATAGTTCGCAATTTCTTCCCTTAAGCTCCATTCTCCCTGTGGGTGCCCTAGAAAAAACAACTCCTTATTATGCGGCTGCCATACATCATTTATAAGTTTTCGGTACATATTGAATGGAAAAGTATTCGCATCGACTCCTGTTTGTGTGAAATCAAATTCATAATCCCTCTCCTGAAAGGGTACTTCTTCTATTCTCTCTTCGCTTCCTTCTACATGAATCAATTGTTCAATTTTACACACGAAGTAACCTTTTCTCGAAATTGACTCAATATAACCTTCTGCAAGTAATTGCTCGTAAGCCGCCTCTACTGTATTTTTACTTACTTGTAAATATGTTGCTAGCTTTCGCTTAGCTGGTAACTTCGTAAAAGATGGAATCGCTCCATCTTTTATTTCTTTTTTTATATACTCATACAATTGCACATACAATGCCTTTTTACTATTCATATTTAAATTAGGCGTTAACTCTAACATAATATCTGACCCCTTAATAAAACTAAAATCTGATACTTTTTACAGTACCAGAAATTATATATAATTCCTTTTATCATGTCACACATAAAAAATCAAATACTAGAGAGGAGATACATGATAATGAACAATAATAGACGTATTGGACTCATTATGATTATTACAGGAGCTACATTATGGGGATTGTCTGGCCCAATGATTCAATGGCTATTTCAACATACTAACGTATCATCAATTGATTTTTTAACAATTCGCTTGTTGCTTGCAGGAATATTTATTTTGTCTTTCTTACTTATAAAGAAACAAAACATATTCCAAATTTGGAAACATCCTAGACAATCTATACAACTTATTATTTTTTCTATTCTCGGCATGCTTGGTGCGCAATACGCTTTTATCGAAACCGTTCATATTAGTAATGCGGTCACAGCAACACTATTTCAATTTCTAGGTCCCATTCTTATTACCATTTATGTTGCCTTTGAACAAAAGAAATTCCCTGCTTCTATGCAAATACTCGCAATTATAACAGCATTGACAGGGACATACTTCATTATTACAAACGGCTCAATTGAAAATATTGTTTTATCTAAAGAAGCCATTATTTTTGGCCTATTAACAGCAATTGGATTTGCATTTTATACCCTTCATCCCGCTTCCCTTATTAAAGAATGTGGTACAACTGTAGTAATTGGCTGGGGAATGTTAATTGGAGGGATTGCACTGCTTATTTGTAATCGTTCTTTTGGGTGGAATCAGATTTCGCAAACTTTCACACTCGAAACTTTTTCTATGCTTATTCTTATCATTATAAGTGGCACTCTTTCTTTCCTTCTTTATATCGGTAGTCTTAAATATTTAGCAGCAACAGAAACAAGTATTTTATCTAGTATTGAACCACTTGTAGCTGCCATCGTTTCAATCGCTTGGCTTAATGAATCTTTTGGAGCATATCAATTATTAGGCGGCGTATGTATCGTTATTTCTGTTATTTTCTTAACGATGCCTCAAAAAGAAAACGAACCTTCCTTTACAACGGAGCAAATATAGAAAATGTCAAAAGAGGTCGTACAAAACTTACGACCTCTTTTTATATTTTAAAGGAATTGTCCCGCCTGCTAGCAAATACAATTACACTAACAATAAAAATTAGGAGTGTGGCACCATGAAAAAAATCAGAACTATGCTACTTTTCTCCTTTCTCATTACTGGCTGTGCGCAAGTGCAACCCGATTCAAATGTACCTAAAAAAGAAATACTAGAAACGTCATCCTCTCAAATTAACGCACCTTCCTTTTTTCATCTTAGTGTTTTAAAAGATGTAAATTGGGAAGAAGCCCCATCCTTCGTAGAAGGAAAAATACCGTTAAAAGGTATCGAAGAAAAAATCGCAATGGCTGATAGCCCTATTATCGCAAATGAAAAAAATGAAATAATGTGGTACTTTCTAGATCCTGAAATGCCAACAGGAAAATTATCTATTATTGCGCTAAAACAAGGATCTGTAACTCCAACACAAGTACTCTTTCAACAAGAAACTTCCAAACAAACTTGGACTACTTCAAATACAATTGATTCAACTACAAACGAACTCCCTCTCACTATGTCACTACC
This sequence comes from Bacillus cereus group sp. BfR-BA-01383, assembly GCF_022663495.1. Taxonomy (NCBI): domain Bacteria; kingdom Bacillati; phylum Bacillota; class Bacilli; order Caryophanales; family Bacillaceae; genus Bacillus; species Bacillus cereus group sp. BfR-BA-01383. The sequence goes on from NZ_JAKUFP010000024.1 coordinate 43,532, forward strand.
TTCATCTGGATTATGGGTATTAAATATATATGTGAATGAAAAATATTATGATCAGTTTGTGATTACTGCTGAGTAAGTTGATAAAACTAATATACTTCCTTGCACCCGCTGAATTTTGAGCGGGAGTCTTACTGCCAGCAAATAGCGAGATGATTAGTGGAGAAACATCAATAATTCTACACTTCTTCATTATTTTAATTTCTCACCTCAAAAAAGCAGTGCCTTTTTAGGCACTGCTTTTAACTATTAATAACTTGGCATTTTCGTAATCTGTGCCACTCCTGAATCAATGGCTGCTTTTGCTACTGCTTCTGCAACACTTGGAACAACTCTTTTATCTAATGGATTTGGAATTACATAACTCGCATGAAGCTCTTCATCCGTAATGATGTTAGCGATTCCATATGCTGCCGCTAATTTCATCTCTTCTGTAATATCAGTCGCCCGCACATCTAACGCACCGCGGAATATTCCTGGGAACGCCAATACATTATTTACTTGATTCGAGTAATCAGAACGTCCAGTTCCTACTACAGCTGCACCAGCTGCTAATGCATCTTCTGGGAATATTTCTGGAATTGGATTCGCCATTGCAAACACAATTTGCTTCTCATTCATCGTCTGTACAAGTTCTTTCGTTAATACGTTAGGGGCAGATACACCAATGAAAATATCAGCTTGATGAATCGCTTCCTTTAATGTTCCGCGCATGAATTCTCGATTTGTTTTCTTTGAAACTTCGATTTGCGCTTCGTTCATCCATGTTTCTCCTTCACAAACAATACCTTCTAAGCTAACTAACGTAATATGTTTTGCACCGGCTTTTAATAATAATTTTCCAATTGCAATTCCTGCCGAACCAGCACCGTTAATAACAATTTTCACATTATCCATTTGTTTACTTACGACTTTTAGTGCATTAATAACAGCTGCTAAAACGACAATAGCTGTTCCATGTTGATCATCATGGAATACAGGAATATTCGTTTCTTCTTTTAATCGTTTTTCAATTTCAAAGCAACGTGGCGCTGCAATATCTTCTAAATTGATACCAGAAAATGTAGGCTCTAGATTTTTCACAAGGGTAACGATTTCATCTACATCCGTCGTCCCTAGACATAATGGGAAAGCATCTACATTCGCAAATTTCTTGAATAAAATACTTTTTCCTTCCATAACAGGCATAGCCGCTTTCGGTCCAATGTTCCCTAAACCAAGTACTGCAGTTCCATCTGAGACGACCGCTACCATATTACCACGTGCTGTATAGTCATAAGCTGTTTCCTCATCTGCTGCAATTGCTTTGCAAGACTCCGCCACGCCTGGTGTATAAGTCAAGCTTAAATCATCCGCTGAATTCACTTCCACCTTACTTGTAATTTCAATTTTCCCTACTAACTCTTTATGCAATAACAATGATCTTTCATTAATTTGATTTTCTAACATACTTATAATCTCCCCTTAATTTGACAAGCTAGCTATATGAATATAGCTAGCTTGTTAATCATGAAAACATTTTTAATAAAATTGTCGCTGTTACGACCACTGCTGCCCCGCCTAAACGTGTTGAAATTTGCGCAAAAGGCATTAATTCCATACGATTTGAAGCTGATAGAATTGCAACATCTCCAGTTCCACCTAAACCACTATGACATCCCGTTACAATTGCTGACTCAACAGGATACATTTTCATCACTTTTCCTACAAGAAAACCTGATGCTACCATTGTAAGAACAACTGATGCACACACAACAACATATCCTACAGAAAGAACTGCCGCTACATCTTTTAACGGAATATATAGCAATCCTAAGCCGACCATTAACGGCCATGTTAAATTTTTTGAAATAAATTTATATAAATGGAATGCTCCTTGCTCCATTTTTGCTGGCATTAATTTAAAGTACTTCACAAGTGCTGCTGAGAAAATCATAATGATTGCCCCAGGAATACCGATGAACTTAGAAGCGAATCCTCCAAAGATGAAGAACGTACATGCAATTAATAAACCTGCTCCCATTAATGAGAAGTCAATTGGCTTCTCTGTATTTTGTTCTTTTAGTAATTCTGCTTGATTGTCTGTTTTCACTAATACACCGTTACCACTAAGCTCAGGTTTCTTCTCACCTAAACGCTTCATATAGCCTGCACTCACAATTGCAAACATATTCCCGATAATAGCTGCAGGAATAAGTTGTGATACAAATGTTGCTGATGACTCATTTAAAATATCACCATAAGCTAACGATAATGGTAAAATCCCTTCTCCAATACCACCACTCACAATTGGTACAATGATAAAGAAGAATGTCTGCTTCATTTCAAATCCAAATAGTGAACCTACTAATAAGCCTACTGCTATAGAAGCTAGCGTCCCTACCACTAAAGGAATAAACATGCGAACGAAACCTTGTACTAATACTTTACGGTTCATTCCTAAAATACTTCCAACTACTAAACAAGAAATATATAAATATAAAAAGTTCGATTTCTTCATTAACATAGTCGCAGCTTCCATTGAAGCTGGATTCATCCAATTAAAAAATACAAGTAACGATGGAACAAATAACGAGAGAATTGCTGGACCACCGATATTTTTTAAAATTGGAATTCTCATCCCAATGTCACCTAAAAAAATACCCATAATCATAATAACTGCAAATCCACCAATCATATCAGCTGGCAATTTATTATATACAGATGCCCCATAAATAATAGCAGCCAATACTACATATAACGGTAAAGGTATAACACCGATTTTTACATTCATAATTTTAGAAGCAAAAGATTCTCTTTGTACTTCATTCTCCTCAGAGAATGATATCGCTTCCATATCCTTTCGAATTCCCATATGGCACCCCCTTGTTTTCTTAATAACAATATTAAAACGCTTTCAATAGTAAAAATAGTTTTTGTAAGTTTTGTAATTGATTTTGTAATTAAAAAAAGTATAAGCGACTTATAAATAAGTCGCTTATATGTAAAACTCTATTTTATTTTGGTCAACACATCTTAATTTACTCACAGGTCTTCCCACATGTTGATATACCATTTCGTTTTCTAACACTTCAATTTCAGTCAAAAACATTACATACTTTCGAATAGAAACTCTTGAAACTCCTACTAATTGCGCCATTTCATCTGTTGTAAACGCTCGTCCATTCAGCGACTCGATCTTCTGCCAAATTAATTGCAACGTTTGCTTCGTTAATCCTTTCGGAAGCTCTTTAGTGACAGTAGGCTCTCTTTTTTCTTTTTGCAAAATTAATGAATCTAATTCTGATTGACTAATTTTTTGTTGTTCTTTCATAAAAGTGAGTTTTTCTCGATATATAGTTAATGCCTCTTTAAATCGTTCAAATGTAAATGGTTTAATTAAATAATCTACAACCCCATATTGTAATGCTTTTTTAATACTCCCCATATCATGTACAGCTGAAATCATCATAATATCGATTTCTTTTTCTTGATTCCGAATATACATTAAAAGTTCGAATCCAGTCTCTTCAGGCATAAAAATATCAAGTAATACTAAATCTACTCGTGAGTTTTCTAATGCTTCTATCGCCGCTTTAACAGAGTTAACTGCATGAACAAGTTCAAACCCTCCTACTTGCTCTAAATAATGTGTATTTAACATCGCTACCATCGGGTCATCTTCTACAATTAAAACTTTAATCATATTTGCCTCTCATCCCTACCTTTAGGTATTTCAATTGTTATCGTTGTTCCCTCTCCTAACAATGAGGAAATGTGAATCTCCCCATTTATTCGCTGTATACTTTCTTTTACAAGATACAAACCATACCCACGATTGTCTCCTTTTGTGGAATAACCTTTTGTAAATAATGTATATATCTCATCTTCTTTTATGCCATTCCCCGTATCTTGTACTGTAATAGTCAATGTATCCCCATATTGTATCCCAATTTCAACTTGTTTCTTTTCACAATTCATCACTGCCTCTAATGCATTATCTATTAAATTTCCGACAATCGTAATAAGTTCATGAGTAATACTTTCATCATATATTTCCGGCAAGTAGGCATCTTCACTTATAATTAAATTTATATTTTTCTCTCTAGAATAGCTAAGTTTACCTAATAAAAAACCAGCAAATACTGGATTTTTAATTTTTTTCATAACCCCGCCAATTTCATATTGATGCTCTGATACCATACTACTCACATATTTTTGGAGTTCTTCATACTGTTTCATATGTGTAAGTCCTAGCACGACATGCATCTTATTCATAAATTCATGAGATTGTGCCCGTAGCGCTTCCGCATATAGCCTAATACCAGTTAATTCCTCTGCTAATTTTCTAATCTCTGTTTTATCACGAAATGTTGCAATCGCGCCAACTATTTCTCCTTTTACATATAAAGGAACACGATTCGTAACAATCGTAATTCCGTAAATATTTTGTTCTTCGTTTAATTGTACCACTCCTGTTTGCAGCACTTCTTTTATACGTGAATTAGGCATATACAATTCAACATCTTTACCGATAAAGTCGTCTTTAAGTCCGCTTTTCTTAAATAGCCGTTTTGCTTCATTATTAATTAACGTTACTTTCGCTTCTTTATCTACAGCAATAATACCTTCTTTGACCGATTGTAACATCGTATTTCTTTCTTCAAGAATTTTCGCTACCCTATGCGGCTCAAGACCGAATAAACTTTTCTTTATATGTCTAGCTAGCAATATCGCTCCTATAATGCCAACTAATAGCCCAACTCCAACACCGATATACATAATATGTCTACTTTCCTTAACTCGCTCTTTTACATTATCTGCTGAAATTCCAACCGCAACCACTCCAAGTTGTTCCCCTGTTTCAGAAAAAACCGGTATAAATGCTCTCATAGAGACCCCTAAAGTTCCTTCTGCTAGCGACACATGTTCCTTCCCCTTCAATGCCGTTCCTTCATCTCCTCCAATGAAATGTTGCCCTATTTTTTGAGGATTGGGGTGAGATTTCCGGATTCCATTCATATCCATAACTACAATAAATTGAACATCCGTACTCTTTAATAGCTTATTTGTATACACTTGAATCAAGGAGGGATCTATCTTCCCCGCCAACCCATCAATTACAATAGAATCATTTGCCACAATACGTGCAATTGTCTTTGCTTTCTCTGCTTGGCTTTCTTCTGTCGTTCGTTCAACATTATGGCTAATTAAAAAATCTGTTACGAGTAAAGAAAAAATTACAACTGTACACACTAACAATGTAATCGTTTTCCATAAATTCCATAGTTTTTTTCTTTTTTTCATCCCTTCCATGACTCCCTCAATTATTAAATCGTAAAATAAGTAGAATGATACCATTTTCACTTTATATTTTCCAATCAATAAAACAATCCATAATAATAAAATGTATTTTCACTTAAATTATGTCATTCTTAAAAGTTCGTATTACAAAAATAAGAGAGCTTCTATGTATAGAAACTCTCTTATTTTATATCATTTTCTTTTCCTAATTTATTTTGATTTTTTCACATAACTAACAGCCTGACTCCCCATCTGTATCCATGCTTGTTCAAAGTTTTCTCTCGGCACTTTTACATTTAAGCTATCATCGAGAGGATCTCGAATATATACAGATTCCTTATCGTACCCAACAAGTACAACACAATGTTCATTATAAGTAATAGAAACATCTCCACTATTCGTTTCCCATATAGTAAATTCATCCGCATCTAATGGTCCAAATGTTGCATTCGTAATCATGACTACTGGTTGCCCTGCTTTTACACTCTTATATATTTCTTCTATACTCTTCCCTGTTAAATCGACAGCTTGATTTGGTAAATATTTTTTCGCTAATTGAAAAAGTGGTCCGTGATATACACCATACCCTGATTCAGAAAACGTATAAATATTCCCTACAAACCCTTCATTCGGATTCCCACGTACACCATCGTCCATAAAATCAACTTTTTTTATTTCATTTGCTAATTTCATTTTATCTACTGAAGCGCCTGCGTATTGTAACATCATCGCTAAGCTTGTCACTTCACAACCTCTATCTAGCTCTGGTAACTGCTGGATTAAAGGTACATTTGATAAGATGACCTTTTCATCATTATTACTAAACTCCGTTCGTTTTCCGCTTTGTATACTGAAGAAATTTAACTGATCCACATACTTTGTAATTCCATTTGTATATATACTCCATACCGCTATACTAAGTAAAGCCATACATATATACCACTTCAATTTCCGTATCACTCTCACGCCCTTTTTAATTCGTTAAGTAAGAATAAAACGCGTCAGCATCTGTTCGAATCACCGGTACAAAATTTAATTCTTTTCCTTTTTCAGGATAATCTTTTTTTATTTTCACTGCCAAATCTTGAATGTTCATATTTGTTTTGTCCATATTAAGCTCATCTGCCATTTGTATTACTTTTTGTTCATTAATTTCTCTTAATACTTGATATATATCTTTACCGTACAAATCAATATGATATTTTTTTGCTTCTTCTTGTACTTTTTGTTCGTACACTTCTTGTGCTAACTCTTCTATTTCTTTCTCTTTATGAGAAATACCTAACTTTTCTGCTTCTTCTCTTACTTTCGTTCCGTAGATTTCTTCCTCAATGTCTTCTATTTCTTTTCCATTTGTCGAAATTCCTAATTTATCCGCTTCTTCATGTATTTTAATCGTATTAATTTGAGTAATTAAATCTACAATCGATGTATTCTCTATAGATATGCCTAATTTTAATGCTTCTTGCTTCACTTTTGTTTCATAGATTTCTTCTGAAAGAGTTCCAACATCTTTTCCTTCAATCGAAATTCCTAACTGTTCTGCTTCTCTTCCTACTTCCGTTTCATGAATTTCTTTTTCTAGCATAATTTGCTCTTTGCCTTCCGTTTCAATACCTAGTTTCTCTGCTTTTTCTTCTGTATGCACTGTATGTATCTTGCCATCGTTTAATTGTTCTTTACTGCGCTGCGCGTAATCTGTCTTTCCTTTTTGTACTTCAGAAGGAGAGGCACCCCCTAATATACTTAAACTCATTACTCCAATAGTGAATACCGTCATCATTTTCTTTTTCATATTTACTTCCTCCCTCTTGCACTTTATTTTCCATCATTCCCATAATTTTTTTAATACTATACATACATCTCATCACTGCTTGAGATAACATTATGATCGATAAAACCCTCTCAAATACACCTCTATCATTGCTTCTTCATGTATCGAACTTTCTTTATACAATACATGATATAAACAGTTCCTTAACTTTCCCTTAAAAAAAGACGACCTTGTAAAAACAAGATCATCTTCTCACTTATATTCTTTGGTTTTTAGGAAAAATCACTTCAAAGCAAGTGCCCTCTCCCAGTTTGCTCTCTACTGATATTTTTCCGTAATGCTTTTCGACAATCCAATTTGCAATTGAAAGACCTAATCCAGCTCCTTCTGACGTACTTCTTGCTTTATCCCCCTGATAAAAACGATCAAATAATTTCGGAATATCCTCTTCTTTCACTCCTATCCCATCATCCTTCACCTGTATACGAATTGAACCGCTCGTTTGCGTACAATTAATTTGAATATGCCCGCCTTCATTTGTATACTTCATCGCATTATCTAACAATATGACCATCATTTGATGCATTCTCTCTCTATCACCCATAAACGATATGTCACGTTCTACTTTTAGAAGCATCTCTTTTTCTTGATAAGAAGCAATTTCCTTATATGGATCTACGATTTCTTCTAACAATTTATCCAGTTCAAATGTTTTCTTATCCATCTCAATTTGATTAGAATCAGAACGTGCTAACAATAATAAATTGCTAACTAGTTTCGATAATCGCCTACATTCCTTTGAAATTGTAGAAATATCCATCACCTTTTCTTCTATCGTAGCGGATGGTGACTGGAATAACACATCCGTTTTTGATTGAATAACTGCAAGTGGTGTCCTTAGTTCATGCGATGCATCAGAAACGAACTGTTGCTGCTTTTCCCATGAATTTTGAATAGGTACAAGCGCTCTACCAGCTAGGAAAAAGCCGATTCCTATTGCACATAGACTTCCTATGCTACAACCAATAACAAGAATTAAAAACAATGTATGCAGTACTTCTGTTTCAGTCGTAGTTTCACGTAATATTTGAAATGTGACATTCTCTCCCGAACGTGTAGTTTCTTTGACTGCCACGGTTCTATAACTTTTTCCTTTTATTTCTATATCGTAGAAATCTCCAACTTTTTTTGGGAATAGCTTTATTTTATTTTCTTCCAGAAAACTACGATCTCGAATTCTCGGATCAATCTCTCGCAATTGCTTACTTTCATCCCATAGTAAGTAAAAAGCTTTTGAATCCCCTATACGTAATTCTTTACCCACCTCAAATCTTGGAGGCCCTAGTGGCTTTTCTCTCGTTATCTTTATAATAAAGTCCTTTATCGATTCATCTACTCCCTTATAAATTTCATTGGATGTATATGAATACACTAAACTACCTAACAGCCCAATTAATATAATAAATACTAACGAATTTAATATAGTTAGACGAATGCGTGTTTTTTGAAACATACTTCCTTTTTTCATTGTTCTTTTAATATATATCCAATACCACGAACAGTTTGAATATCTTTCTGATAACCGAATGGCTCTAATTTTTTACGTAAATGATGTACATACACTTCTACAATGGCCACTGTCGTATCTGAATCAAATCCCCAAACACGATCAAAAATTTGTTCACGCATTAAAATCTTTCCGCTATTTTGGATGAGATACTCTAAAAGTTCATACTGTTTTAATGTAAGCTTAATTGCTTGTCCATCTACTTGAACGTCTTTATCTTTTCCTAACAATTCAATCCCTTTATAGCGAATGGTCTGCTGTGTTGTTAAACTGCCACTTCTGCGTAGTAAAGCACGAATTCTCGCTTTTAATTCGGGGGCCTGAAACGGCTTAACAATATAATCGTCTCCACCAAAATCCAATCCTTTCACCCGATCTTCCAAAGAATCTCTCGCTGTCAAAAACAGGACTGGCGTTTCAATTTTTTCATCACGTATTTTTTGAATCACTTCAAACCCGTCCATTTCTGGCATCATTACATCAAGCAAAATTGCATCATATATATTTTGCAAAGCAAGAAATAATCCCTCTTCTCCATTCAGTGCTGTATCTACTGCAAATTCATCGCGTAAAATTTGGACAATAGACTCTAATAAAGAAGCATTGTCCTCTACTACAAGTAAGCGCATATTCTCACCTTCCACAATATATTTCAACTCTCTTTATTATTGCATCTCTTCTTCTCATTAAGAAAGAATGTAGTCACATTATGTAATTTTATTTTCAACTATTTCCTTCTAAGGCTTTCCATTTGTATAGAATTTTGAAGCTTTATTATAAAGGCTTTTTCTTAAATTTTGCTTAATAAAATTAGCCGGTCTTTTTTAGAATGATATCCCGCATGCTCGAATAGCCTTTCAAACTTATCTATTTCTCCATGAATATCACTAATGACAAGTGTCCTTTCCATTTCTTCCCCTTCTTTCTACATCACTCTTTTTCTAATTATAGTTCAAAACAACAGAAATTTCTGAAACCTGATTCGAAATCACATTTATTACAAATAAAACTATTATCCTTACAACAATGTAAGTCTCTTGTCATCCAATTCGATGGTTGCAATTACTACATTTCCTTATACTAAAAATAAGAAATGAAACAAAAAACAAGGAGAGATAAGATATGAAAAAAATGATGGAAGTTGTAGTAGCGGTGGCAGAGGTTTTCGTAAATGGCAAACAAGTTGCAATGGAGTTAAACAAATAATGAAAAGGACAATATTCGTTCTAAACCCTTTACTCATATAAAAGAGATAAGACTTCATCATTTCTTTGATCCCTTATCTCTCTATAGAGAAAGCCGTATCCCTCTTAAGGATACGGCTTTCTTTCAAAACAAAAATCCCATTCAAATACACATTACTGAATCCATCATACTAACTGATTTCTTCATTCTGTCTATCTAAATGGGATTATTTCGTACTTTTTATTTCTTCAGCTTGTTATTCCGCCGGTTGCGGTTGCGGCTGTACCACTTCATTCGCTCCAGCTAGCCTCAACATATTTGCAATATCTTTAAAACCTCTTTTTTCAGCACATTGCAGTGGCGTAAGATTTTCCTTGTTAGCTACATTTACATCTGCACCATGCTCAATAAGCATTTGAATTACTTTCTTATGATTTTCGCTACCATTTCCTAATACAATTGCTTCTAATAAAGCTGTTCCACCACGATCATTTTTATAATTCACATCAATATCTGTATGCTCTAATAATTCTTTAACAACCTCTACATGGCCACGCTCAGATGCAGAAATAAGTGCTGTGCCACCTGACTTAGTCGTTTCTTTCGTATTAACCCCTGCATTAATTAATAGTTTCACAATACCCGTATATCCTTCTCTACTTGCATAAAGAAATGGATTACTTTGTTTTTCATCTTTCGTTTCAAGATTAGCACCGGCATCAATTAATGCTTTAACTGTCTCTACATGATTTTGATACGTTGCTGCAAGAATAGGTGTTTCTCCGTTGTCACCTTCTACATTGATATTCGCTCCATCTTGGATTAAATTCATAGCTGTTTCTGTGTCCCCAAGAGTTGCAGAAAGTAGCAACTGTTTGTCCATTAAATTTATACTTTTTTCTTCTTTAGATGCTTCTTGTTCTTTATTCTTTTCTTTTTTCTTTTCGTTTTTCACATGAACCGGTTTCGATTCTGGCTCTTCTTGCTTATCGCAAGCCACTACCGTCATTAAAAGTCCCAACAACATACATAATAAAATTTTTTGTTTTCTCACAACTACAGCTCCTATGAAAGATAATGTTTTCTTAACCATTCCTCCATCACATACAATAATTCTTCTTGATTACATTTATCCATAAGTTCTTTATATTCCTTCTTTAATCGGACTATCTTAAACTTATACTATGTTTCTCAACCTATTGGAATGATACGCCAGGTAGCCTCATCATTAACATTATGAAGCAATTAGTTTAGCACGATTTTACCGCATTTGTATATATTTCTAAAAAGTATATAAATGATTGCTTTAGGCTACTATATTCCATTGTAACCGTTCTTTTAAAAATTTTACACCTTTTATATATTTGCACCTGATTAATAATAGAAAAGGACAACCATGCCTGGCTGTCCTACATTTAAATACTTCTTTATCTTAATGAGAATGCCCTCCGTTATTACCCTTTCTCGGATTCCCCATCATCTCTTTATTCATTTCCCATTTATGCTTTGATAGCTCTTTATACGAAAGAACCTTCCCCTTATAGTTAGATACAAAGCTCTCTGCATCTTTTTTATTTTTAAATGAAATGACATTATAAGCCATTGGTGTCGTTATTGTTTTATCATATACGTAAGTGGCATCTTCTAACGAAATCCAATCTTTCGAATCATAATCTCGAACAAATTTTTCTTTCGTCTTTTCACCCGAATTAATCTCCATCCATTTATACATACAGCCAATATCATCAAACTTTAACGCTTTTCCATTTTCTAACATAATTTCTGTTGCAAATTGATTATCCACTACCCCAATTTGGCAAATATCACACTTATCATGTTTCTCATCAATTGCCACAGCTGTTGTTTCCTTTTTTCCACATCCCACTATCGTAAATAGGAAACATAAACATATAGCAAGCACAACATACTTTATTCTCATCACTATTCCTCCCTAAAAACTGTATACTCCACGAAAAGAATATCAAAAGGTTGTGTGAGATTTGTGAAAAAACAATGTATTTTTTGTAATATATGGAATAAAAAAGATGTGTAGTCATTTCTACACATCTCTCATCATTCACAGCCTGTAATTAATAAATCATCTTCTAACTTAACTAATAATGTATCCGTATTAATTTTCTGTCCAACTTCTACATTTACCAATCTTATATTTCCACTGATCCCTACTGCGATTTTTTCAAGCTCACCGTCATTTTTTCGGATCATCATTAATTTTTCCCATTCATATACGTAAGAGGATTCATTAACAAAAATCTCTTCTATTTTCCCCTCATAAGAACTATAAACTTCTTCTATTCTCGTTTCCATTTAAAATCTACTCCCTACTTCGCACTTCACTGTTTTCACCTTATTCTATCATTCTTGTAAGAAGTAAATTATATTTTTAAAAATTCAAAATTGCCTTTGTGAACAAAATGACCAAAATAAAAATTATGCTTCTAATGGTGTTATTTTTCAAATTATTTACCATTGGAATGGATGCTTTTATGATAAATAAAAATACTTTTCTGAATTTTCATTCCGTTTTGAAAGCGTAATCATTTTGTTGAGGGGGAGATCATATGTTAGCTCTACTTGGATTTGCAATGGTATTTGTCTTTATGTTTTTGATTATGACGAAACGTATGTCAGCATTAGTAGCATTAATATTAATTCCGAGTGTTTTTGCATTAATTGGCGGCTTCTATGCCAATATGGGACCTATGATGCTAGAGGGAATTCAAAAATTAGCACCTACTGGTATTATGCTTATGTTTGCCATTTTATATTTCGGAATTATGATTGATAGTGGTTTATTCGATCCTGTCATTAGTAAAATCTTGAAATTTGTAAAAGGTGATCCTTTAAAAATTGTTGTTGGTACAGCTATCCTTACTATTATCGTTTCATTAGATGGGGACGGAACAACAACATATATGATTACTGTTTCCGCAATGTACCCACTATATAAACGTCTTGGAATGAATCCACTTATATTAGCTGGGGTTGTTATGTTAGGAGCAGGTGTGACAAACCTTACGCCTTGGGGTGGACCAACTGCTCGAGTTATGAGTGCTCTTGGACTTGATGCATCAGAGCTCTTCACACCACTTATACCAGGAATGATTGCTGGTGCACTTTGGGTAATTTTCGTTGCCTACTATCTTGGAAAAAAAGAAAGAAAACGTTTAGGAATTATGGATGTACAATATTTAAAACAAATGCAAACAATGGATGAACAAGCTGCAACAGTCGAAGCTGAAGTACATAAGCGTCCTAAACTACTATGGATTAACTTTTTATTAACTGTCGCTCTTCTCGTTTGTCTCATACTAGAAGTTATGCCGTTACCTGTTTTATTTACAGTCGCTTTTGCTATCGCTGTTATGATTAACTATCCAAACTTAGAGCAACAGAAAGAACGTATTGCTTCTCATGCAGGAAACGTATTAGCAGTTGTTTCTCTCGTATTCGCTGCTGGTATTTTCACAGGTATTTTATCTGGAACAAAAATGGTAGATGCGATGGCTCAAGGGGTAGTAACTCTTATACCAGATGCACTGGGACCACAATTGCCAATTATTACAGCTTTTCTCAGTATGCCTTTCACATTTTTCATGTCCAATGATGCATTTTACTTTGGGGTATTACCTATTTTAACGAAAGCTGCTGCTACTTACGGAATTAGTGCAGCTGAAATGGGACGTGCTTCCTTACTCGGTCAACCCGTTCACTTATTAAGCCCTCTTGTCGCATCCACTTATTTATTAGTCGGAATGGCAAAAGTTGATTTTGGTGAACACCAACGCTTTACTTTACTTTGGGCAGTTGGAACTACAATGGTGATGTTAATTACTGGCATTATAATTGGGGTTATTCCAATATAAGACGGAAAAACAGTAGAGAAAATGCAATCCTCTACTGTTTTTTGTTATGAAGAGACAAGAAAATACCTTCTCTCCGGTCTCCCTACACTTCCATATATAAGCTCTGCATGTACTTTCTTTCCAGATATTAAATACTCCAAATAGCGCCTTGCTGTTGATCGACTTACCCCGACCATTGAGCTTAACACTTCTGCGGTAATTCCTTCTTCACTAACTGTTAACATATGCTTTTTTATTTTCGCTAAAGTTAAAGGATCTATTCCTTTTGGAGCGTATTCGATTGGATTTCCCTTCACTCCTCTTTGAGACCAGAGATGTTCAATTTGTTCTGATGATAATTGGTCATTTCTCTTTAACTGTATAATCTTCTTTTGATAATTTTCTAAACTTGTTTTAAATCGATCAAACGTAAGTGGCTTTACAATATAATCTGTTACTCCACCTCGTAAAGCATGCCGTACAACATCTGTTTCTGACGCGGCTGTAATCATAATAATGTCTGTATCATGCAAATTATGCCTAATATATGTGACCAGTTCAGTCCCTTGCATATCGGGTAAATATACATCTAATAAAACAAGCTGTGGCTTTACAAGATCTAGCCATTCCTTTGCTTCTTCCCCAGTCGTCGCCGTTCCAATCACTTTAAATCCATCTATTTTTTCAGCAAAACGACGATGAATCTCCGCAATCCGGACATCATCTTCTACAATTAATACTTCAATTCCCTCAGTCATTACAATTCGCCTCTCTCTTTCGGTAATGCAATTATAAATAACGCACCACCTAAATCCCCTTTTTCGATTGCAATACTTCCATTTAAATCTTCCACTAGCTCTTTTACTTTTGCTAATCCATATCCACGCTTTTCTCCTTCTTTCGTCGAAAAGCCTTTATAGAATATACTTGTGATGATTTCATCTTGAATCCCTCGTCCTGAATCTTCCACTTCAATTAATATTTCTTCTCCAATATCCGTTACAAACATTCTAACTTTCTTATTATGTTCTTGATTTTTTTCAATTGCTTCAAATGCATTCGTAATTAAATTCCCCAAAATAGAAACCACATAATTACTATCAATATGCGGACTTAACTTTTCTAAACTACTTTCTCGATCTAATACAAAATCAATCTTCAACTCTCGTGCCCTATTATAAAATCCAATTAAAATTCCACCTAGCCATGGATTTTGAATTCGTTTCATAATAAATTGAACGAAATCTTGATAGACTGCGGTTTCCTTATGAATAAGCTCTAAAGCATCTTCATATGATTCTAATTGGATAAGACCTGAAAGCGTATACAACAAATTGTTATATTCATGTGTTTGTGCCCGCAATGCCTCTGTATATTGCTTCGTCTGAGACAATTCTGATGTTAACTGATCCATTTCTGATTTCAAACGTAAGCTTGATACAACTCCAGTTACTTTATTATTTACTTTAATAGGTAGACGGTTTGCAATAACAGCCTGCCCTTTTATATTTAATTGACGATCAAACTGTTCTTCACCAGTTTGCAGTACATCTAGTATTGAAGAATTAGGAATTACATTTAAAATAAATTCTCCAATAATGTTTTGTTCTGTATCTAGCGAAAGAATATCATAAGCTGCTTGATTTACTAAACTGACCATTCCATTTTTATCAATTACGATAATCCCTTCACGTACAGATTGAATCACTGTACTATGCTCTTCATATAAAGATGAAATCTCTTCTGGCTCCATCCCAAACATCATTCTTTTTATACTTCCCGCTAAATATATAGAGCCGATTATCCCCATTAACAGACCGATTATTGTAATCCACAACACGCGCTTCCCATACACTTCTACCGCACCATGAATATCATCCATTGAAAAACCAACAGATACTACACCAATAATTACATTTTCCTGATTACGGATTGGAACTTTTCCGCGTAATGAAGGCCCTAACGATCCAGTCGCTTTCGAAACGTAAGATTTTCCTTCTAATAGAACCCCTTTGTTATCTCCGCCCACCATTGCTTCTCCTATTTTATCTTTCTTAGGATGTGCATAACGAATTCCTTCTTTATTTCCAACTACAATAAAATCAGCATCTGTATCCATTCGAATTTTTTCTGCAATGGGTTGAATAATAGAAGCCGGATTTTCTTTTTGAAAAGCTTCCTGGATTTCTGGTATAGCGGCAACTGTTTTCGCAACATGTAAAGCCCTTTTACCAATTTGCTCTTCTACTGTTTCTGATAATATGTAGTAAAATAAATAACTCGTTAACAGAAGTACAACTAGAATAAGTGTACTAATAGTTAATGTAATTCTCGGTTGTAGTTTTAACTTTTTAAATTTCAAAACCATTCCCCTAACATTTCCTAAAGTTCAATTTTAAGAATATACAGTTTTTTTATGTAATCATACCATGATTATGACAATGTTGACTTCTTTACTTTGTATCGTATTTTATTTATTCAAAAAGAACCTCTAGCACATGCTAGAGGTTCTTTCTATCTTACTACTCTTTATCTACTTCTTTTTCCTTATCTTCTACTACAGATACGACAGGTTTATCATTCGATAATTGCTGTACTGCTCCTTTGCCCGCAAATCCTTCTAATAACTCTTTTAAATCAATGCCAGAAGAAGCTTTTAACGTTTCTTGCATCGTTGCCATTAAATCAGTCGCATAACCTGCCACTTTTCCAGCGCCGCTATTCTTACCACCGCCGCCTGTATCGACAACTGTAATTTTATCAATATTGCTAAGTGGGCTTGCAATTTCTTTCGCATAACTTGGAAGCATTTTAAGAACCATATCCATAATTGCGGCTTGACCGTATAATTCAAACGCCTCTGCAATTTTTTGCTTCGCTTCTGCTTCTGCTAAACCTTTTAACCTAATAACGTCTGCTTCCGCTGTACCTTGTGCTTTTTGTACTTCTGCTTTCGCTTGACCTTGTGCTTTTTCAATTTCCGCTTTCGCTAAACCTTCCACACGTACTTCTTCTGCACGAGCTCTTGCTTCAGCTTCGATCTTATATTGATCCGCATCTGCCTTTTTAATTTGTTTTACTTTTTCAGCTTCTGCTGACTGCTCCACAGCATAGCGATCTGCATCTGCTTTTTTCTTAACTTCTGCATCATATTGCTTTTCACGACGTGCAATTTCTTTTTCTTCTAATTCAATTTGCTTTTCACGCTCAATGATTTTAACGCGCATTTGCTCTTCTGTAACACCTTGTTGCGCCTTCGCTTGTTGTAATTCATAAGAAAGATCCGCATCTGCACGAGCTTGTTCTTGCTCTCTCTTATAAGACTGTACTTTTAATTCTTTATGCTTTTCAGCTTCAGCAATTTGTGCATCACGTTGATATTCAGCTTCTTTTGCTTCTTTCTCAGCACGTGCTTTTTCAATACGTGCTTCTTTTTCACGCTCTGCGTTCGCAATTGTTGCATCACGCTTAACTGTCGCAATTTGCGGCTGACCAAGTGCATCTAAATAGCCGTTCTTATCCATGATTTCTTTAATTGTAAAGGAAACGATGCGAAGCCCCATCTTCTTTAAATCTGTAGAAGCTACTTCGTGCACCTTTTGAGCAAATTGCTCTCTATTACTATAGGCATCTTCTACTGTCATAGAAGATAAGATAGCACGGAGATGTCCTTCTAAAACTTCTTTCGCTTCTATTTTCAACTCTTCTGTTTCTTTTCCTAGATATTGTTCAGCTGCTGTAGATACTTCTTCAATTGTCGATCCTACTTTAATAATAGAAACACCATTTACTGTAATCGGTACACCTTGCTTCGTATACGTATCACGTGTACCAACTTCTAATTTGTAGTTTAATAAGCTTAAAAGCTCTGCTCTTTGCATAATTGGAACTACGAAAGTACCGCCACCTCGAATAATTTTAATCTTCTTTCCATCATCCGTGGTAACAACGTTCTTTCCACCACCAAGCCAGTTCCCTGTAACAATTAACGCTTCATCTGGTCCAACTGTTCGATACTTCGTAATGAATACTAAAATAAGTAGAATTAAAATTGCGAGTAAAACTCCACCGATAATTAATGGAATCGTCATGTAAATTCCCCCTTATAATTTTGGTTTTTTTAAAGAATAAGCGATGTTTTGTACAAGTAAAACACCATCTTGGACTCCCTCGATAATAACCTCGGTTCCTTGTGAAATATCTTTTTTTCCAATTGTTTTAGCTGGGATTGCATTACTTCCAAATTGGGAAGAAATTAATACTTCACCAAATCCTTCTGTAGGAATTGTCGTAATGACCTCTCCCTTGCAACCAATGAATTCATCCATACGTTGTGCTGTATTTTGCTCTGCTTCTGCAATCGGTTTTAAAATTAGTATTTTCATGATGAAAACCCCGATAAAAGATATAGCAAATGCACCAGCGAAAATAATAATACTATTAAAGGAAAATAAATATTCTCCTATATAACTCAGTCCACATAACATGGCGAAGAAACTAAGTAATAAAGTTACGACGGATACTGATCCGCCTCCAAAACTAAATATTGATTCAAATATATCTCCAAAGAAGATATAAATAACAGTAAGTATAGTAGCAATAATAAATCCGTATAAATAAATTGTTTCAAGTGGATAACCAAACAAAACCATTTCTTATCCCCCTTTCTTAAACAATCCTCTTTTGTTATGTGTATGCCCCACCTCTTTCAAAGATTATCATTCTTAATTTTCAGTTATTTATCCTTTAAAGAAAAACCTGTAAAACAGGCCTCTAAAAAAGAACAGGAGGAACCTATTGTGACAGGCTCCTCCTAGAAAATAACCGATATATTATATATCTATATAATATACTATTTTCCACAAAAAGTAAAGTTAAACATACATTGGAAAAGCACTTATTTTACTGATAATGAGTACGTCCCATCACCATTATTATATTCCATTAAAAAATTAACATATTATCTGGATGAAATGATATAAAATGCAATATTTCATATTATTTCTTCATACATTTTGAACATATAGTGAGCGAAAAGGACTTACAATTTTTACTACAGTGGCTCCATTATTTAAGCGATCAAAACATCCTCGTATTAATATCCTTCCCCTATTCAAAAAGACTTGATCCTAAACATATTTCAACATGAAATTGCCATGATCAGGTCTTCTCAAAAACTTATATAATTATTTTACATAATAATAAGATAAAACATTTTTTATTTCTTAAATAATCTCTTTCTAAATACAAACATACTTAATGCTGAAAGAACAAGTGCTAGTCCAGAAAGTAAAAGTTTACAAAAAATAACCCCTTTTAAAGGGGTTATGCCATTTTCTCTCCTGATTCTTCTTTAAAAAAGCTTTTCATCGCATGGAATACGTCTGCTTTTTGCTTTAAAATATAATATCTGAAGTTCTCATCTTTAATATTTTTATAGGCTGACATAAGCGTACTATGGCGGTTGTACTGGTTTAGTTAGCCGGGATGTAACCAAATTTAATATATTCTATTCCCAAAACTCACTTATAACTTTATTATTTTCACCTCAAGAAATCCATTCCCCTTTAAAGAGGTGTTGTATTTTAGACTCAATAATCATTACTCCCTCATGCCTCCTTACAGCGGGAATGATAAGGCATTTTTTATTTACTCAATTACCGAGCTCTCAAATGTTTTAAATAGTTACCCGCCCCCCAATCACCGAGTATGTTTATTTCTCTAAACCGCTGTCCATAATAATAAATAAAGACAAACCCTTTATCCTTAAGATACAAGCTCTTTCTCAAGAGTATCAAACTCGGTGATTAGGGTAGAGTGGTATAGTCCCCTCTTATTAACTTAATATGTACACCAAAATACCCTTTCAGCTATTGGTTCACTGGCCGATACCCTTATGAAATTTAACAAAATATCCGTTTCGCTTGCTCCTACATATTCATCTTCATCTACATTATAATATTGAACCACTTCAACTTTATATAAGCCATTTTCTATTTCAATCTTATATTTGGAACAATTTTGATCAGGTACTTTGTGATCTTGAAACTGAGCAGCCATTGTAAGGCAGTCATAATCCACTAAATATAGTTGATTTTCTGTTACTTCTATATACCCTACTGCTTTCCTAAAGCATTTATGAGTTATTTCTTCTGTACCTTTTCTAACCTCCACTCTCCAAGAATGTTCAATTCCTTCCTCAGTCATTTGAAAAACTAAAATATGCCCTTGCTTCATCTCGCCTCCAAAATGTTGCAAGAGATTATCTAACTCCCAATCTTCATCTACAAATGATTCGTATTTATTAGTGTTCGCTACTCCAATAAAATTCGTATCACCAAAGTCCATACAAAACCTCATTTTTCTCTTCCCCTTTGCTCGGTTTTTTTTGACATTGTATCATTTTACTTGGGATAAAACACCAATTAATTTAAGTTGGGGTACCCCCCCATACCCATCAAGCTAAGCTTTTGAGAAACCTCCCATAACAAAAATTTTACCTTTTCACAGTTATTCATAGGAGTTCGGCTCGTTTTTTCTTTTTTTTTGGCTTTTATGATGGGTATGTATGGTGCCCCCCTTATGCCCCCTTACAGGGAGAATGATAAGGCATTTTTTATTTACCCAATTACCGGACTCACAAATATTTTAAATAGTTACCTAACTCCTAATAACCGAGTATGTTTATTTCTCTAAATCGCTGTCCATAATAATAAATAAAGACAAACCCTTTATCCTTAAGATACAAGCTCTTTCTCAAGAGTATCAAACTCGGTAATTAGGGTAGAGTGGTATATTGTAGTTGTATTTTAACATCTATAATAAAAAAAGACGGCATGGAATTTTTCCACGCCGTCTTTTTGTTAATTTTAGTGAGTTTATGTTACTTTTTATTTGGATTTACTTCTTTCATTTGAATTTGGAAAATATCACTGTCTTTTATACCCAAGACCAGCATCTCATCTTTTAATGAACGCCAGGGCTCAATTTTGATGGATTTAGTCGATCTATCCCGTAAGGTGTATTCGTGAATATAATATGTTTTATCATTTTTCTTCATCGTATGCCTCTTTTATTTTATATCAATTAATTCTTCAAATTTAAATTGTATATGCGTATTGAAAGCATCGAAACAATGAATCAATTTTCTCCCTGGATCTATAGAAGTTACTGTTATGTATTGGTGATGTAAATATCCATTCCTGTAATAAGAGAGGAATATTTCTTCATTACATGTTAGGGATTGTTGTAAGGATCGCTGGATTCGTTCTTTTGTATCTTCAGTAAGTATAGGCTTATTAACTTTATCTTGGTCGCTTATCATCTTATTAATTTCATCGTATTGTTCTACTACAGATTTAAAGGGATTCCATTTTACCATATTATCAAGACATTTTTTCAAGTTTTCTAGAAATATGAATGTCCCAATCATTGTACACATGTATATGTACAATGATCCTCTCATAAATAACACACGTCAAATTTCCTCCCCCTAATACAATATTCTCCCTATTGGGGTATTACCACACATCCATCAACTTAAGGTATATGTTTATACAAAGGCGGATCTTTCCATGTAGTTTTTCATTATTTTTTATAGATGTTATAAAAGTAGGCACATCAAATAAACCCTGACGGGTTACAATTTTTTCACTATAATTATGCTACCTGATGAATGGAAGTGGTATACTCATAAACAACACCCAAAATATCAAAGACCGTTTTTTTCTCATATCTGTGGGATTTTCGTCCGTTTCGCTGTAGGAGGTTAAACAGACGAAGGAGAATCTTTGATAATTCTTGGGTGTTTTTTTGTAATGCTTGATGAAACAGTAAGAAATAATCTTTAATCATGTACATCGCTTTATATTCACTTAGCTCTTTCTGTTTCTTACGTAACAGGAGTTCTCTCATTTTAAACATAGTAGAAGAACATAATAGGATACTAATGAGTTGTCCATAAAGGTGACATTCTAGCCGCTCTTGTTTTATAGATTTACAACGATGAATTTGAAACCAGGATTTCCATATCTTAAATAACAGTTCTATTTGCCAACGTAGTGAGTATAAATCATAGATTTTCTCTTTTGGTACCCATTCCGTAGGAATGTTTGTCATATACACCGTAATTCCTTGTAGAAGTTTCGTACGCTCTGTATATGTAATTCCTTTTTTCTTTTCACGAATGGCTCGATCACGTAGGCGTTTTTGTTCTTGCTCCTCCGTACATCTATAAACCACAATGCGAGTAGGCAATTTGTCTTTGCTCCCTACATATACATCATGTAATTCATACACTTGGCCAGTTTGTAATTGGTTCATGATTTCTTCCAAATGAATTTGTATATATACCGGCCTTAGTTGAGCGGGTTTTGTTTTAAATACGACTGTTTCGAACTCTTTTCTATATATCTTAGTTGGTAACTTAAGACGTGATAAATAATATCCTTGCCTATCTTGAATAGACTTAAAGTCTTGTAAACGAAAATATCCTAAGTCACGAATATACAGTTCATTCTTTTGTGCCATACCTGTTCGAGTCGCGCCATACGCTTGATCACTTCGTTTTCCTGGTTCAATTTTCACATCAGAAAATTCTCCACTCAACAAGTCATACTCTAGTTGAATTTTCACATCAGCTTTATGACTACATCCTCCGGCACCAGGATAAGTAGCTGCAAATCGATCCGGAACTTGAAATGTTGTAGAATCAAGGATAAGAATACGCTCAAAGTGAGCAGAAAGAGCATGAGAAATCTTAGATAATCCCCCAATTTTAGCTTGTAGAAGTGTAGTAAATACAGTTCGAAAGAAGGTTACAGAAGCCGAATTAAATCGCCGATTAAGTCCCTCAGGACTTAATAAAACTCCTGTTGAAGTTTCTAATTGACTACAAAGTTGAGTAAGAGAGGTAGTGGCAATTTGTTGATTTAACCATACACACAAGGATAAAAAATGGTGCCCATGGCACTTACGTTTTCGTTTCATTCCGCCTGCTTCTATAGCTAATTGATTAAGTGTAGCGGGAGACATATAGCGATATAACTCTTCGGCAAATAAAGACAACTCTTGTTTTTGATGCATATTCATAAAAAGCACGTCACCCTTTCTCATTAACATAAGAGAATAGTAACGCACTTTTAACTTCAAGAATAGTCTGAATCCTTAAGTTGATGGATGTGGGGTATTACCACATGCCCATCAACTTAAGATTTTTTAAGTATCCCCTAAACGGAAATTTTGTGTTTTTTAGAGTACCGAAGTTTATTTTTATCGTTTTGGGGAGGAATGTGTTTCTTAACTTGATAACGATGTAGCGGTGCCTTTTAAATAAATGTATAATTTATATATTAAAGTTTAATTAATAAGAGAGTAATTCGAAAAAGGAGAATATAACATGGAAACAAAAACTTACAAATATCCTAGACAGAAGATTAATGGAATTTGGCTAATAATTGCTGGCGTAGCAATGTTTCTACTTTTAATAAAATATAATGGTTATCCAAATTTTTGGCCTTTTGGTATCGTTTATATTTTAGGTATGATTTGGCAATTAAACTCTAAAACTAGAAAGAAATTAGCAGTTAGTTCTGGGACACTGGAACAAAAAAAATGGTCCAATTTTTCAATAATTCTACTAGCTACTTTAGTCTTTCTCATTTTCCACTTTTTTTCCGATGATTTTAGAATTTGCTGGTTATTAATTCTTTTAGCTGTAGGCATTCATTTTTTAACTTTCATTCCAGTACACGGAAAATTAATGTTATTTTTATCAATCTGTTTAATAGTCAATGCATTCATAGGATTAATCATTACTAACATAAGTCTAGATGTCTTTTTTATAATAGACGGTTTAATAAAAATTTTATTTGGTAGTATTTTTATTAAGTTGAGTCCTATTAATTTTTAATGGAAAATTTTTATAGTTTTAATAAGGGCCAGGCAAAAAATATAAAAAGCCGTCCATCAGGACGGCTTTATTCTTTACATAATTATCGAAAGCGGAAGTTAATCAACGAGGGTTTAATCTCAACATTTTCTTGATTTAATGATAATAGAAGATGGTCTCCGTTTTTCATTTATTAATTCTGGCATTTTTTCTAATCCTGTTGGAGTTGACTCTGG
>NZ_JAKUFP010000025.1:0-62991 GCF_022663495.1 Bacillus cereus group sp. BfR-BA-01383
CAATCAACCACCAAACATCATGCCAATCATGGATAACAATCAACCACCAAACATCATGCCAATCATGGATAACAATCAAACACCAAACATCATGCCAATCATGGATAAAAATCAACTTCCAAACATCATGCCGATAATGGATAATAATCAAATGCCAAACATGATGCCGATAATGGATAATAATCAAATGCCAAACATGATACCGATAATGGATAATAATCAAATGCCAAATATGATGCCGATCATGGATAACAATCAACCACCAAACATGATGCCAATCATGGATAATAATCAAATGCCAAACATGATGCCGATCATGGATAATAATCAACCGCCAAATATGATGCCATATCAAATGCCGTATCAACAGCCTATGATGCCGCCGAATCCGTATTATCAACAACAAAACCCGTACTATAATATGCCATATCAGCAAGGAGCACCATTTGGGCCGCAATATACGTCTATGCCAAATCCAAATATGATGCCAATGGATAATAATATGCCACCGCTCGTGCAAGGTGAAGAAGACTGTGGATGCGGAGGAGAGAGTAGGTTATATAGTCCACAACCTGGAGGGCCACAATACGCTAATCCTTTATATTATCAACCAACTCAGTCAGCATATGCGCCGCAGCCAGGAACGATGTATTACCAACCAGATCCACCAAATGTATTTGGCGAGCCAGCTTCAGAAGAAGAGGACGAAGAAGAAGTTTAAAAAAGGTGGGATTATTCCCGCCTTTTTTGTATTCATGTTAACTAAGACAATAAAGGTTTGTATTAAGTGTTAGAAAATTCCTAGTGAAATATTAACAGTG
This sequence comes from Bacillus cereus group sp. BfR-BA-01383, assembly GCF_022663495.1. Taxonomy (NCBI): domain Bacteria; kingdom Bacillati; phylum Bacillota; class Bacilli; order Caryophanales; family Bacillaceae; genus Bacillus; species Bacillus cereus group sp. BfR-BA-01383. The sequence goes on from NZ_JAKUFP010000025.1 coordinate 822, forward strand.
TAAAAAACCCCTCTGTTACTCATCATAAGAGGGAGCTTTTCAGAAGAGAAGTTCATCCTAACAGAGGGGGTTTTTGTATTGAATACGAAAGTAAAAGTGATTGCTGCTTCTTTGTTAGTTACCAGTGCGTTAGCTGCATGTGGTACACCAAAAGATAACAATGCAATGGATGGACGCAACTACAATTACGAACATACATCTTATAATGATCGCGATAATGTAACGCGTAACGACCGTTATAATACAAATTATGTAACATATAAAAATGGTCGTAACGATACAGGATATAATTATTATCGTGATGTAAACTATAACGGGCAAATTGCGAATCCGTATCCAACTCGTAATATTACGACGAATAATTCATACACTAACAATGATGGTAAAACTGCAGAAAAAATTACGAATCGTGTGAAGGGTATGAATAACGTAGACCGCGTGTCTACAGTTGTATATGGAAACGATGTAGCAATTGCGGTAAAGCCACGTAATCCAGTGACAAATGAAACAGCGATGGCGAACGAAATTCGTCAAGCTGTTGCAAATGAAGTTGGAAACAGAAACGTATATGTTTCTGTAAGAAATGATATGTTTACTCGTGTTGATGCAATGAGTATGCGTCTACGTAACGGTACAGTTACAAACGACTTTAATCGTGACATAGCGAATATGTTCAAAGACATTCGTTACGGTTTAACTGGTACAGTACGATAGCAAAACAAAAGAGGAAGGGATAGCCCTTCCTCTTTACTCATCGTGGTCTTGTAAACGACGCTTTTTAATAAAATAACTAATGGAATAAGAAACTAAAAAGCATATGAAGAGAATACTACCTGTTAGAATAGCTTCAAACAGAGGTCTTTCTGGACTGAAAATAATATAAATAATAGCCATAATCATTCCCACAATAAAAGAGCGTAAAACAAGTTTGTAATAAGGAGTTAACTGTATTTCCTTTTCGCCTTCTTCAACATCGATAGAAATGCTTAACTGTAAATAACTAAGTACAATACTTGTAAGAATAAATAATAACCATAATGGAGATTTCGTAATTTGATCCATTCCTTCCGTGAATCCGATATAACCCAAAATACCGATTATACCAATGGATTGAAAAAGAAAAGCAATACGTATGTTTTTTAATGTTTGAAGAATGAGACGTTCATCCTTTATTTTTTTCACAATACCCATCTCCTGTTTATTATGATTTCGCTGTTATATCAATTGTAATATATATATTGCATTTGTCGATTTATAATTTACATATAATTCATGTAGATGAAAGTGGAAATAAAATATTTTTATAAAAATGTTGCGTTTATACTCTATTAATGTTATATTAGCAAAGCGATGAGCTAATTTACGTAAGACGAGAGATATGCTTAAGTGCTAAACACGCGAATGTGGTCGCCTGGTCTCTCGCCGTAAACGCATCAAGACGCCTGCTTTGCAGGCGTCTTTCATTTTATATGAATGTAAAGAGAAGACTGGAGTAATCCAAGCTTCTCTTTTTTGTTTGTTTTAAAGTCAGAAAATATTGAACTCTATAAGTCTTAATGGGAGCAATCTATGAATTAGGGATAAAACCCCCATTTCCGGAAAAACTACTAATGAAAGTTTGATCTTGCCTAAAAGAGGTGAACGGAAATGAAGTGGATACTGATTGCAGTACAAGCTTTCGTGATGATGTTTTGTTTAGTTTATGAAACGAATGTGAGGGCAGAAGGGCCAGTACCAGAAGTAACAGAGAAAGAACCTCAAGTTACAATTTTATTAGAGCGTATGTATGTTGATGGAGAAGTAAGTGAAGAAATATTTACAGAAAAAGTAGCGGATTTAGAAAAGTTTTTACAGCAATATAAAGAATGGCAACTCGTTGATCGTGATGATGTGCAAATTGTATTACAGAAGAAAGTTGATGATATTTCTCCTTTATTAAAAACGAGCGGTTACTTCGGTGTTTCAGAGGAAGGGATATTACAAATTTTCAAAGGAGTGCCGAAAAGTGATAACGCAATTCATTCCTTCTTTCAAATTGATATGAAAAAGCTTGAGAGTTATGATCGTGCGAAACTAAAGCGTGGTATTCGTATTAAATCAAAAGAAGGTTTTGTGAAGACGATTGAAAAAATGAAGCAATACGCAGTGCAAAATAAGAAAAAAAGCAGCTCATGGTGAGCTGCTTTTTCTTATTTATTCTTAGCTAAAATTTCTTTTGCAATTTCATCAATTAGCATATCTTTTCCGATTGGATTGAATGCTTTCGTATTGAAGACTTCGTTCGATACTTCATATACGTGATTGTTTTTTACTGCTTTATTATCTTTCCAAACGGCGCTGTTTTTATAGTCTTCGTATACTTTATCAGCTTCTCCACCGAAGTTTACAACGAACATTTGGTCAGGCTGGAATGCAACAAGGCCTTCTAGTGATACTTGTGCCATCGTTTGTTTTAAATCTGTACCTTTTGTTGCTGGAAGTTTTAAATCGTTAAAGAGTATGTCACCATATCCGAAGCTACCGTATACACGGAAGTTTTGTGGTGTTACTGCAACGAACATAAAGTTCTCATCTTTTGTTTTTTCTTTAATTTCCTTAGATAAAGAGTCAGCCTTTTTATCGTAGTCTGCAATCCATTTGTCAGCTTTCTTCTCTTCGTCAAATAACTTACCTACTTCTTTAAACTTACCGCGCCAGTCTTCTAAGTTTGTTTCTAGAACAACTGTCGGTGCAACCTTTTCTAATTGATCATAAATTTTTAATTGACGGTTATTTAAAATAATTAAGTCTGGTTTTAAAGCTGTGACAGCTTCTAGGTCAACTTTAGGTGCCCAGTACCAGCCAACTGCTTTTACTCCGTCTAGCTTTTCTGTTAAGTGATTTTGAATTTTATCTTTATACGTATTTGCCGTACCAACAGGTTTATGTCCAAGAAGTAATAATTCTTCTGTTGATCCAGATAAATCTACAATTCTCTTTGGATTTACTGGAATTGTAGTTTCTCCTTTAGCATGTTTGACAACTTTTGTTTTTGGTTGTTCTTTTGTTTTTGACTCTTCTTTTTTGGAAGAACAGCCAACGATAGAAAGAACGACTAGCATGATAGTAAATAAAATAAATAATTTGCGTTTCATCCCTATGTAACCCCTTTAATTAATATTGATAATCATTATCGACTTCTGTATATTAAGGGGCTTTATACTTTCTGTCAATGGAAAATAACAGAAGTTTTATATGGAGAACATTTGTTGGGGCAGTCTCGCTTTTCTATCATTAAATATGTTAAAATGGAATACATGATTTAAGAGGGAGAGATCGTATTTTGTTTGAATATGTTACAGGTTACGTGGAGTATGTAGGACCGGAATATGTCGTAATTGACCATAATGGAATTGGTTATCAAATTTTCACACCGAATCCGTATGTATTTCAAAAAAGTAAGCAAGAAATCCGTGTCTATACATATCATTATGTGAGAGAAGATATTATGGCACTTTACGGGTTTAAAACACGTGAAGAGCGTTTATTATTTACAAAGTTGTTAGGTGTGTCTGGCATTGGGCCAAAAGGCGCTCTTGCAATTTTAGCTTCTGGTCAAACAGGACAGGTCGTTCAAGCGATTGAACATGAAGATGAGAAGTTTTTAGTGAAATTCCCGGGCGTCGGAAAGAAAACAGCGCGCCAAATGATTTTAGATTTAAAAGGAAAACTAGCAGATGTCGTACCAGATGCATTTGTTGATTTATTCTCAGATACAGAACGTTTTGATGAGAAGAAAGGTTCATCAGCTGAGCTTGATGAGGCGCTGGAAGCTCTGCGCGCACTTGGATATGCAGAACGAGAAGTTTCTCGCGTTGTACCAGAGTTATTAAAAGAATCATTAACGACGGATCAGTATATTAAAAAGGCACTTAGTCTTTTACTAAATGGTAAGAGGTGAGTATAATGGACGAACGTCTCCTCTCAGGGGAATCTGGATACGAAGATGCGGATTTAGAGTATTCACTACGGCCACAGACGCTCCGTCAGTATATTGGCCAAGATAAAGCGAAACATAATTTAGAAGTGTTTATTGAAGCGGCGAAAATGCGTGAAGAAACGTTAGATCACGTACTTTTATATGGGCCACCTGGACTTGGTAAAACGACGCTCGCGAATATCATTGCCAATGAAATGGGCGTTAACATTCGAACGACGTCAGGTCCCGCAATTGAAAGACCAGGAGATTTAGCAGCGGTATTAACAGCACTTCAGCCAGGGGATGTATTATTTATTGATGAAATTCATCGTTTGCATAGATCAATTGAAGAAGTACTATATCCTGCGATGGAAGACTTTTGCCTTGATATTGTAATTGGAAAAGGACCGTCAGCACGTTCTGTACGATTAGACTTACCTCCATTTACATTAGTTGGAGCAACGACGCGTGCGGGGGCATTGTCAGCGCCGCTTCGTGACCGTTTCGGTGTACTTTCACGATTAGAGTATTACACAGTAGATCAGCTCTCTGCGATTGTTGAACGTACAGCAGAAGTATTTGAAGTTGAAATTGACTCGTTAGCTGCACTAGAAATTGCAAGACGTGCTCGTGGTACACCTCGTATTGCAAATCGTCTATTACGACGTGTGCGTGATTTTGCGCAAGTTCGTGGTAACGGAACGATTACAATGGAAATTACGCAAATGGCGTTAGAACTATTGCAAGTAGATAAATTAGGACTCGATCATATCGATCATAAATTATTGCTTGGTATTATTGAAAAATTCCGTGGTGGCCCAGTTGGATTAGAGACCGTTTCGGCAACGATTGGAGAAGAATCTCATACGATTGAAGATGTGTATGAGCCATATTTATTACAAATTGGCTTTTTACAACGAACGCCAAGGGGCCGAATTGTAACGCCACTTGCATATGAGCATTTCGGAATGGAGATGCCAAAAATATGACGGAGATGCCAAAATTGCTTATTACAGCAGGTATCTTACTTATCGTTGTTGGATTAGCTTGGAAGTTCATTGGAAGACTTCCAGGTGATATTTTTGTGGAAAAAGGAAACGTTACCTTTTATTTTCCTATCATTACATGTATTGTGTTAAGTATTGCATTATCTTTTATTATGTATATAATAAATCGATTCAAATAAGAAATAGGTGGATATAGTTATGGATATAAATCTGTTTGATTTTCATTTACCAGAAGAACTTATCGCACAAGTCCCGCTTGAAGATCGTGAAACATCAAGATTAATGGTGTTAGACCGTGAAACCGGTGATATTGAGCATAAACATTTTACGGACATTCTTTCTTACTTACATGAGGGGGATTGCTTAGTTTTAAACGAAACGAAAGTTATGCCTGCTCGCTTACACGGTGTGAAAGAGGATACAGGCGCACATATCGAAGTGCTTCTTTTAAAACAAGAGGATGGAGATAAGTGGGAAACGCTTGTAAAGCCAGCGAAACGTGTAAAAGAAGGAACTGTCATCTCTTTTGGTGAAGGAAAGCTAAAAGCAACTTGCATTGGAACAGCAGACCAAGGTGGACGTCAACTTGAATTTTCGTATGACGGCATCTTTTATGAAATTTTAGACGAGCTTGGAGAAATGCCACTTCCGCCGTATATTAAAGAGACGTTGGAAGATCGCGATCGTTATCAAACGGTATATGCGAAGGAAATCGGTTCAGCAGCAGCACCGACAGCTGGACTTCACTTTACAGAAGAGTTACTTGAGAAATTGAAGCAAAAAGGCATTCAATTAGCATTCATTACACTCCATGTAGGGCTTGGAACATTTAGACCAGTTTCTGCAGATACGATTGAGGAACACCATATGCACGCAGAATATTACCATATGTCTGAAGAGACAGCGGCATTATTAAATCGTGTGAAAGAGAGTGGTGGACGTATTATTACAGTAGGTACGACATCAACTCGTACGTTAGAAACAATTGCGACAGATCATGACGGTAAGCTTTGCGCTGCTTCTGGATGGACAGATATTTTTATGTACCCAGGTTATGAATTTAAAGCAATTGATGGTTTAATTACAAACTTCCATTTGCCGAAATCAACATTAATTATGCTTGTAAGTGCATTTGCAAATAGAGATAATGTACTTGATGCTTATAATGAAGCAGTAAAAGAAAAATATCGTTTCTTTAGCTTTGGTGATGCGATGTTCGTTGCATCTCACGCTAGAAACAAATAAAAGGAGTACATTATGACAGCAATTCGTTATGAATTTATTAAAACTTGTAAACAAACGGGCGCGCGTTTAGGCCGAGTACATACGCCGCACGGTTCATTTGATACACCAACATTTATGCCAGTTGGTACACTTGCAACAGTTAAAACGATGTCACCAGAAGAATTAAAAGCAATGGATTCTGGCATTATTTTAAGTAATACGTATCATTTATGGCTGCGTCCTGGTCACGAAATTATTCGTGAAGCAGGCGGTTTGCATAAATTTATGAACTGGGATCGTGCAATCTTAACGGACTCTGGTGGTTTCCAAGTATTCAGTTTAAGTGACTTCCGCCGTATTGAAGAGGAAGGCGTTCACTTCCGTAACCACTTAAATGGAGATAAATTATTCTTATCACCAGAAAAAGCGATGGAAATCCAAAATGCATTAGGTTCAGATATTATGATGGCATTTGACGAGTGTCCACCGTTCCCTGCTACTTTTGAATACATGAAAAAGTCTGTAGAGCGTACGAGCCGCTGGGCAGAGCGTTGTCTAAAGGCGCATGAACGTCCGCAAGATCAAGGTTTATTCGGTATTGTACAGGGCGGAGAGTTTGAAGAGCTTCGTCGTCAAAGTGCGAAAGATCTTGTTTCAATGGACTTCCCTGGTTACGCTGTAGGTGGTTTATCTGTTGGAGAGCCAAAAGATATTATGAACCGTGTACTTGAGTTTACAACACCACTTCTTCCAGATAATAAACCACGTTACTTAATGGGGGTAGGTTCTCCTGACTCGTTAATTGATGGTGCAATTCGTGGTATTGATATGTTTGACTGCGTACTTCCAACTCGTATCGCTCGAAATGGTACATGTATGACAAGTGAAGGTCGTTTAGTTGTGAAAAATGCAAAATTCGCTAGAGACTTCGGTCCGCTTGATCCAAACTGTGATTGCTACACATGCAAAAATTACTCTCGTGCGTACATTCGTCACTTAATGAAATGTGATGAAACATTCGGAATTCGTTTAACATCTTATCACAACCTTCATTTTCTGTTAAACTTAATGGAGCAGGTGAGACAAGCTATTCGTGAAGACCGTCTTGGCGATTTCCGTGAAGAATTCTTTGAACAGTATGGCTTTAATAAACCGAATGCTAAAAACTTTTAATACATAATTTAAAAGGAGGAACAAAAAATGAATGCAGGTATGATGAATATCATTATGATTGTTGCGATGTTTGCGATTTTCTATTTCTTATTAATTCGCCCGCAACAAAAGCGTCAAAAAGCAGTAGCTCAAATGCAAAACGAGTTAAAAAAAGGTGATGCTATCGTAACAATCGGTGGTTTACACGGTACAATTGAATCAGTAGACGAAACTAAAATTGTTGTTAAATCTGGTGGTTCACACTTAACTTTCGATCGCAATGCGATTCGTGAAGTTGTGAAAAACTAATGATGAAGGCCCTGCATGAAATATGCAGGGCCTTTTTTAGTTATTTTGCTTTGACATATTTACACCAAAAATACCTCCAAGTGTACTCGCGCCCATTAATGCTAATTGGTAAAGTAACTGTGAGTCCGATAAAGTTTGAGAGAAGCCTAAATAGTTAACGAGGAAAATAAGAATAGCAAATGTGAGGCCTGTTGTGAAGCCTACAAGCCAACCTTTTCCTTGCGCCTTTTTACCGGCAATAAATCCGGACATAAGCGTAGACAGAAGTGCGAGTATAAAAATAGTAACTGTCAATGAACCTTCATTGATATTTGTAAATTTTAATAAAAGAGCCATGATCATACTTATAATAGATGCGAGGATTAATAAGGTAATTATACCGAATCCAATTGCAGTTGATAATTTTTTCGTTCCATCCATTATACATTCCCCCTTTTTAATACAAGCATATTTTCTTTTTGCCCAAGTTAGACTAGTTTCTTTTTAGTCGGAGAACCTATAAGTAAAAAAAGGAGATGTTGAAATGGAATGGGTATCCATAATTGGTCGGACGATGCTTTTGTATGTCATCATATTAATTATTTTTCGCTTGATGGGAAAACGTGAAATAGGAGAATTAAGTGTATTAGATTTAGTCGTATTTATTATGCTTGGTGAAATGGCTGTAGTGGCAATTGAAAATACCGACAAATCACTTTGGCATCAATTAGTTCCGATGACTTTCCTTATGTGCATACAAATTGTTTTGTCAGTTATTTCTTTAAAGTTTCAACGATTTCGGCATTTAATAGAAGGGGAGCCTGCTATTCTTATAAATGCGGGAAAAATTGATGAAAAAAAGATGAGGAAGCAGCGCTATAATATAGATGATTTAATGATGCAACTAAGGGAGCAAGGGGTCGGAGATGTGCGGGATGTGGAATATGCTATTTTAGAACCTTCAGGGAAGTTATCTATTTTTCAAAAACAAAAAAGTAAAAAGAGTAAAAATGATACGCCAATTTTTACACTCCCATTAATTATTGATGGAGAAATTCAATATAATCATTTACAAATGATTGAACATACAGATGAATGGCTCATTGGAAAATTAAAAAACTTAGGTTATAACGATATAACACAAATTTTATACTGCAGCTTTCAAAACGGCCAATTTTTTGTTGATTCGAAAGAAAACTAGAGGCTTACTGTATTAAATAGTAAGCCTATTTACTTCAAAAATGAAAGTTTCCGAATGATAGGGAGGCGACTCAACTCTTCTTTTCGAATGAGTTTGAAAACAAAGAGGAGAAAAATATAAACGATTGTTGTTAAAGTGATTTCCCATAATGTTTGTACGCCAAGTGAATGGGAGAAAATAATATACTTATGAAGGTAAAAACCGAAGGCGCCTGCAATACCGATAGCAAGTCCGCCAAAAATATAGTCTTTTGCATAAATAGTAAATTTAATTTTCTTCAAAACAGTAGCGTAGTGAAGGAATGTTACCGTCACTATATTTGCTGCGATTGCGAGGGCAACCCCCATCATTTGAAAATCTGGCCTTGAAGCTAGTACAAAAATGACGATTAATTTCACGATGGCGCCAATAAAAGTATTCATCATTGCAGCTCGTGCCAAGTTTAAAGCTTGCAAAACAGATGTAAGGGGACTTTGGAAATAATGAAATAGAAAGCAAGGGGCAAGAAGCTGGATGAATGCTGTTGCACTGTCGGATCCGTACATAAGCGTTAAGACGGGTGAAGCAAATACGTATAAAATAACGACTGACCATCCACCAGTGATTAATGAAATTCGAAGTGCTTGTTGTAAACGATGTTCCACTAATTTGTGTTGCCTTTTTGCCATCGCTTCACTAATTGAAGGGACGAGTGCTGTAGAAAGAGCGTATGTAATAAAGGCAGGTAGTGATAGAAGCGGGAAGGCATAACCGTTCAATATACCGTATTGCTGTGTTGCGACAGAAGCGGCAACCCCGGCAATTGCTAAGCTTTGCATAACGACGATAGGTTCAAAGAAATAGGAAATGGAACCGATTAAACGGCTTCCTGTAGTTGGAAGTGCGATATCCATAAGAGAATAAAATGTATTTTTGCTCTCCTTTACCGTAGTGAAAAAACCAGAGCGTATAGATAAATGTTTTTCGCGCTGGAATAAAGTAAGTAAAAATAATAAAGATGCAACTTCGCCAAGAACGGCTGATAGCATGGCACCAGCTGCAGCGTATTCTACGCCGTAAGGTAAAAATAACCGAATGCATACAGCGATAATTGTAATGCGGACAACTTGTTCTATAACTTGAGCATAAGCGCTAGGCTTCATATTTTGTTTCCCTTGGAAATAACCGCGTAAAACAGAAGAAACAGCAATAACAGGAACGACAGGTAAAATGGCCATTAATGGGTAGTACGTTCTTTCATCGGTTAATAATGTTTTTGCTAAAATAGGTGTGAGGAGCATGATTCCAATTGTTAAAATGATACTAATAAAGGATGTAACAGCTAGGGAGACAGTTAATATTTTTTTGACTCTTTGTTTATCGTTCACCGCTTCCGCTTCTGCTACAAATTTTGCGATTGCAACAGGAAGGCCAATTTGTGTTAATGTAATCGCTAAAATGAAAGTGGGAACAGCCATCATATAAAGGCCAACGCCTTCTTCTCCTAAAATACGTGCCATTACAATGCGGTTAATAAATCCAAGGATTTTTGTAATAAAGCCAGCTATCATTAAAATAAATGCACCTTTTAAAAAGCTTTGTCTCGTCATGGTCTTCTCCTACCTTCTCAAAATCAGTGGAATGATTTACAATAATTTATATGCACGTATGAGACAAGAATGACAAGCATTTAAGAGAGTGCAGTATTGAGGGTACTCTTGAAAGTGGTTATTGCTGTCCATTAGAGCGGGAATAAAAGCGACTTTTCGTGCTGAAATCAGAAGGAGATGTTATATATGTTGGATAAAGAGGCTTTGGTAGAATCATACCGCGGACAGTTACAAGTCGTTTTAGAAAGTAAAGTAGAAGAGTTTCAAATGTTTGGTTACGACCGAGTGACAGATAATGATATTTGGAAATTTCTCAAGGTGAAAAAGTGGAAAAAGATCGACAGTGATGTTAGGTTATATGAATTAGTAAATGATGTATTAAGAGTAAGTACTAATGAATATATGAATTATTTAACTGTTGAAGCATATCAAGCACCACTTTGGTCGTTTGATGAATATGAAAATAAATAACCGACTGCAATTGGTTTGTTCTTCCTTTTGCAGTATAATGATAGGTATTGATAAAGAGGAAATAATTATGTCAGAGATTCTATGTAAAGGAGGTAGCGAAAAGAAAAATAAATAATAAAAGTATAGGTATTGTGAAGCGCATACCTATACAGCTAGTGGGAACTAGCAAAATACATGTATTTTACAGAAAGGAAGTCTACTAACTAGGCGTATGCACACGTGAAAAGTGAATCGTAAGAGATTTATTGAAAGTGTTAGTAGCAGAAAGAGGGTACATATGGCAAAGCGTGGTACAAGAATCGCCGCCTTTTTCCTCATCGTTTTATTAATTGGTGGAGTAATTGGTGCGGCAGGAAAAGACATAGCAAAAGGAATTAGTCTAGGACTAGACCTTCGCGGTGGTTTTGAAATTCTGTATGAAGTAAAACCAGCCAAAGAAGGCGATAAAATTGACCGAGAGGCACTTGTAAGTACAGTAGGTGCTCTTGAAAATCGTGTCAATGTTCTCGGTGTAAGTGAGCCGAACATCCAAATTGAAGGAGAAAATCGAATTCGTGTACAGCTTGCTGGTGTACAAGATCAGCAAAAAGCACGTGAAATGTTATCAACACAAGCGAAATTAACATTCCGTGATGTGAATGACAATCTTCTTATGGATGGAACGGATTTAAAAGGCGGCGGAGCGAAGCAAACATTTGATGAGCAAGGCCGTGCGAGCGTAGGTCTTACACTAAAAAGCGCTGACAAATTCCGTGAAGTAACTGAAAAAATTTCAAAAATGCCACCACCAACGAATTTAATGGTAATTTGGCTTGATTTTGAAGAAGGAAAAGATTCATATAAAGCAGAATCTGCAAAACCGAATCCGAAGTTTTTATCAGCAGCAACAGTAAACCAAGTATTTAACCAAGCTGAAGTATCTATCGTAGGTGGAAACTTTACAGTGGAAAGTGCGAAAGAACTTTCATCTTTATTAAATGCAGGTGCACTTCCTGTTGATTTAAAAGAAATGTATTCAACATCTGTTGGAGCGAAATTTGGTCAACAAGCATTAGACCAAACGATTTTCGCTAGTGCGATTGGTATCGCTCTTATTTTCTTATTTATGCTTGTATACTACCGTTTACCAGGACTTGTAGCTGTGATTATGTTAGGGCTATACATTTTTGTTACGCTACTCGTATTTAACTGGATGCACGCGGTTCTTACATTACCAGGTATTGCGGCGTTAGTGCTCGGGGTAGGTATCGCAGTTGATGCGAATATCATTACGTACGAGAGATTGAAGGAAGAACTTAAAATTGGTAAGTCGATGATGTCAGCATTTCGTGCTGGTAACCATCGTTCATTAGCGACAATTTTAGATGCAAACGTTACGACTCTTGCAGCTGCAGGTGTATTATTCGTATATGGTACAAGCTCAGTGCAAGGCTTTGCAACAAGTTTAATTGTAAGTATTTTAGTTGGTTTTATTACAAATGTATTCGGTACTCGTTTCTTATTAGGATTACTTGTAAAGAGCCGTTATTTTGATAAAAAACCAGCATATTTTGGTGTGAAACAAAAGGATATTATTCCGTTAACGAAAGGTGTAGTACATCCACCAACGAAATTTGATCGTATTAACTTCGTAAATATCGGTCATAAATTCCTTATCTTCTCGATTGTAGTTGTAATTGCAGGTGCAATCATACTACCAATTTTCAAACTGAATCTTGGAATTGACTTTGCGAGTGGTACACGTATGGACTTGCAATCAAAACAAGCACTTACTGTGTCTGATGTTCATAAAGATTTGAACGAATTGAAAATTGATGTGAAAGAAGAAGATATTGTACCGACTGGGGATGACAATAAAGGATTCGCTGTTCGTACTGTAGGAGTTTTATCAAAAGATGAAATCGCGAAAGCAAAAACATTCTTCAGTGATAAATATGGTACAGAGCCAAACGTAAGTACAGTTTCACCGACAATCGGTAAAGAGATTGCACGAAATGCATTTATCGCAGTATTAATTGCTTCTGCAGTTATCATTTTATACGTAAGTATTCGATTCCGCTTTACGTATGCATTATCTGCAGTACTTGCATTACTACATGATGCATTCGTTATGATTGTTATGTTTAGTATTTTGGGGCTAGAGGTAGACTTAACGTTTATCGCTGCGGTATTAACGATCATCGGTTATTCTATTAATGACTCGATTGTTACGTTTGATAGAAACCGTGAGCTATACAAACAGAAAAAACGAGTTCGCGACATAAAAGACCTAGAAGAAATCGTAAATATGAGTATTCGCCAAACGCTTGGTCGTTCGATTAACACCGTATTAACAGTGTTGCTCCCAGTAATTGCGCTGCTTATCTTCGGTAGTGAGTCACTACGTAACTTCTCGTTCGCATTACTTGTTGGATTAATTGTAGGTACGTACTCTTCTGTTTTCGTTGCCTCTCAAATTTGGTTACTACTTGAAAACCGTCGTTTGAAAAAGGGTAAAAACAAGAAGAAGGTTGAGAAAGAAGTATCTGAACCGCAAGTATAAAAAAGGTGATGCCTCATTATGAGGCATCTCTTTTTTCGTTTGTGGATACAATAAGATAGCGACTTTTGAAAGAACAAAATAGAAGAAAGTGGTGGTGTTATCGTCATTTTTGTTACAATAAAAAAGAGAGGTTAAGAAAAGAAGGGATTTTAATTATGGAAAAAGATGAACGTTTTAAACAGGCCGAGTTTGGTGCTATCGTCGGGATCGTTGGTAATATTATATTAGCGATTGTAAAGGCGGTAATTGGTTATATTGGGAATAGTAAAGCACTGTTAGCGGATGCCGTGCATTCTGCATCAGATGTAATTGGTTCGCTAGCTGTACTTTTTGGATTGCGAGCAGCAAAGCAGCCGCCTGATGAAGATCATCCGTATGGTCATGGTAAAGCGGAATCGATTTCAGCAATTATTGTTGCGGTATTGTTATTTATTGTGGGAATTGAGATAGCGATTTCGTCTATAAAAGCTTTTTCGCAAGAACTAGAACCGCCGAAAGGAATTACAATTTTTGCGGTTATTCTTTCGATTGTAGTAAAAGAAGGGATGTTTCAATATAAATTTCGATTAGGGAAGAGGGTAAATAGTGATGCAATTATTGCAAATGCATATGAGCACCGTTCAGATGTATTTTCTTCAATTGCAGCTTTAATCGGTATTTGTGCCGCTATTATTGGTGGTAAGCTAGGGATAGATTGGCTTGTATATGCTGATCCAATTGCAGGGTTATTTGTTTCGATTCTTGTTGCAAAGATGGCGTGGAGCATTGGAGCGGAAGCAATTCATGCAACGCTTGATCACGTTCTTCATGAGGAAGATGTTATTCCACTTAGAGAAGCAGTCCTTCAAGTAAATGGTGTGAAAAAAATAGGTTCTTTATATGCAAGAGAACATGGTCACTATGTAATTGTTGATATTAAGGTTTCTGTAGATCCATATATCACTGTAGAAGAAGGACATAGCATTGGAAAGCGCGTGAAAGAAACGCTTATGAAACAAGATAACGTACAAAATGTTTTTGTACATATAAATCCGTATTCTCTAAATTGAACATTGTTAACATTTTAGTATACAGATATTGCATCGTAGTTTGCATTATATTGTCACCCCTTAATCTGTCTTGTATAATAAACAGGTTAAGGGGTGATTTCGTGTTACAACCGAAGACGCGTTGGAAAGAAAAAGAATATAATGAAGAGCGAGTAAGTGAATTAGCAAGCAAATTGCAATTATCGCCACTTGTCGTTTCGTTATTCCTCGGTAGAGGACTAGATACAGAAGATAAGATTTTAGATTTTTTAAATACAGAAAATCAAGAATTTCACGATCCATTTTTATTAGAAGGAATGGACAGAATAGTAGAACGTGTGAATAAGGCGATTCAAAATGGAGAGCAAATATTAATATTTGGTGACTATGATGCGGATGGAGTAAGTAGTACGACGGTTTTATATCTTGCTCTGCAAGAGTTAGGTGCAGATGTAGAATTTTATATTCCAAACCGTTTTACAGAAGGCTATGGACCAAACGAAGAAGCGTTTCGCTGGGCGCACAGTGCGGGGTTCTCATTAATTATTACTGTCGATACTGGTATCGCAGCGGTACATGAAGCGAAGGTAGCGAAGGAACTTGGCATAGATCTTATAATTACAGATCACCACGAGCCGCCGCCAGAATTACCAGAAGCACTTGCGATTATTCATCCGAAACTAGATGGCGGTGTGTATCCATTTCACTATTTAGCTGGTGTAGGTGTTGCTTTTAAAGTTGCGCATGCACTACTGGGCCGCGTGCCAGAGCATTTATTAGAAATAGCAGTAATCGGTACAGTAGCTGATTTAGTATCACTTCATGGTGAAAATAGATTACTTGTGAAGCTTGGTTTAAAGCATATGCGCATGACGAGAAGTATTGGTTTAAAGGCATTGTTTAAAGTTGCTAACGTTTCGCAAAGTGAAATTACTGAAGAGAGCATTGGCTTCTCGCTTGCACCTCGTATTAATGCAGTTGGGCGTTTGGAAGATGCAACACCTGCTGTACACCTTTTATTATCAGATGACCCAGAGGAAGCGAAAGAGCTGGCTGAAGAAATTGATGAGCTGAACAAACTACGAAAAGATATTGTAAAACAAATTACAGAAGAAGCTATTGCTGAAGTTGAAAATAAATTCCCACCAGAAGAAAACAAAGTGTTAGTGCTTGCAAAAGAAGGTTGGAATCCAGGTGTAATTGGAATTGTCGCTTCTAAATTAGTTGAACGTTTTTATCGACCGACAATTGTATTAAGTATTGATCCTGTAAAAGAAACAGCAAAGGGTTCAGCACGTAGTATTGCAGGATTTGATTTATTTGCGAATTTGTCCGATTGTAGAGAGTTATTACCACACTTCGGGGGACACCCAATGGCAGCAGGGATGACGCTACATATGAATGATGTAGATGAATTACGCCGCCGCTTAAATGAGCAAGCGGATGCAATTTTAACAGAAGAAGATTTTATTCCAATTACAGCGGTGGATGTATTTTGTAAAGTGGAAGATGTAACACTTGCAGCAATTGAAGATATGCAAAAGTTAGCGCCATTTGGTGTTGGAAACCCGAAACCGCGTATTGCAGTGAAAGATGCTGAGTTAGAAAGTATTCGTGCAATCGG
The DNA here is from genome assembly GCF_022663495.1 of Bacillus cereus group sp. BfR-BA-01383. Taxonomy (NCBI): domain Bacteria; kingdom Bacillati; phylum Bacillota; class Bacilli; order Caryophanales; family Bacillaceae; genus Bacillus; species Bacillus cereus group sp. BfR-BA-01383. The sequence continues at coordinate 16,906 of NZ_JAKUFP010000025.1, forward strand.
ATCAGACGGTTCTCATTTGAAAATGGCTCTTCGTGATGGACAAGCAACGTTAGACACAATTGGATTCGGATTTGGTGCGTATGCAAAAGAGATTTCTCCAGTTGCAAAGGTATCTGTAATAGGAGAAGCCTCCATTAATGAATGGAATAATTTTAAAAAGCCACAATTAATGGTACAAGATATTGCTGTAGAGGCATGGCAATTATTTGATTGGCGTAGTATGCGCAATGTAGAAGCGAATTTAGCAGAACTTCCGAAAGATAAAATAACGATGGTGTATTTTTCTGAAGAGGTATTGAATAAATTTTCTTTAGAAGAATATAAAGAGCATATCATGCATGCATCAGATGTAACGCATTTAGATAATCAATACATTGTGTTACTCGATTTGCCGAAAGGAACAGATGAGTTACGTGATGTATTTAAAGTAGGATTCCCATCTCGAATGTACACGCTCTTTTATCAAGAGAATAATCATTTATTTAGTACAGTCCCAACGAGAGAACACTTTAAATGGTACTATTCTTTCTTGAACCAAAAAGCACCATTTTCTTTAAGGCAATATGGGGAACAACTATGTCGTCATAAAGGTTGGTCGAAAGATACAGTAAATTTCATGACACAGGTGTTTTTTGAGTTAGAATTTGTTACAATAAAAGACGGTGTCATTTTTATGGCCGAACAAAAACAAAAGCGTGATTTAATTGAATCGAACACATATCGTGAGAAAATGAACCACTTACAATTAGAAAAAGAATTGGTTTATAGCACATATCAGCAACTATATACATGGTTTGAAACGATTCGTAATCATAAATAAGTAGAACAGTTAGGGTAAAGGATTTGTATTTACAAACCTTTTATATCTGAGGAGGATTCAGAAATATGGATTTCAAGCAACATATCGCAATTGTACCGGATTATCCAAAAGAAGGTATCGTGTTTAAAGACATTACACCTTTAATGAACGACGGTAAAGCATACAAAGCAGCAACAGATGCAATCGTTGAGTATGCAAAAAAGAGAGATATTGACGTTGTAGTAGGACCAGAAGCACGTGGTTTTATTATCGGTTGCCCGGTTTCTTATGCATTAGAAGTAGGTTTTGCACCAGTTCGTAAATTAGGAAAATTACCACGTGAAGTAATTACGGTTGACTACGGTAAAGAATATGGTAAAGATGTTTTAACAATCCATAAAGATGCAATTAAGCCAGGTCAACGCGTATTAATTACAGATGATCTATTAGCTACAGGTGGAACGATTGAAGCGACAATTAAGCTAGTTGAAGAACTTGGCGGAGTTGTAGCAGGAATTGCATTCTTAGTAGAGCTTACTTACTTAGATGGTCGTAAAATGTTAGATGGTTACGATGTATTAGTATTAGAAAAATACTAATCACTATATAGGTAAAACTACGGTGATAAAAAGTACCCGTGAATCTCTTGGAGAGGAGCGGGTACTTTTGTATAATTGAACAAAAAAATATGGTGAAATGTCAGTAAAATCTTTTCCTTTTCACAATTCACAATCATTGGGTTATAATGATAGAATATAATTTATTCTACTTAATAAAGATAAAGTCAATTTTCAATAAAAGGTGATTCGATGGCAAATGAGCAAGTACTAACAGCTGAACAGGTACTCGAGAAAGCAAGTCAATATTTAGCGGATGAAGATATTGAGCTAGTGGCACGTGCCTATGAATATGCGCGCGATGCACATAGCGAACAATATAGAAAATCGGGTGAACCATATATTATTCACCCAATTCAAGTTGCAGGTATTTTAGTTGATTTACACATGGATCCGGCTACGGTATCGGCAGGTTTCTTGCATGATGTAGTGGAAGATACGGAAATTACATTAGAAGATATTGAACGGGAATTTAACAAAGAAATTGCTATGCTTGTCGATGGTGTTACAAAGCTTGGAAAGATTAAATATAAATCTCATGAGCAACAACAAGCAGAAAACCATCGCAAAATGTTTATCGCAATGGCTCAAGATATTCGAGTTATTTTAATTAAACTAGCTGATCGTCTTCATAACATGCGTACATTGAAACATTTACCTCAAGAGAAGCAGCGACGCATTGCAAATGAAACGTTAGAAATCTTTGCACCTTTAGCACATAGACTCGGAATTAGTACTATTAAATGGGAGCTAGAGGATACGTCACTTCGCTATTTAAACCCACAGCAATATTATCGTATTGTGAATTTAATGAAGCGTAAGCGTGCAGAGCGTGAAGAATATTTAGATGAAGTAATGACTGGCATTCGTGAGAAATTAAAAGAAGTTGCAATTCAACCTGAGATTTCTGGAAGACCAAAGCATATTTACAGTATTTATCGTAAGATGGCACTGCAAAACAAACAGTTTAATGAAATTTACGATTTATTAGCTGTACGTGTCGTTGTAAATAGCATTAAAGATTGTTATGCAGTACTTGGGATTATCCATACGTGCTGGAAGCCAATGCCAGGTCGTTTTAAAGATTATATTGCAATGCCAAAAGCAAATCTATATCAATCTCTTCATACGACTGTAATTGGGCCGAAAGGTGACCCGCTAGAAGTGCAAATTCGTACGAAAGAAATGCACGAAATTGCAGAATTCGGGATCGCGGCACACTGGGCGTACAAAGAAGGAAAAACAGCAGAAACAACGGGTACATTAGAGAAGAAACTAACATGGTTCCGTCAAATATTAGAATGGCAAAATGAAGCTTCTAATGCAGAAGAGTTTATGGAGTCATTAAAAATTGATTTATTCTCTGATATGGTATTTGTCTTTACACCGAAAGGCGATGTAATGGAATTACCTCTTGGCTCTGTCCCAATTGATTTTGCGTATCGTGTCCATTCGGAAATTGGAAACAAAACAATTGGTGCAAAAGTAAATGGGAAAATGGTGACACTTGATTATAAATTAAAAACTGGTGACATCATTGAAATTTTAACATCGAAACATTCGTATGGCCCAAGTCAAGATTGGGTAAAGCTTGCTCAAACATCTCATGCAAAAAATAAAATACGCCAATTCTTTAAGAAGCAACGTAGAGATGAAAATATTGAAAAAGGCCGTGAGCTTGTTGAAAAAGAAGTGCGTGGCTTAGAGTATGAGATGAAAGAAGTATTAGCGCCGGATAATTTAAAACGTGTCGCTGAGAAATTTAACTTTGCAAATGAAGAAGATATGTTTGCAGCAGTTGGATATAGTGGAATTACAGCTTCGCAAATTGTTACGAGATTAACGGACAAGTTCCGTAAGCAACGTGAAGAAGAAGAAATCGTCGAAGTTAAAGAAGTTCGTAAACCGATGAAAATTCGAAAATGGGATTCTGGCGTTAAAGTAAGTGGTGCGGATAATTTATTAATTCGTTTATCAAAATGCTGTAACCCAGTTCCAGGTGATGATATCGTTGGGTATATTACGAAAGGCCGAGGCGTATCGATTCACCGTCGTGATTGCGTTAATGTTCATACAGAAGAAGCTGTAGAGCGTTTATTAGAAGTAGAGTGGGAAGGTAGTCCTGAAAAAGAAATTGAATATAACGTTGATATTGAAATTTCAGGTTACGATCGCCGTGGTTTATTAAATGAAGTACTGCAAGCTGTTACAGAGACGAAAACGTACATTTCAGCTGTTTCTGGTAGAAGTGACCGTAATAAGATGGCGACAATTAATATGTCGATCTCTATTCGAAATTTACAGCACTTGAAAAAAGTAGTAGAGCGCATTAAACGTGTTCCAGAAATTTATGCAGTACGACGCATGATGCATTAATAGGGAGTGTAGAAAGATGAGAGTTGTTTTACAACGATCAAAGGAAGCGTCTGTCACAGTAGATGGTGAGATTGTAGGACAAATTCCATTCGGTTTAACATTACTAGTTGGCATTACGCATGAAGATACAGAAAAAGATGCAACTTATATTGCAGAAAAAATTGCAAACTTACGTATTTTTGAAGATGAGAGCGGAAAGATGAACCATTCTGTACTTGATGTAGAAGGACAAGTTCTATCTATTTCGCAATTTACATTATACGGAGATTGCCGCAAGGGAAGACGTCCAAACTTTATGGATGCTGCGAAACCTGACTATGCAGAGCGTTTATATGATTTCTTTAACGAGGAAGTTCGTAAACAAGGATTGCGTGTCGAAACAGGACAGTTCGGAGCGATGATGAACGTTTCTTTAATCAATGATGGTCCGGTGACCTTAATTGTGGAAAGTAAATAGTGTTGTTAAAGAAGAGAGGGTTATATGACCCTCTCTTTTTTATACATTATTGTATGTTTTGTTCATTTAACATAGGATGATTATGAAGGGGATAAAAGGAAAATAAGGTGTAGCATGCTTCAAGAATTCAATATAGCTTTACGTTTCATGCTAGAGTTATGTGTTCTTGGAATTGTTGGATACTGGGGGTTTCGAATAGGAGAAACACTATTACACTTCCGATTATTGTTGCTGTGATATGAGCGCTACTTGGAGCGCCACATACAGAATGGGACGTACATGGTTGTAGCATTCTTTATGATTCAAAGGGCTAATTACTTATATAAGAGCGGTATGGAATAACGTTATGTGTTTATACGTATAACTATCTCATCAATATGGAACAATAAAAAGTAAAACATCCATATTGAATGTGAGGGATATACGTATGCGTATGAATGAAAAAGGGCACTCTGTTACAAATGGTGCAAATCAACTGTTTAACGTAAATTTACATGATTTTATTTCAAAAGAACAAAACAATACTTCAATGGAGCTTGCTTCTGAGTTTGGCATTTCTCTTCAAGATGTAAAGCGTCTAAAGAAGCAAATTGAGCGCTCTTAGAGTACTTGACAATCCTACTTAACAAACGTATAGTAATTTTATATTTACATATGAATATAACCGTTGATAGAGAAGAGTAAATGAGATACACATGGAAAGAGAAGAAATGTCCTAGGCTGAAAACATTTCTACATGATGGCTGATTGAATGACACTCTGTAGGTTTCAACTTGAAAGGCTTGTACGCTTAGTAGAGATGAACGCACATTTAAGCGTTATTAAAAAAGTGGAAGCATACGTGCTTCAATTAGGGTGGCACCACGGGTATAATACTCTCGTCCCTACTGTTCAAACAGTAGAGGCGGGAGTTTTTTTATTTTTATTAAGATTAAAACAATTTGAGGAGGAACTGAATATGTCTATTCAAATCCCACGCGGAACGCAAGATATTCTTCCAGGTAGCGTTGAGTTATGGCAGTATATCGAAGGGCAAGCGCGCGAAATTTGCCGTCGTTACAATTATAAAGAAATTCGCACACCAATTTTTGAACACACTGAGCTATTTTTACGCGGTGTTGGTGATACGACAGATATCGTACAAAAAGAAATGTACTCATTCCAAGACCGTGGAGAGCGTAGTTTAACACTACGTCCAGAAGGTACTGCACCTGTTGTACGTTCTTACGTTGAAAACAAAATGTTCGGTGACGCAACACAGCCGACAAAATTATACTATATCGGTCAAATGTTCCGTTATGAAAGACCACAAGCAGGTCGCTATCGTCAATTCGTACAATTCGGTATTGAAGCAATCGGAAGTAACGACCCTGCAATTGATGCAGAAGTAATTGCACTTGCTGTAGAGTTTTACCGCGGCATGGGCTTAAAAAATATTAAAGTTGTATTAAACAGCTTAGGTGATGCAGCGAGCCGTCAAGCGCACCGCGATGCATTAATCGCTCATTTCGAGCCACGCATCGGCGAGTTCTGTTCTGACTGTCAATCTCGCTTAGAAAAGAATCCTCTTCGTATTTTAGACTGTAAGAAGGACCGTAACCATGAATTAATGGGAACAGCACCATCTATTACAGAATACTTAAATGAAGATTCAGCAGTATACTACGACAAAGTACAAGAACTATTAACGATGATGGATGTTCCATTTGAAAAAGATCCGAACTTAGTACGTGGTTTAGACTACTATCAACACACTGTATTTGAAATTATGAGTGAGGCAGAAGGTTTCGGTGCTATCACTACATTAAGTGGTGGTGGCCGTTATAACGGACTTGTACAAGAAATCGGTGGACCGGAAATGCCAGGTATCGGTTTTGCGATGAGTATTGAACGTCTAATTATGGCGCTAAAAGCTGAAAACATTGAGTTACCAATTGAACATAGTATTGATTGTTACGTTGTAGCTCTTGGTGAAAAAGCGAAAGACCATGCTGCGAAAGTTGCGTTCGATCTTCGTAAAGCTGGCTTATCAGTTGAAAAAGATTATTTAGATCGCAAAATGAAAGCACAATTTAAATCAGCAGATCGTTTAAATGCGAAATTTGTAGCTGTATTAGGGGAAGATGAGCTAGACAAAGGTGTCATTAACTTAAAAGATATGGCAACAGGTGGACAAGAAGAAGTAGCATTAGATGTATTTGCTTCATACGTAGCAGAGAAATTAATATAGGGGGAACTTACAGTGGCTGAAAGAACACATGCATGTGGAAAAGTAACAGTAGAAGCAGTTGGACAAACAGTTCAATTAAAAGGTTGGGTACAAAAACGCCGTGACTTAGGTGGATTAATCTTTATTGATTTACGTGACCGTACAGGTATCGTACAAGTTGTATTTAACCCAGAAACATCAAAAGAAGCACTAGAAGTAGCAGAGACAATTCGTAGCGAATACGTATTACACATAGAAGGTACAGTTGTTGAGCGTGGGGAAGGTGCAATTAATGACAATATGGCAACTGGCCGTATTGAAGTACAAGCAACGAAAGTAAACGTATTAAACGCAGCGAAAACAACACCAATCATTATTGCTGATGATACAGATGCATCAGAAGATGTACGTTTAAAATATCGTTACTTAGACTTACGTCGTCCTGTAATGTTCAACACATTCAAAATGCGTCACGACGTAACAAAAACAATTCGTAACTTCTTAGATACAGAAGATTTCTTAGAAGTTGAAACACCAATTTTAACGAAGAGCACGCCAGAAGGAGCTCGTGACTATTTAGTACCAAGTCGTGTGCATGATGGTGAATTCTATGCATTACCACAGTCTCCGCAGCTATTTAAACAGCTTCTTATGGTCGGCGGATTTGAGCGTTACTATCAAGTAGCACGTTGTTTCCGTGACGAAGATTTACGCGCGGATCGTCAACCAGAATTCACGCAAATCGATATTGAGGCATCATTCTTAACGCAAGATGAAATTTTAGAAATGATGGAGCGCATGATGACGAAAGTTATGAAGGATGCGAAAGGTGTAGAAGTTAGTGCACCATTCCCTCGTATGAAATATGCTGATGCGATGGCTCGCTACGGTTCTGATAAGCCAGATACACGCTTTGAAATGGAACTAACAGACCTATCTGAATTTGCAGTAGGTTGTGGTTTTAAAGTATTTACAAGTGCTGTAGAAAGCGGCGGACAAGTAAAAGCAATTAATGCAAAAGGTGCTGCGAGCAAATACTCTCGTAAAGACATCGATGCATTAACTGAATTCGTAAAAGTATACGGTGCAAAAGGTCTAGCTTGGCTTAAAGTTGAAGAAGACGGCCTAAAAGGACCGATTGCGAAATTCTTCGGTGAAGAAGATGCAAACGTGTTAATGACTACATTAGAAGCTACTGCTGGCGACTTATTACTATTCGTAGCAGATAAGAAGAGCGTTGTTGCAGACAGCTTAGGTGCACTTCGTTTACGTCTAGGTAAAGAACTTGAGTTAATTGACGAAAGTAAATTTAACTTCCTATGGGTAACTGATTGGCCACTTCTTGAGTACGATGAAGATGCAGATCGTTACTTCGCAGCTCACCATCCATTCACAATGCCATTCCGTGAAGATGTTGAACTATTAGAAACAGCACCAGAAAAAGCACGTGCGCAAGCATATGACCTTGTATTAAACGGTTATGAGCTTGGTGGTGGATCACTTCGTATTTACGAGCGTGACGTACAAGAAAAAATGTTCGAAGCACTTGGATTCTCACAAGAAGAAGCACAAGAGCAATTCGGATTCTTATTAGAAGCATTCGAATACGGAACACCACCACACGGCGGTATCGCATTAGGTTTAGACCGTCTTGTTATGTTACTTGCAGGTCGTACGAACCTTCGTGATACAATTGCATTCCCGAAAACAGCAAGCGCAAGCTGCTTATTAACAGAAGCTCCAAGCCCAGTTGCAGAAGCACAGCTTGAAGAACTGAACTTGAAGTTGAAGTTGAACGTAAAAGAAGAGAAGTAAGAATAAAGTCTAGATGGTTATACTATAGCCGTCTAGACTTTTTTTGAGAGGAAGTTAAAAAAGTCCGGTGTACACTATGTTTTTATTTTGAAATATGTATTTTTAGGAATTCTATAACTTTTTCTATACAAATAGTCGGAAAAACGCTAGAATACATGGTAGACCATTTTTGTAATAGGAGTGTAGAGCTGAATGTTACATCAATTTTCACGTAATGAATTAGCCTTTGGAAAAGAAGGCCTTGAAATATTAAAAAATAGTACAGTCGGTATTTTAGGTATTGGCGGCGTAGGGTCGTTTTCGGCAGAAGCGTTAGCGCGTTCTGGTGTGGGGCGTCTTGTATTAGTTGATAAAGACGTTGTAGATATTACAAACGTAAACCGTCAAATTCACGCGTTAGTATCTACTGTAGGACGTTCAAAAGTAGAATTAATGAAAGAGCGTATTGCAGACATTAATCCAGAGTGTGAAGTAATTGGATTAGAGATGTTTTATACAGATGAAACATATGAAGAGTTCTTTAAACACGGCTTGGATTTCGTAGTGGATGCATCTGATACGATTACGTTCAAAATTCATTTAATTAAACAATGTTTACGTCGTAAAATTAAAATTATCTCATGTATGGGTGCAGCAAATAAAATGGACCCAACTCGTTTCCGTATTGCGGACATCTCTAAAACACATACAGATCCAATTGCGAAAGTAATTCGTACGAAGCTTCGTAAAGAGGGTATTAAAAAAGGTGTAAAAGTTGTCTTCTCTGACGAAAACCCAATCGTAATTCGTGAGGAAGTACGTAAAGAAATCGTACCAGACGAAAATGCAAAAATTCGTAAAGCGAAATTACCACCTTCATCAAATGCATTCGTACCATCTGTGGCTGGTTTAATTATGGCGAGTCACGTTGTACGTGAACGTATTAAAAACGTAGAAGTGAAGCGTGTAGGGCAAGAATAAAAAAGAAAGCATATATCCGCCTGGGGTATATGCTTTTTGTATGTTTTAAAGAAATATTGTTAATGGCAATTTTTATTGGTAAATCGATATTCCTTGTCGAATCGTTGATATATTTCGAGTTGTGATAGATATATTCGGAAAATCGTTGATATATTTCGAGTTGTGATAGATATATTCGGAAAATCGTTGATATATTTTGAGTTGTGATAGATATATTTGAAAAATCGTTAATATAATTTCATTTACCTATGCATTATTCGCAGAATTAAAAAACAGGGATGTCACTTAGGCGAAAAAGTGACATCCCTGTTTTTAGCTTTCTGCTGAATATATAATATCTAAATTCCCGTTTTGATCTGTTTTGAAAATGGGGGCAATCTGTTCGTCTTGTTCTTCGACCGAAACAAGTTTTCGAGCGCGATCCATAATTCTAACAAGCATTGCATAATCTTCTTCGATTGCTTGTTGTTTTTTTGTGAGCACCGCTAATTTTGCTTCAAGTTCATTATTCGTTTTTTGTAGGGAAGTAAGCTGAGTTTGTAATACGTCATTTTCAGTTTGTAACCTTGCGAGCGAAGGGTTATTGTGCTCCAAGTTTTGCAAAAACGAGATGACGTTTTGCATTGTAAGTTCCTGTTTACTTGGCGTAATATCTTCTGAAAACTCAGCATCGATTACGAGCTGCCGAGTTTGTGTAAATTGCTCTTTTTCTATTTTAGCTTCAGAACGTTTTAATTCTTTACGTTGTTTTTTTGCAATCTGCACCGCATCTTCGTAATTCGCTCGTACTTCAGCATTCCATCTAAAGCCGCAAGCTGCGGAAGTTCGGTTCAATGTATCGCCAACTTCATCGAATGCTTTTATTTGTGTACTTCCGCTGCGGATATGTCGTAAAACAGTTTCTGCTAAAAGGAGATCGTCTTCTTTTGTCCATGCATCTTGACGTGTTTTCATAAGCGAAGCCTCCATAATGGTGACGTTTTCGCTTAGGTTACCCTTTATTTTTCGTTTTATTCGAACTTTGTAATCTTTCATACACGGTAGAAAGCGCTTGTTCAAATTTTCCTGTCGTTTTCGGTTTATAATATTGCTTGTTTTTTATTTTATCAGGTAAGTACTGTTGTTGTACCCAGCCGTTTGGTTGATCGTGTGGATACAAGTATCCGATACCTCTACCTAATGATTCTGCGCCTTTATAATGACTATCTTTTAAATGACTTGGAATGTCACCTGTTTGACCGTTACGCAAATCGTGTAATGCAGCATCAAGCGCTTTATAAGCTGAATTTGATTTTGGTGATAAGCAAAGCTCGATAACGGCATTTGCAAGTGGTATGCGTGCTTCTGGAAAACCAACTCGTTCAGCAGATTCAATTGCGGCTAGTGTACGTGGTCCAGCCTGCGGGCTAGCAAGTCCGATATCTTCATATGCCATAATAAGAAGGCGTCTACCGATGCTTTGTAAATCACCAGCTTCAATAAGGCGTGCTAAATAATGAAGCGCTGCATTTACATCACTTCCGCGCACTGATTTTTGAAATGCTGATAATACGTCATAATGTGCATCCCCGCCTTTGTCGTGAACGAAGCTCTTTTTTTGTAAGCACTCTTCAGCGATTTCTAGCGTGATTTCCGCGGCTTTGTCGTCAGTTGTAAAGCTAGACAAAACAGCTAATTCAAGCGCGTTATAAGCGGAACGCATATCTCCGCCTGACGCATTTGCAAAGTGATGTAATGCTTCATCCGTAACAGTTACATTATATTCCCCAAGCCCTTTTTCTTTATCTTCAAGAGCTCGTTTTAAACCAATTAAAATATCATCTTCTGTTAAGGCATGTAATTCGAAGATTTGACAACGACTTCGAATAGCAGAGTTTATCGCATGGAATGGATTACTTGTCGTTGCACCAATTAAAGTAAGCAGTCCGCTTTCTAAATGAGGTAATAGAAAGTCTTGTTTCGCCTTATCTAGCCTGTGCACTTCATCTAAAATTAAAACGAGGTGTCGATGCATTTTTGCTTCTTGTACGACAACTTCCATATCTTTTTTATTATGAGTAACAGCGTTTAAAAGGCGAAACGGGGTTCCAGTACTTCCTGCAATTGCGCTAGCAATCGATGTTTTTCCTGTGCCTGGAGGACCGTATAAAATCATCGATTGAAAGTGATTTGCTTGGACCATTCGCCATAAAATCTTTCCTTCACCAACTAAATGCTGTTGTCCGATAATTTCTTGAATATTCGTAGGGCGCATTCGATGTGCGAGTGGTTGTTTCATTTTGACCTTCTCCCTTAATGTATAATCTCACTCTATCGTATCATTTTTTTTAATGGAATTTGAAATAAGATGTTGTTTTGTGGGAAAAATGAATATTAATATTTTCATTTTTCTATCAATTGTAATAATTCCCGAGTTTTTCAATGTGATTTTATGTTATCATTTTGATACACAAGTTGAAATTTCTTATAATACTATATTATGCTATAATTTCATAGAATTTTAAATTGTGTTCTTTTATAAAGTGAAACTTTAATCAGTGGGGATTTTGTTCATCCCCCACTGATTATTAGTTGAACCAATCGGGCGTTTACGGGCAGTTTATCTCCCACCTAACTTCTTTGCACCAGCCAAATTTTGAGGTGGGAGTTTTACTGCCCGCAAATAGCGGGATAAATAAGATATAACCAATAGAAGTGAAAATTTGAAAAGAGGTGCAAAATAGATGAAGATTTCAACAAAAGGCCGCTACGGCTTAACAATTATGATCGATCTTGCAAAAAAGTTTGGTGAAGGACCGATTTCGTTAAAATCAATCGCACAGGCACATGACTTATCAGAACATTACTTAGAGCAATTAATTTCACCACTTCGTAACGCTCGTCTTGTAAAGAGTACGCGCGGGGCATATGGCGGATATGTATTATCTGATCAGCCGGCTAACATTACAGCTGGGGATGTAATTCGTGTACTAGAGGGTCCAATTAGTGTGGTAGAAATGATAGAGGAAGAAGAACCAGCACAACGCCAATTATGGATGCGTGTTCGTGATGCGGTGCAAGAAGTATTAGATAGTACAACTTTAGAAGATTTAGTACGTTATGAGGAAGAAAATCATGGGGGCTATATGTTTTACATTTAATTCCTTGTGAAACGATTTGGAAAGAAGGAGATTTAATGGAACGCATTTACTTAGATCATGCTGCGACATCTCCGACTCACCCAGAAGTGGTCGAAAAGATGATTCCATATATGACAGAAACATTTGGAAATCCGTCTAGTATTCATTTTTATGGACGTCAATCGCGCCATGCAGTAGATGAGGCGAGACGTGTTTGTGCACGTAGCATTCACGCGAGTCCAAATGAAATTATATTTACGAGCGGTGGTACAGAAGCTGATAATTTAGCGCTTATAGGTGTAGCGCGTGCGAATCGTCATAAAGGTAACCACATTATTACAACGCAAATTGAACATCATGCGATTTTGCATACATGTGAAGTGCTAGAACGTGAAGGATTTGAAGTGACATATTTACCTGTAGATGAAACAGGGCGCGTTCAAGTTTCTGACATACAAAAGGCATTAACAGAAGAAACGATTCTTGTATCCATTATGTTTGGGAACAATGAAGTAGGGACAATGCAATCAATTGCGGAAATAGGAAAGCTGCTAAAAGAGCATCAAGCTTATTTTCATACAGATGCGGTACAAGCTTACGGGCTAGTGGGGATTGATGTAAAAGAGTTTGGGATTGATTTATTATCAATTTCAGCTCATAAAATTAACGGACCAAAAGGTGTAGGCTTCCTATATGCAGGCACAAATGTAAAATTTGAACCGTTATTAACAGGCGGAGAGCAAGAAAGAAAACGCCGCGCTGGTACGGAAAACGTACCTAGTATCGTAGGACTTCAACATGCAATTTTACTAGCTGAAAAAACTCGTGAGCAAAAAAATGCCCAATATGAAGAGTTTAAAGATATAATGGTATCTGTCTTCAAAAATGAAGGCATTACTTTCGAGGTAAACGGAAACTTAGAATATCGCTTACCACATGTGTTGAATATAAGTTTTACAGGAATGAACATTGAACCGTTTCTTGTAAACTTAGACTTAGCTGGCATTGCAGTATCAAGTGGTTCTGCTTGTACAGCTGGTTCGATTGATCCATCACATGTATTAGTTGCGATGTTCGGAAAAGACTCCGATCAAATACGTTCATCCGTACGCTTTAGTTTCGGACTTGGAAATACGAAAGAGCAAATTGAAAAAGCGGCGTACGAAACAGTGAAAATCGTGAAGCGATTAACACAAAATTAGCATGGGAGGTGACATGATGAACAAACTACCTCACGAAACACGCGTTGTCATTGGGATGTCCGGTGGCGTCGATTCATCTGTAGCAGCTCTTTTATTAAAAGAGCAAGGTTATGATGTAATCGGAATTTTTATGAAAAACTGGGATGATACAGATGAGAATGGTGTCTGCACAGCGACAGAAGATTACAATGATGTAATTGAAGTGTGTAACCAAATTGGTATTCCGTATTATGCAGTAAACTTTGAAAAACAATACTGGGATAAAGTATTTACGTACTTCTTAGATGAGTACCGAGCTGGTCGTACACCAAACCCAGATGTAATGTGTAATAAAGAAATTAAATTTAAAGCATTTTTAGAGCATGCAATTGCACTTGGTGCTGATTATGTAGCGACAGGTCATTATGCACGCGTTGCATATATGGACGGCGAATATAAAATGCTTCGCGGCGTTGATGACAATAAAGATCAAACATATTTCTTGAATCAATTAAGCCAAGAGCAATTATCAAAAACAATGTTCCCATTAGGTGAATTAAAGAAACCGCAAATTCGCGAAATGGCGACAGAAGCTGGTTTAGCGACAGCGGCGAAAAAAGATAGTACTGGTATTTGCTTTATCGGTGAGCGTAACTTTAAAGATTTCTTAAGTAACTATTTACCAGCTCAGCCAGGTGTGATGCAAACATTATCTGGTGAAGTGAAAGGGAAACATGATGGTTTAATGTACTATACAATTGGACAACGTCATGGTCTTGGTATTGGTGGTAATGGTGATCCATGGTTTGCTGTTGGGAAAAACTTGAAAGAAAACATTTTATATGTTGACCAAGGATTCCATAACGAACTCCTATATGGTGATGAAGTTATTGCTACGAATGTAGGCTGGGTAAGTAATAAAGCGAAGGAAAAAGAATTTACGTGTACAGCGAAATTCCGTTATCGTCAAGCAGACAATAAAGTAACGGTTCAAATCGTTGATGAAAATACAGTTCGTATTCTTTGTGATGAGCCAATTCGTGCGATTACACCAGGACAAGCAGTTGTTTTCTATGATGGAGATGAGTGTTTAGGCGGCGCTACAATCGATGAAGTATACCGTAGTGGTAAGAAATTAGATTATTTAGGATAACAAGAGAAGCCTCTGCCGATTAGCGGTTAGAGGTTTCTTTTACATAAAGCGAATTTTCGTTCGCTTGGAAAATACATTCTTTGTTATAATTTGTTGTAGAGGTGAAGGACATGTCAAACAAACTTGAAACAGGTATTCAATATATGCAAGAAGGAAACTGGGAAGAAGCAGCTAAAAATTTCACAGAAGCAATCGAGGAAGATCCGAAAGATGCACTTGGATACATTAACTTTGCGAATTTATTAGATGTATTAGGTGATAGTGAGCGAGCAATTTTATTTTATAAACGTGCATTAGAATTAGATGATAAATCTGCGGCTGCCTATTATGGCTTAGGAAATGTATATTACGGTCAAGAGCAATTTACAGAAGCAAAGGCTGTATTTGAACAAGCAATGCAAGCGGGATTACAATCAGCTGATGTAACATTTATGCTAGGGATCACACATGTACAACTTGGAAATGATCGTCTTGCATTGCCGTTTTTACAAAGGGCAACAGAATTAGATGAAAACGATGTAGAAGCTGTATTCCAGTGCGGACTTTGCTTCGCACGACTAGAACATATTCAAGAGGCGAAACCTTATTTTGAAAAGGTATTAGAAATGGATGAAGAGCATGCAGATGCGTATTATAATTTAGGTGTTGCGTACGTATTTGAAGAAAATAACGAGAAGGCTCTCGCTTTATTTAAGAAAGCAACTGACATTCAGCCAGATCACTTTTTAGCTGGTAATGGTATTCGTTTATTAGAGCAAGAAGCTGAATAAGATGAACATATAGTTTAATGGGTAGTTATCCCTCATCTAAAGAGGTGGGGGATGTACTGCTCATTAAAGTGAAAAAATCGGAAAGGAGAGGAAAGGAAAGATGGGAAATCAACATGCAATGGATTTGTTTGAAGAAGAGAAAAAATTTATAAAAGCGCAAGTTCTTCATACCATTTTCCACAACGAAGAAAACCTCTATTCCGTTGTCAGTATGAAAATCATTGAAACGAATGAAACATATGACGAAAAAAAAGTGATGATAAACGGTCACTTTCCCCGTATGCACGAAGATGAAGTGTTTACATTAACAGGTCACTTTAAAGACCACCCAAAGTATGGGAAACAATATTTAGTTGAAACGTTTAAGAAAGAATTGCCGCAAACGAAAGCAGGCATGGTGCAATATTTAGCGAGCGATTTATTTAAAGGGATAGGAAAGCGTACAGCTGAAAAAATCGTGGATCATCTTGGTGAGCATGCTATTTCTAAAATTATGGATGATCCCGATGCGTTAAATGGCGTTGTAAACAAGCAAAAGGCGCAGGAAATATATGAGACGATTATTGAGCATCAAGGGCTAGAGAAAGTGATGAGCTTTTTAAATGGTTACGGCTTTGGGACGAAGCTTTCTATTAAAATTTATCAGCAATATAAAGAAATGACATTAGAAGTGATCCGTAATAATCCATATCAGCTTATTGAAGAAGTCGATGGGATTGGTTTTGGAAGAGCGGATGATATAGGACGTGCATTAGGTATATCAGGTAATCATGATGATCGTGTACGTGCGGGATGTTTTTATACGCTAGAGAATGTTTCATTGCAACTCGGTCATGTTTACATGGGGAAAGATCAACTTGTAAGGGAAACGATGTCACTTTTAAACAATCAAGAAGGAAGAGTGACTGAGGAAGATATTATAGGTTGCATTGAAATGATGCAAGGTGAAGGGAAAGTCATCATAGAAGAAGAGCGAGTGTATTTAGCTTCGTTATTTTACTCTGAAAAAGGCGTTGTAAAGTCCATTCGTCGTCTTATGAATCAAGAAGAAACCCCTGCATTCCCTGAAGCAGAAGTGTTAAAAACATTAGGGGAAATTGAAGAACAGCTAAAGGTACAGTATGCACCGCTTCAGCAAGAAGCAGTTCAAACTGCACTTCATAAGCCGATGATGTTATTAACAGGTGGACCAGGAACGGGGAAAACAACAGTTATTAAAGGAATTGTTGAAATGTATGCGTCGTTGCACGGATTATCACTAAATCTAAATGAATATAGTGATGACAATCCATTTCCAATACTATTAACGGCTCCAACAGGAAGAGCAGCGAAGCGAATGAGTGAATCCACAGGACTTCCAGCTTGCACAATTCATCGTCTGCTTGGATGGACGCCAGAAGGGTCTTTCCAGCGAAATGAAACAGACCCTGTCCAAGGGAAGCTCCTTATTATTGATGAGTTTTCGATGGTAGATATTTGGCTGGCAAATCAATTGTTTAAGTCCTTGCCGACGAACATCCAAGTAATCGTTGTAGGTGATGAAGACCAATTACCATCGGTAGGACCTGGACAAGTGTTGAAAGATTTATTAAATGCAGGTGCCATCCCAACGGTAAAACTCACAGAAATTTATCGTCAGGCAGAAGGTTCGTCTGTTATTCAGCTTGCCCATGCGATAAAAGACGGGACGCTCCCGCCAGATTTAGCACAAAATAAAAAAGATCGTTCATTTATCAGCTGTGCAGGGGCTCAAATTGTTGAGGTTGTTAAAAAGGTTTGTGAAAATGCTAAGACTAAAGGCTTTAGTGCAAGAGATGTACAAGTATTGGCACCTATGTACCGCGGACCAGCGGGTATTAATGTGTTAAATGAAGCTCTTCAAGAAGTGTTTAATCCGAAAAAAGAAAAGAGTAAAGAAATTGCCTACGGTGACGTTGTATACCGGCGAGGTGATAAAGTACTTCAATTAGTCAATCAGCCGGAAAGCCAAGTGTTTAATGGTGATATTGGAGAAATTGTTTCGGTGTTTTATGCGAAAGAAAATGTCGAGCAACAAGATATGATTATCGTTTCATTTGACGGAATTGAAGTAACATATACAAAGCCGGATTTAAATCAAATTACGCATGCATATTGTTGCTCGATTCATAAATCACAAGGTAGTGAATTCCCAATAGTTATTATGCCGATTGTAAAGAGTTACTACCGTATGTTACGCCGTAATTTAATTTATACAGGTATTACAAGAAGTAAAAAATTCCTTATTATTTGCGGGGAGGAAACAGCTTTTAAATCTGGCGTAAATCGCCTTGATGATGCAATGCGTCAAACGACTTTAGCTAGTCGCTTGCAAGAATCACAAGGGGAAGTACAACTAGTAACAGTTAATGGCGAAGAAATGGACGTGGAAAACATTTCACCGTATGATTTCATGTAACAAGGTGAAATTATATAGTGAAACTTTCAAACGTATAACGTTGAAAGGCTTCAGCAATGTATAAATGAATGCAGTTTGGACATAATGGCGAATAGAATCTGGGAGACTGTAAGGAGATGAAAGCCATATGCTCAGTTGTCCAAATTGCAAAGGGAAAGACATTGGAAAAATAGGTGTCAACCAATTTTATTGCTGGAATTGTTATATCGAATTATCGGTTTCAAAGGGGAAAATCCATACGCATCAAGTAGAGGAAGATGGTTCATTAAGCTCTCTTGATGATTTATTTGATGAGAATGAAAGAACAATCGGATAACGAAAAGGGGGATTTACTTTGAATCTACGCAATTCATTAATCGCATTAGGTGTTGGGGCTGCAGCATATCAATATGCTCGTAAGCAAGATGTGTTTTCAAAACGCAACATAAAAAAGGCGCGTAAGATGATTAAGTCTTATTTATAATCATTTCGATAAAGTAAAAAACTCCCTTATTGATGAGGGAGTTTTTTTACGTGCCCATATGCAAATATAAAAGTCCGATTTCTGAGAAAAGATAAGATAGACCGTAGCATCCAACGCCAAGTATTCCGTAATGCCATAATTGCTTCGCTCTTTCTTTTCGAGAGGAACGTATAAAGAAACCTTTCCAAATACCAAACCCGATACAAATCCATTCCAGAATCATAAAAAGTGCTGATAATACGAGCATAAACAAAACCATAATTAGCCCTCCTGATTATATTGTTCCAGGTTGCATTCTCAGGGGTGGTTGTCCTTGTTATGTTAAATATATGTACGTCTTTACAAAACAGTATTGTCCGTATGAAAAGATTTTAAAAGTTTTGCACATAACCTACCCTATTTATTTTCAAAATAAAGGTGGAGGAGGTTTTTCGTGTGAAGAATCTTAAAATCATTTGGATATATCGTTTAGGATTATTGTTACTCGTTTTTCTTTGCTTGCTCGTCTTTTTAAAAATTAAGCCGCTATGGGCGCCGATTATTTTTGTATTTAAAGTGGCAATTACGCCTTTTCTTATTGCGTGTTTTATTGCTTATTTATTGCATCCTTTAATTGAAAAAATTCATAAAGAGGGAATGCCTCGCACGCTTGCGATTTTACTCATTTACATTCTTTTTTTTGGCGGGATTGGTTATGGGATTTATAAAGGAACGCCAGTTGTTATTAAGCAGTTGCAAGAGATTAATGAACAGTTTCCGGAGTTTACTAAAATGTACGATTCCTGGATGGATGGCGTTACAGAACAAACGGCGAATTTCCCGTCATTTATTCATGAAAAGGTGAAACAAATTTTTGGTGGTGTAGAAACGAAGATTCAAGCGCTTTTAAATAAAGTGATGAGTACAGCTCGTGTTGTACTTGATTCGTTGCTCATTATTTTCTTAATACCGTTCATTGTATTTTACATATTAAAAGACTATGGTGAGTTTTATCATATCTTTTGGAAACTGGTCCCGAGTAAATGGCGAAGTACGGGGCAGATGCTTGCGAAAGAAATTGACAAGTCACTTGGAAGTTATATTCGAGGACAGTTATTCGTTTGCTTAGTATTAGGAGGGGTATCTGTTCTTTCTTTTTGGTTTATCGGTATGAAATATCCATTGCTGCTCGGCATTATTATTGGGGTAACGGATATAATCCCGTACTTTGGTCCTATTTTAGGGGCGATTCCGACGTTGATGATTGCGGCAACGGTATCAACGAGTTTACTCATTAAGGCGGGGATTACGATTGCTATTTTGCAATTTTTGGAAAGTAACATTTTATCGCCTTACATCGTTGGTAAGTCCCTTCGTATGCATCCAGTTATTATTATGCTTGCCTTACTAGTTGGAGGAGAGGTAGCTGGGATTGTAGGGTTACTAATATCGGTTCCAATTTTAGCTGTGATTCGTACAGTGATTGTTCATGTGAGGCCTCTTTGGAAGAGAGAAGATATGTAATGATTAGCCCTCTATTTATAAAAATAGAGGGCTAATCATATGCTTATTTAGGGAGTTGTTCTTGTATTTTTTGAACAAGTGAGCTCACATCATTTGTTTGAATATGTTTTATTTTTTTCCACTCATTATCATACATAAATACAATTTGATTGCTGAAAAGACGCTTTTGTTCTTTTAGATTAGAAATTTTTGCGAAAGAGTACTCTTCAAATATTGGATTCTTGCTTATATCTGGTCCATAAAAGAAGAGTCTTTTGTTCGTTAAAATTAACAGCCCGGGCCTTGCGACGGAACGATATATAAATATATCTAATGAACATGCTGCGTAAAACAAAATTGTTTCGTCAGTCGTTAATATATTTTTAGCTTTGTTCAATACGGTTGTCATAGTAATCGCTCCTTTGTTATTAATAATTAATTGTAACAAAAATGCAATATTCAGAAAAGTTTGCGTAGATATTTTCATGAAGATAGTACGATTTATTAATGAATTGCATAATATATGAAAAGGCTGTTAAGAATGAATAGTAGAATAACTATGGTTAATGAGAAATTGATACAATATAAATGATTATCTACATTGACAAACTTAAGAGAATTCTATTATATTTAGTCATATAATACATTAAATCAATGACGGAACAAGTACGTTACAGTCCATTTATAGAGAGAAGCTTCCAATGGCTGAAAGAAGCTTTAAATGAAGGGTAACAGAAAGCTAATCCTGAGAGCAGCTAATCACTGCCGTCTTGCCACGTTACGGCACCATGAGGTGATGAATTGATTGTTATAATAATCAATTCATAATTAGGGTGGTATCGCGAGTTAACTCTCGTCCCTTTTATAGGGACGGGAGTTTTTTATATTTAAGGAGGAAAATACAATGAAACAACTAACAGGCGCACAAATTCGTCAAATGTTTTTAGACTTTTTCCAAGAAAAAGGACATGCAGTAGAACCTAGTGCATCACTAGTTCCACATGAAGATCCATCTCTTCTATGGATTAACAGTGGTGTAGCAACATTAAAAAAATATTTTGATGGCCGTGTAATCCCGCAAAACCCACGTATTACAAATGCTCAAAAATCAATTCGTACAAACGATATTGAAAACGTAGGGAAAACAGCTCGTCACCATACATTCTTTGAAATGTTAGGAAACTTCTCAATCGGTGATTACTTCAAAGAAGAAGCAATTACTTGGGCTTGGGAATTCTTAACGAGCGACAAATGGATCGGATTCGATAAAGAATTACTATCAGTTACAATTCATCCAGAAGATGAAGAAGCATTCACAATTTGGAATGAGAAAATGGGTGTTCCAAAAGAGCGCATCATCCGCTTAGAAGAAAACTTCTGGGATATCGGTGAAGGACCAAGTGGACCGAATACAGAGATTTTCTATGACCGCGGGGAAGCTTACGGTAATGACTTTAGTGACCCAGAATTATATCCGGGCGGAGAAAACGAGCGTTACTTAGAAGTATGGAACCTTGTATTCTCTCAATTTAACCATAATCCAGACGGTTCATATACACCACTTCCTAAGAAAAACATCGATACAGGGATGGGTCTAGAGCGTATGACATCTATCGTTCAAGATGTGCCTACGAACTTTGATACAGATCTATTCATGCCGATGATTGGCGCAACAGAGTCAATTTCTGGTGAGAAGTATCGTAATGGTGATTTAGAAAAAGATATGGCATTTAAAGTAATTGCTGACCATATCCGTACTGTAACATTCGCTGTTGGTGATGGTGCTCTTCCATCTAATGAGGGCCGTGGTTATGTATTACGTCGTTTATTACGCCGCGCTGTTCGTTACTCGAAGAAATTAAACATCAACCGTCCATTCATGTTTGAATTAGTGCCGGTTGTTGGAGAAGTAATGAAAGATTTCTATCCAGAAGTACTGGAGAAGAAAGATTTCATCGCAAAAGTTGTGAAAAACGAAGAAGAGCGTTTCCATGAAACACTTCATGACGGAGAAGCAATTTTAGCTGAAGTTATTGCGAAAGCAAAAGAAGAAAAAACAACTGTTATTTCTGGAGTAGATGCGTTCCGTCTATATGACACATACGGTTTCCCAATTGAATTAACAGAAGAATATGCAGAAGAAGCTAGTATGACAGTTGACCATAAAGGTTTTGAAGCTGAAATGGAAAAACAACGTGAGCGTGCACGTGCTGCTCGTCAAGACGTTGATTCTATGCAAGTTCAAGGCGGTGTACTTGGTGAAGTTAAAGTAGCGAGCGAGTTTGTTGGTTACGGTACAGTTGCAACAGAAAGTAACGTTGTTGCACTTGTGAAAAATGGTGAGTACACAGATAGCTTACAAGCTGGTGAAGAAGGGCAATTAATGCTTGATGTAACGCCATTCTACGCTGAGAGCGGTGGACAAATTGCAGACCGTGGTTATCTTCTTGCTGACGGTGTGAAAGTGCTTGTAAAAGACGTACAAAAAGCACCAAACGGCCAAAACTTACACAAAGTTGTTATTGAAGAAGGTACATTAACGAAAGACGCGGCTGTGAAAGCTATTATTGATACAAAGAATCGTAGTAGCGTTGTGAAAAACCATACAGCAACTCACTTACTACACCAAGCATTAAAAGATGTACTAGGAATGCATGTTAACCAAGCTGGTTCTCTTGTAACTTCTGAACGTCTACGCTTTGACTTCTCTCACTTCGGTCAAGTACAAGCTGACGAATTAGAAAAAATTGAGCGTATCGTAAACGAGAAAATTTGGGAAAGTATTGATGTTGAGATTTCTCAAAAAGCAATTGAAGAAGCGAAAGAAATGGGTGCAATGGCATTATTCGGTGAAAAATACGGTGATGTTGTACGCGTTGTACAAGTTGGCGATTACAGCTTAGAGCTTTGCGGTGGTTGTCACGTTGATAACACAGCTTCTATCGGTATTTTCAAAATTGTTGCTGAGTCTGGTATCGGTGCAGGAACTCGTCGTATTGAGGCGGTAACTGGTAAATCTGCATACGAATTAATGAACGATCAAGTAGGTTTATTAAAAGAAGCAGCTGGAAAAATGAAAACAAATCCGAAAGATATTTTAACAAGAGTTGATGGTTTATTTGTTGAAGTGAAACAACTGCAAAAAGAAAACGAATCTCTTGCTGCGAAATTAAGCAATATCGAAGCTGGAAACTTAACTGATTCAGTAATGACTGTTGATGGTGTGAACGTATTAGCTGCGAAAGTAAATGTTGCAGATATGAACAACTTACGTACGATGATGGATGACCTGAAAAATAAATTAGAGTCTGCAGTTGTTGTTTTAGCGTCTGTAAATGATGATAAAGTAAACATTTTAGCTGGCGTAACGAAAGACTTAATTAGTCAAGGTTACCATGCTGGTAAGCTTGTGAAAGAAGTAGCTTCTCGTTGCGGCGGTGGCGGTGGCGGCCGTCCTGATATGGCGCAAGCAGGCGGTAAAACCCCAGCTCAAGTTGAAGAAGCTTTAGCATTTGTACAAGAGTACGTTAAATCTGTTTCAAAATAAAGAGATAGTAGTGTACAATGGTAGGGAGAGGAGAAGTTCTTCTCCCTATACTTACTATATAAGTGAGGTGCTTGAAATGGACGGTTTTGATAAAACAATGAAGTTTAGCATTCAAGATGAAAAACAGAGTGTCCATGTAAACGATGTACTTTTAACTGTGTATGATGCACTTCAAGAAAAAGGCTATAATCCGATTAACCAAATCGTCGGTTATTTATTAAGTGGAGACCCAGCATACATACCTCGCCATAAAGATGCACGAAGCATCATTCGCAAGCTTGAACGTGATGAGTTAATTGAAGAGCTTGTGAAGTCTTACTTGAAACATCATCGTGAGGAGTAGTTTATGCGGACATTAGGTTTAGATGTAGGTACAAAAACAGTCGGAGTTGCAATGAGCGATGAAATGGGCTGGACAGCACAAGGACTGGAAACAATTAAGATTAACGAAGAAAGAGGTCATTTTGGTTTTGACCGTATTTCTGAGTTAGTAAAACAGTATGATGTGGACAAAATAGTAGTAGGTTTACCTAAAAATATGAATGGTACAATTGGCCCACGTGGTGAAGCGTGCCAGCAATTTGCAGAAAACCTACGAGAGCTGTTACAATTAGAAGTTGTAATGTGGGACGAGCGTTTGTCGACGATGGCAGCGGAACGTCTGCTCATATCAGCTGATGTAAGTCGTAAGAAGAGAAAGCAAGTCATCGATAAGATGGCTGCAGTCGTAATCTTACAAGGATTTTTAGATAGTAAATAAGAGGTGACCAAAATGGAAGAAAATCAAATTACAATTGTAGACGAAAAAGGTAACGAACATTTATGTGAAATTATTTTCACTTTTGATGCTGAAAAATTTGGCAAAAAATCATACGTAGTCTTCTCTCCAATCGGTGAAGTAGACGAAGATGGAGACCAAATTTATGATGCAATGGCTTATGAGCAAAATGAAGAAGAGGGCGGAACTTTACTTCCAATCGAATCTGAAGAAGAGTGGGAAATGGTACAAGAAATGTTCAACACTCTAGCTGATGAGGCAGAACAAGACGCAGAATAGTAAGTACTGAAAAGATGGACGACATATAGTCCATCTTTTTTGTTTTCATATGTAAAATGAAAGGTTTTTTGTCGAAACTGCGTAATCCTTTGTAGTATAATGAGACGGATTGTAGAAAAATAAAAATGCCTATCAAAAAAAGATAGGTAAGTTTGTTGTGGTTTTTCATCGTGTTGTATAGAAATATGTACATATGGCCTACAATTGAATAAGGAGGAAGAATTTTGATAGAGAATCAAGTGAAAAAGAAGCGTAGACGTATTTTTTTATTTTCGATTATTGCACTGCTTTTAGTTTGTGGTTCAGTCTATGCGTATATTTCATCGGCATTAGGACCAGTTGATAGCGGGAATAAAAAAGAGATTGAAGTAGAGATTCCAAAAGGATCATCTACTAGTAAAATAGGTGAGATTTTAGAAGAAAAAGGTGCTGTGAAAAACGGTACAGTTTTTAGTTTTTATACAAAGGCTAAATCGAAAAATTTACAAGCTGGTACATATTTATTAACTCCTTCAATGAGTGCAGCTGACGTCATTGAACAAATGTCATCGGGTAATGTCCATCGTCCAGCACTTTATAAACTGACGATTAAAGAAGGAGCGCAAGTAACTGAAATAGCAGAAGTGATTGCGGCGGAATTAAAGTGGAATAAAGATGATGTTGTACGTCAATTAAACGATAAAGCATTCGTTCAAAAAATGCAGCAAAAGTATCCGAAGTTATTAACGGATAAAATCTTTGATAGCAATATTAAATACCCGTTAGAAGGTTATTTATACCCTGCAACATATTCGTTCTATAAGAAGGATACGACGTTAGAAGAAATCGTAATTCCAATGCTTGAGAAAACGAATGCAATCATTGTTCAAAACGAGGCGAAAATGAAAGCGAAGAACTGGGATGTTCACCAGCTTTTAACATTGTCTTCACTTATTGAAGAAGAGGCAACGGGCTTTACAGATCGTCAAAAGATCTCAAGTGTCTTTTATAATCGTTTAGCGAAAGGTATGCCACTGCAAACCGATCCAACGGTATTATACGCACTTGGAAAGCATAAACAACGTGTATTATACGAGGATTTAAAAGTAAACTCTCCGTACAATACGTACGTTGTGAAAGGGTTGCCGGTTGGACCGATTGCAAACTCTGGTAAACAATCAATAGAAGCAGCGTTAGGACCTGCACAAACAGATTATTATTATTTCTTAGCAGCACCAAGTGGTGAAGTGTATTATGCGAAAACGTTAGAAGAGCATAATGCATTAAAGCAAAAATATATTACGAAAAAACAGTGAAATGGGGAGGGATAGCGAAAAGTGTCGCACATCCCTCTTTTTTGTGGTAAAATATATCGGGTTAAAAACTGGCAGAAGAATCGTTTTTAATATCAAAACGGGACGTACAAGCTAAGGGTAAAGCTGGCTTGTATTTTTATTGCATTCTATGTGCGAAAAGACGTCATAGAGGCACTTCTCCATGTAAATAAGGAGGACCATTTATGGAGGATGCAGTTAACGAGTACCTATTATCATTTATTGATCCAAAAGATAAATTAATTCTTGAAATGGAAGAATATGCAACAGAAAATCATGTGCCGATTATGGATCGACTTGGAATGGAATTTATGCTGCAATTTTTACGTTTAATTGGACCGAAAAGCATTTTAGAACTTGGAACAGCAATCGGTTATTCTAGTATTCGTATGATGGAAGCTATTCCGAATTCGCGTATTGTGACAGTAGAGCGCAATCGTGAACGATATGAAAAGGCACTTGAATATATAGAACGTTCCCCAGTAACAGATCGCATTTCTGTTATTTATGGTGATGCTTTAGAAACGGGCGAACAAGTGAAAGAACATGGAACATTTGATGTTATTTTTATTGATGCAGCGAAAGGGCAATACCGTCGCTTTTTTGACTTATACGAACCGTTATTAAATCCTGGTGGCGTTATTATTTCAGATAATGTTATGTACCATGGTCTTGTAACGACAAAAGAAAAGATTGAAAACAGACGTACACGTGGTTTAATCCGCCGTATTAAGACGTACAATGAATGGCTTATGAACCATGAAGGATACGATACAACGATTTTCCCAATTGGTGATGGAGTAGCTGTTAGTAAAAAGAGAGGGTGACAAAGGTATGAAGAAACCTGAATTGTTAGTAACGCCAAAAGCAGTGGCGGATATCGAATCTCTTGCAAAAGCAGGAGCAGATGCGGTAATGGTTGGTGAGCAAAAGTTTGGTTTACGCTTAGCAGGGGAATTTTCACGTGAAGATGTGAAACAAGCTGTGAATATTGCACATGAAAATGGTATGAAGGTATACGTAGCTATGAATGCGATGTTCCACAATGATAAGGTGGAAGAATTGACAGACTACGTTGCATTTTTAAACGAAGTAAATGTAGATGCAATTGTCTTCGGAGATCCAGCGGTATTAATGGCTGTTCGTGAAGTTGCACCAAACATGCAATTGCACTGGAATACAGAAACGACAGCAACAAACTGGTTTACTTGTAACTATTGGGGGCAAAGAGGTGCAAAACGCGCTGTATTAGCTCGCGAGCTTAGCTTAGATGAAATTGTTGAATTAAAAGAAAATGCTGAAGTAGAACTTGAAGTACAAATTCACGGTATGACTTGTATGTTCCAATCGAAGCGTTCATTAGTAGGAAACTATTTTGAGTATCAAGGGCGTAATCTCGACATCGAAAAGAAAAAGTATGAAGAGAATATGTTCTTACATGATCCAGAGCGTAATAATAAATACCCAATTTATGAAGATGAAAATGGTACTCACATTATGAGTCCGAACGATATTTGTTTCATTGATGAGTTAGAAGAACTAATCGATGCTGAAGTCGATAGCTTAAAAGTTGATGGGGTATTAAAAAGCTCTGAATACATTATTGAAGTTACGAAGAAATATCGTAAAGCAATTGATTTATGTGTAGAAGATCGTGATACGTATTATGACGTGAAAGAGGATTTATATAAAGAGATAGAAGAAATGCAACCGGTAAATCGTCCGTTAGATACAGGATTCTTCTTTAAAGAAACGGTTTACTAAACGAGGAGGGTGTAGGAAATGACTGTACAAGAAATTTCACGAGTGATCGATGGCAAACGCGTTATTGTGAAGAAACCTGAACTGTTAATCCCTGCGGGTAACTTAGAAAAATTAAAAGTAGCTATCCATTATGGGGCAGATGCTGTATATTTAGGTGGACAAGAATTTGGTCTTCGTTCGAATGCAGGTAACTTTACGCTGGAAGAAATGGCAGAAGGTGTTGAATTTGCAAAGAAATATGGAGCAAAAATATACGTAACAACAAATATCTTTGCACATAATGAAAATATGGACGGGCTAGAGGAATATTTAAAAGGGATTGAAAAAGCTGGCGTAACGGGAATTATCGTTGCTGATCCGCTTATTATTGAGACATGTAAACGTGTAGCACCTTCTGTTGAGGTGCATTTAAGTACACAACAATCACTATCCAACTGGAAAGCAGCACAGTATTGGAAAGAAGAAGGTTTACATCGTCTTGTATTAGCTCGTGAAGCAAGCTATGAAGAAATGAAAGAAATTAAAGAAAAAGTGGATATTGAAATTGAAGCATTCGTCCATGGTGCAATGTGCATTGCCTATTCAGGAAGATGTACATTAAGTAACCATATGACAGCGCGTGACTCTAACCGTGGTGGTTGTTGTCAATCTTGCCGCTGGGACTATGATTTAGTTCAAACAGTATCACAACATAAAGATGCAAAAGAGCTTCCTCTATTCCAAGAAGAAGATGCTCACTTTGCGATGAGTCCAAAAGATTTAAATTTAATTTTATCAATTCCGAAAATGATTGAAATTGGAATTGACAGCTTAAAAGTTGAAGGACGTATGAAATCTATCCATTACGTAGCGACTGTAGCAACTGTATATCGTAAAGTAATTGATGCGTATTGTGCGGATCCAGATAACTTTGAGTTTAAACAAGAATGGTTAGATGAGCTTGATAAATGTGCAAATCGTGATACAGCTCCGGCATTCTTTGAAGGGGTTCCAGGACATCAAGAGCAAATGTTTGGAAATCATAGTAAGAAAACAACGTATGATTTTGCTGGTTTAGTGTTAGATTATAATGAAGAAAAGGGCATCGTAACGATTGAGCAACGTAATCATTTCAAACCAGGACATGAAGTGGAGTTCTTTGGACCGGAAATAGAAAACTTTACGCAGACGGTGGAGAAAATTTGGGATGAGGATGGAAACGAATTAGATGCAGCGAGACATCCGTTGCAAATCGTGAAATTCAAAGTGGATCAACCAGTGTATGTGAATAATATGATGCGCAAAAGCATACTTCAATAAGAAAGAGTGATAGTCGAATGGGGACGAATAAGCCTGTTGTAATTGGAATTGCTGGTGGTTCGGGATCAGGTAAAACGAGTGTAACGAAAGCGATTTTTGACCATTTTAAAGGTCATTCTATTTTAATCTTAGAGCAAGATTATTATTACAAAGATCAAAGCCATTTACCAATGGAAGAGCGTTTAAAAACAAATTATGATCATCCGCTTGCGTTTGATAATGATCTGTTAATTGAACATTTGCAGCAGTTGCTTGCATATGAGCAAATTGATAAGCCTGTATATGACTATACATTGCATACGCGTTCGGAAGACATTATTCCAGTTGAGCCGAAAGATGTAATCATTTTAGAAGGAATTCTTATTTTAGAAGACCCACGTCTTTGTGAGTTAATGGACATTAAGCTATTCGTTGATACAGATGCGGATCTTCGTATCCTGCGCCGTATGCAGCGTGATATTAAAGAGCGTGGTCGTACGATGGATTCAGTTATTGATCAATACGTAAACGTTGTACGTCCAATGCACAATCAATTTATTGAGCCTTCTAAGAAATTTGCGGATATTATTATCCCTGAAGGTGGACAAAACCACGTTGCAATTGATATTATGGTGACAAAAATTGCAACAATTCTTGAACAAAAAGTAAATTTGTAATAGCATAGTAAAAGATATACGATAGGAAGGGATTTTTTCCCTTCCTATCGAATACAATGAAACATGCAACCTCATCTATATATAGGTGAGGGCATATTTATATCAACTCTCCATACATATCTTCTTTATATAAAGAAGAATTGGGAATCCGGGGTTGTATGTGACAACTCCGCTAGTACAGGCGTGCTAGAAACCTCCGCTACACATATAAGCGGGGGAGTTTTCATATGGAACTCCTCTTTTTTCAGGGGATTGGTATATAAAAGGAGTGGAAAATATGGCAATAGAAAAAACATACCCTATGACGCAAGAGGGTAAGCAAAAATTAGAGAACGAACTTGAGGATTTAAAAACAGTAAAACGTAAAGAGGTTGTAGAGCGCATTAAGATTGCACGTAGCTTCGGGGATCTTTCAGAGAACTCTGAGTACGATGCAGCGAAAGATGAGCAAGCATTCGTAGAAGGACGTATTACACAACTAGAAAACATGATCCGTAATGCGGTTATCATTGAAGACAATGGTGAAGAGTCTACAGTTGTAACATTAGGTAAAACAGTAACATTTAAAGAATTACCAGGTGGAGACGAAGAAGCTTACACAATTGTAGGTAGTGCAGAAGCAGATCCATTTGAAGGAAGAATTTCTAACGACTCTCCAATCGCAAAAAGCTTATTAGGTAAGCAAATTGGTGAGAAGGTAGCAATCCAAACACCAGGCGGAGAAATGCAAGTAGAGATTATCTCTGTAAAATAAAAAAAGATTCTCCCGATGGGAGAATCTTTTTTTATTTTATCTGTAGAATGAAAAACTTGTATGAACATTCGAACGCTTCGACAAGAAATGTCAAAAAATTTCTTTAAGCTTTGATATCATAATTAGGAACTATAGGTTTCAATGGGGAAAAGGGGCTAATTATGAAACATAAAATTTTTACAGGACTGGTTTGTAGTATATCCATATTAGGGCTCGTTGCATGTGGAACGAATGAGGAAGCTACATCATCAAAGGGCGAAAAAATAAAGCAAGAAGAAAAAAAGGATACTAGAGCAACTGAGAGTTCAAAAAGCGTAGAAAATCCACAAGATAAAAAGGAATTTGATGATTTTGATGTAGCGTATCAATTAGCTATTGTGATGAAATTATTTCAAAATGTAACAATTAAGTATGATTATGCGATTGGGAATCCAGATTATTTATTGCGAGATTCAATGGATCAAAAAACAATAGATGACATGAAGAATATGTTGCAAGAACAGGCGAAGAATAATGATAAAATTTTAAAGGATGAAGTGAATCAAGCCTATACATATTTAAAACAATCGAAAGTAAGTAATAAAGATGATATTCAAAAAATAATAGATGCAGAAAATAATTACTTACAAATTGTAGATAAGATGATTGCTTGTATTGATTCTGTAACAGTCGAGAATGCTAAAGAAAAAAGAAATGAAATGAATAATTTAAGTAAGGAATATTTAAAAGTAGCGGCTAACGTAACAACTACTGTAATTGAAGTTGCCAAAAGCACTGGAGTGAATGAAACAGAATTTAGATCGCTTCTTATGAACTTTCTAGAGAAGCCAAAGAATCAATAACAGCTTATATAATATCTTTTTTTGTTTTGTAGCTTGTATAAATAAAATAGTACCTCGTCTAAACTACAATAGACGAGGTGTTTTTTATGAGAATAAAACGGAGAATTACAATTGTTTTAATTGTTTTTATATGTGTCATGTTTTTATTACTTTGTCGTTTAATTCAAATACAAATTATAGATACAGAATCATTTACTGATCGTAAGATTAATTTAATTGAGAAAAGTGTTACGCAACGAACACAATCACTTACAGTAGATAATGGAAGAGGGCATTTTACAGATCGAAATGGTAAGGAAGTTGGTGAAGAGAAATATTCAGTTTTGATTGTTTTTCCATTTTTACAAATAAAAAATGGCATGTTAGAGAAAATTGCGCATATCATTGGTGTGTCAAGAGAAGAGATTGAAAACCAAATGAAAGATAAGAAAAATGCATTTATACTGCAAAGAGGAAACGGTCCATTTCGATTGGAACGAGAGCAGATGGAGAAGGTGAACCAATTAAATGTATTAGGGATTGTAGCAACTGACGTTCGATTAAAGCAAACTGGAGCGATGAATCATTTAATTGGAGATGTGGGGGAGAATGAGCAAGAATTTCAAAAGCGATATGGAGAAGTGAAAAAAATTTCGAAGCAAACGCCAATTGGTATTTCTGGATTACAGCAATCATTTGATGAATTTCTATTGACCGATGGAGAGGCAAAAGTATTGTATCAAGTGGATCGACAAGGAGAACCGATTTTTGGAAAACAAGCAAAATATACTTCACCCGGAAATCCATTTTATCCGGTTACGATTCAAACTACTTTACATAAAGAGTTGCAGCAAAAAGCAGAAGAGGTGATTGAAGCAAGTGAAATAAAGAAGGGAGGATTAGTATTACTTGATGTGAAGAAAAATGAAATTTTAGCGATGATCAGCAAACCATCTGTACAGGTGAAAGATGAGAGTATATATAAGACTACACTTGAAAATCAAATGTTAACACCACATTTCCCGGGCTCTGTTTTTAAAACAGTAGTTGCAGCGGCAGCAATTGATCAAAATATAAATGTGTTTAATCGTACATTTAATTGTAATAAAGATTTATATGGTGAAAACCGCCCGCAAGTTATGATGGGTACACTTAGTTTTAAAGAGAGCTTTGCTAGAAGCTGTAACAGGACATTTTCAGAGTTAGGTAACGAGCTAATACAAAAGGATAAGACGGTGCTAGAAACGTACGTAGAAGCTTTAGGGGCCGCTGGAAAGGTTGGTTGGAAAGGTTCGGTATTTCATACAGCTCGTTTTGAGCAAATACCAGAAGAGAAGAGTGCTATTATTTGGGAGAATGAAGTAAATAAGAATAGTAAAAAAGCGATAGCGCAAACAGCAATTGGACAGAAAGATGTACGGATATCACCTCTAGCGATTGCAAATATGATGGCGACGATTGCTAGAAATGGAGAAAAGATGGAAGTGAAAGCTGTTGAAAAAATAGTATATAAAAATGGAACGGATTATTTTACATTTGAAAACCATACATTAAATGGAAAACGGCTTTCGTATAAAACAGTGAAAACATTACAAGAGTTATTAAGAGGTGTTGTACTAGCGGAGAAAGGAACAGGAGCAGCATTCAGGTCCTTGCCACTAAGTGTCGCAGGAAAATCTGGGACAGCGCAAACAGGAAAAGGAACGAAAGTGAATCGCTGGTTTGCAGGTTATTTTCCATATGAAAATCCAAGATACGCTTTAGTTGTAGTTGATATAGAAACAGATAGTAACAAAAATGTAGTTACACCAGTTTTTACAGAACTGGTAGAAGCAATTCATAGATTAGAAAATGAACAGTAATCTTGCAATTATTTATGAA
Source organism: Bacillus cereus group sp. BfR-BA-01383 (assembly GCF_022663495.1). Taxonomy (NCBI): domain Bacteria; kingdom Bacillati; phylum Bacillota; class Bacilli; order Caryophanales; family Bacillaceae; genus Bacillus; species Bacillus cereus group sp. BfR-BA-01383. The sequence goes on from NZ_JAKUFP010000025.1 coordinate 49,836, forward strand.
ATGTTTTCATTTCGTGAAAATATTATTGTAAATGTTCAACCTTTCTAGATTTAATGTTACAATAGCAAATATGAAAAACTGCATGGAGGTTTGAAGAATGGCAGGAGGATCTAGATTTCAACAGAAACAACAAAAACGTCGTCAAAACGGTGTTTTAAATATTGCGATTGCTATTGTATTAGTAGCGGTAGCTATTGTAGCATATCAATTGTTTGTTCCTAATACGAAAGAACAAGCGTCTTCTAGTGATAAAAAAGTAGCTCAGCAAACAACAAAAGAGAATAAAGCTGAGAAAGCTAAAGGTAAAGAAGAGACGAAGAAGAACGAGCAAGAGAAGGCAGAGGCTAAGAAGGAAGAAGAAGAGAAACTAAAGGCTGAAGAAGAAAAGAAAAAAGCTGAAGAAGAAGCGAAAGCTAACGAGAAAGTACCAGCTGAAAAAACACAGCCAAAGGCAACAGATGCTTATACGAAATCTTCTTGGAAGCCAGTAGGTACAGAGCAAGGTGCAACACCTGCGATGACATTCCAAAAAGGCACAGCAGATTGGAATGAGATGAATCAAGCGATTTCAGCTGCAATTGACGTTCCGGTAGAGCAATTAGTTATTCATAGAATCGGAAATAACGGTAAGAATAAAGCTTACGGCAACGTACAAGATAAGCAATCAGGTAAAAAATATTATGTAAATATTGATTGGGTAGACAATGAAGGCTGGAAACCAGTACTTGTTCAAACTCTAAACTAAAAAAGAGAGGCTCTTATGAGCTTCTCTTTTTTAGTTAGCGTAATTTCTTTAATTTAAAATGAACAACCGCACTATAGTACGGTCTTTTGCTTTCAGAATCCATAACCATTTGATGCGAGATATGATGAACTTCAAGCATAAGTGCTTTATTATTATCGATTTGTTCACTAATTTTTCGTTCTAAAGAAGCTAAGTCCCCCGCTTCAAAAAATTCTACTTTATCTTCTAACATTTCAAAGGTAAATGACATGAAGACGACCCCTCTCCTATGTAATCACCTATAGTGTAACAAAGAAAAGAAGGAAATTCCATGTGCATTTCAATTGACATTTTTAGAAAGAGGGCATATTATACTGATAAAACCGATAAGAAAAAGGGGAATTTTTATGGGTACAGAATTTAATGGTTTATTTGATGAGTGGGCTCATACGTACGACTCATTCGTACAAGGCGAAGATATACAATATAAAGAGGTTTTCGCTCGTTATGAGGACATTTTAGAGGATGTAGTTAACAAGTCATTTGGTAATATATTAGAATTTGGTGTTGGTACTGGTAATTTAACAAATAAATTATTACTTGCTGGCCACACAGTTTACGGTATAGAACCGTCACGTGAAATGCGCATTATTGCTAAAGAGAAATTGCCAAAAGAGTTTTCCATTACAGAAGGTGATTTTCTTTCTTTTGAAGTTCCAAATTCAATTGATACCATTGTAAGCACCTATGCATTTCATCATTTAACAGATGAAGAAAAAGACGTAGCGATTGCGAAGTATAGTCAATTGCTAAACAAAGGTGGTAAAATAGTGTTTGCTGATACGATATTTACAGATCAAGATGCATATGATAAAACTGTCGAAGTAGCAAAACAAAGAGGGTTTCATCAGTTAGCAAACGATTTGCAAACAGAATACTATACACGTATTCCTATCATGCAATCTATTTTTGAAAACAATGGCTTCCATGTAACGTTTACGAGATTAAATCATTTCGTTTGGGTAATGGAGGCAACTAAGCAATAGAAAGAGGGATTAGATTGAGAATTGCTGTAATTGGAGCAATGGAAGAAGAAGTACGTATTTTACGTGACAAATTAGAACAAGCAGAAACAGAAACGGTTGCAGGTTGTGAATTTACGAAAGGGCTATTAGCAGGACATGAAGTAATCTTGTTAAAGTCTGGTATTGGTAAAGTAAATGCAGCGATGTCAACGACAATTTTATTAGAAAAATATAAGCCTGAAAAAGTAATTAATACTGGTTCAGCTGGTGGCTTCCACCATTCTCTAAACGTTGGTGATGTAGTTATTTCAACAGAAGTTCGTCACCATGACGTAGATGTAACAGCATTTAACTATGAGTATGGTCAAGTACCAGGAATGCCGCCTGGATTTAAAGCTGATGAGGCGCTAGTTGCATTAGCTGAAAAATGTATGCAAACTGAAGAAAACATTCAAGTTGTAAAAGGTATGATTGCAACAGGAGATTCATTTATGAGTGATCCGAACCGCGTTGCAGCAATCCGTGATAAATTTGAAGATCTTTATGCAGTAGAAATGGAAGCAGCAGCTGTTGCGCAAGTATGCCATCAATATGAAGTTCCGTTTGTAATCATTCGTGCACTTTCTGATATTGCTGGTAAAGAATCAAATGTTTCATTTGATCAATTTTTAGATCAAGCAGCTCTTCATTCTACAAACTTTATCGTAAAAGTACTAGAAGAGTTAAAGTAATGTAACAAAAAGGCAACTGTCTCATATAAAGAAAATACATACAGTTGCCTTTTCTTTATTGGCAAATAAGGGGGAGAACACGATGAATGTATATCGTGGAGTTCATGAGTTAATTGGTCATACACCAATTGTAGAAATTACTCGTTTTTCACTTCCAAAAGAGGTCCGTTTATTTGCAAAGCTTGAATTTTATAACCCAGGTGGAAGCGTTAAGGATCGTTTAGGAAGAGAATTAATCGAAGATGCGCTAGAAAAAGGGCTTGTTGCAGAGGGCGGAACAATTATTGAACCGACTGCTGGAAATACTGGCATTGGACTGGCACTTGCAGCGTTAGAACATGATTTACGCGTCATTGTATGTGTACCAGAGAAATTTAGTATTGAAAAACAAGAGTTAATGAAAGCGTTAGGTGCAACAGTTGTGCATACGCCGACTGAACAAGGAATGACCGGCGCGATCGCAAAGGCAAAAGAATTAGTAAAGGAAATACCGAATTCATACTCTCCAAGCCAATTTGCGAATGAAGCAAATCCTCGTGCTTATTTCAAAACACTAGGACCTGAACTTTGGTCGGCACTAAATGGGAAGATTAACATATTTGTTGCAGGGGCAGGAACTGGCGGTACGTTTATGGGAACTGCGTCTTATTTAAAAGAGCAAAATATTGATATTAAAACGGTTATTGTAGAACCAGAAGGATCTATTTTAAATGGTGGTAAAGCTGGGTCACATGAAACAGAAGGAATTGGTCTTGAATTCATCCCGCCATTTTTAAAAACATCTTATTTTGATGAAATTCATACAATTTCTGATCGAAATGCATTTTTACGCGTGAAAGAATTAGCGCAAAAAGAAGGTCTTCTCGTTGGGAGTTCTTCAGGAGCAGCATTTCATGCAAGCTTACTTGAGGCGGAGAAAGCGGCACCAGGTACAAATATTGTAACGATTTTTCCTGATAGTAGTGAGCGTTATTTAAGTAAAGACATATACAAAGGATGGGAATAAAAAATGAGAGCAAAGACAAAGTTAATTCATGGTATTCGCATAGGAGAACCATCAACTGGATCTGTAAACGTGCCAATCTATCAAACAAGTACGTATAAACAAGAAGCAGTTGGTAAGCATCAAGGATATGAATATTCACGTACAGGTAACCCTACACGTGCAGCTTTAGAAGAAATGATTGCTGTATTAGAAAACGGTCATGCTGGATTTGCATTTGGTTCAGGAATGGCTGCTATTACAGCGACAATTATGTTGTTCTCAAAAGGTGACCACGTCATTTTAACAGATGATGTTTATGGCGGAACGTATCGCGTTATTACGAAAGTATTAAACCGTTTCGGCATTGAGCATACATTTGTAGATACAACAAACCTAGAGGAAGTTGTAGAAGCGATTCGTCCAAATACGAAAGCGATTTATGTGGAAACACCAACGAACCCATTACTGAAAATTACTGATATTAAGAAAATATCTACTCTTGCTAAAGAGAAAGATTTATTAACAATTATTGATAACACATTCATGACGCCATATTGGCAGTCGCCGATTTCTTTAGGAGCAGATATTGTACTTCATAGTGCAACGAAATATTTAGGAGGTCATAGTGACGTAGTTGCAGGTTTAGTAGTTGTAAATAGCCCGCAACTAGCAGAAGACCTTCACTTTGTACAAAACTCGACAGGAGGTATTCTAGGGCCGCAAGATAGCTTCTTATTACTTCGCGGTTTAAAAACATTAGGAATTCGTATGGAAGAACATGAAACGAATTCACGTGCAATTGCTGAGTTTTTAAATAACCATCCAAAAGTAAATAAAGTATATTATCCAGGTCTTGAATCACATCAAAACCATGCATTAGCAACAGAACAAGCAAATGGATTTGGTGCCATTATCTCATTTGATGTAGATAGTGAAGAAACGTTAAATAACGTACTTGAGAAACTGCAATACTTCACACTTGCTGAAAGCTTAGGAGCAGTAGAAAGTTTAATTTCTATCCCATCTCAAATGACACATGCATCAATCCCAGCAGATCGCCGTAAAGAATTAGGAATTACAGATACATTAATTCGTATCTCTGTCGGTATTGAAGATGGTGAAGATTTAATGGAAGATTTAGCACAAGCGCTAGCATAGTAAAAAATGCACTGCCTATATTAGCGGTGCATTTTTATTACATTAATTTGTGAAACATTTCACAAATTAGACATACACAAACGAAATGATTTCATGTATATTGAATTCATGAAATATTATTCACGAATAAATTTGTGAAATATTTCACAAACAATGGGATTCATGTAGGAAGGTAACTCTATTTTTTTACGCTAATCGGGACTTATTATGACCTATAGGGACTTATAAAGACCGTGATAACAGAATAGGAGGAAATTTACATGGTAGTCAAAGAGAAAGTTGTAAATGGAATGCAAGAGGTAAAAGAGATGATTGATACGTTAGTAAATAACAGTCAAGAGGCTTTACAAGCATTAGAAAGTTTTACACAAGAGCAGATTGACAACATTGTTCATGAAATGGCACTAGCAGGTGTTGATCAACATATGCCATTGGCAAAATTGGCTGTTGAGGAAACGGGCCGTGGTGTATATGAAGACAAATGCATTAAAAATATTTTTGCTACTGAATATATTTGGCATAGTATAAAGAAAGATAAAACGGTAGGAATTATTCACGAAGATCCTCATGAAGAAATAATAGAAATTGCGGAACCTGTCGGTGTAGTAGCTGGGGTAACGCCAGTAACGAATCCAACGTCGACAACAATGTTTAAAGCGTTAATCGCGATAAAAACGAGAAATCCAATTATTTTCGCCTTTCATCCCTCCGCACAAAAGTGTTCCATTGCAGCGGCAAAAACAGTATATGATGCAGCGGTGAAAGCTGGTGCACCAAAGCATTGTATTCAATGGATTGAAAGACCGTCTGTTGAAGCGACAAAACAATTAATGAACCATGAAGGTGTTGCACTTGTTTTAGCAACTGGAGGAGCTGGTATGGTGAAATCAGCTTATTCTACTGGAAAACCAGCGCTAGGCGTCGGCCCTGGTAATGTACCATGTTATATAGAGAAATCAGCACATGTAAAACGAGCTGTTAATGATTTAATTTTATCGAAAACATTTGATAACGGTATGATTTGTGCATCGGAACAAGCAATCATTGTCGATAAGGAAATTTATGATGATATGAAAACAGAAATGATTGCAAACAATTGTTACTTTGTAACAGAGGAAGAGAGAAGAAAATTAGAAAAGCTAGTTATAAATGAAAATACATGTGCAGTAAATAGTGATATTGTAGGGAAATCCGCGCAGTATATTGCTGAATTAGTTGGGATTACGGTGCCTGAACATACAAAAATGCTTGTAGCTGAAATACAAGGTATCGGACCAGCGTATCCACTATCTCGTGAGAAACTGAGCCCAGTATTAGCTTGTATAAAAGCAAATTCATTAGAAGAAGGATTTACATATTGCGAAGAAATGTTGAACCTTGGTGGTTTAGGACATTCAGCAGTCATCCACTCTGCAAACAAAGAAGTGCAAAAACAATTTGGATTACGCATGAAAGCTTGCCGTCTCATTGTAAATGCACCTTCATCACAAGGTGGAATAGGAGAGATATATAATGGATTTATTCCATCACTTACGCTTGGCTGTGGATCCTACGGAAAAAACTCAGTTTCCCAAAACGTAACAGCGACACATTTATTAAATATAAAAAGGCTGGCAAATAGAAAAAAGAATATGCAGTGGTTCAAATTGCCACCAAAAATTTATTTTGAAAAACATGCTACAGCGTATTTAGCAAACATGCCTAACATTTCACGTGCATTTATTGTAACCGATCCAGGAATGGTTGAGCACGGATATGTAGATACAGTCACGCACTATTTACGTAAACATACAAATGATGTGAAAGTTGAAGTGTTCTTTGAGGTCGAGCCAGACCCATCAGATGAAACTGTTTTTAAAGGTGCGGAAATGATGAAAAGCTTTAAACCGGATGTAATTATCGCGCTTGGTGGCGGTTCAGCTATGGATGCAGCAAAAGGGATGTGGCTTTTCTATGAGCACCCAGAAACAACATTCTATGGCATTAAACAGAAGTTTTTAGATATAAGAAAACGTACATGTAAATATCCGAACTTAGGAAATAAAGCGCAATTTGTTGCCATTCCAACAACATCAGGGACAGGATCAGAAGTAACGCCATTTGCGGTTATTACAGATAAGAAAAATAATATAAAATATCCACTCGCGGATTATGAATTAACACCAGATGTAGCAATTGTTGATCCACAATTTGTAATGACAGTACCACCTCATGTAACAGCAGATACTGGTATGGACGTATTAACACATGCAATTGAGGCATATGTATCTGTTATGGCAAATGACTATACAGATGGGTTAGCATTAAAAGCCATTGATCTCGTATTTAAATATTTACCGAGAGCATTTAAAGATGGAAATGATGAAGAAGCACGAGAAAAAATGCATAACGCTTCTGCAATCGCAGGGATGGCATTTGCAAATGCTTTCCTAGGTATTAATCACAGTTTAGCACATAAAATTGGACCGGAATTCCATATTCCGCACGGACGCGCAAATGCCATTCTTATGCCGCATGTAGTCCGGTATAACGCTATTAAGCCAAGAAAACACGCATTGTTCCCAAAATATGAGCACTTTGTAGCAGATGAACGCTATGCACAGATTGCGAGAATGCTCGGGCTTCCAGCAAGTTCAGCGGCAGAAGGTGTGGAATCACTCGTCCAAGCAATTATTGTACTTGGAAAAAGCTTGAATATTAATATGAGTATTGCAGGGCAAGGAGTCGATAAAGAGCAATTTGAAGAGGTTGTTGGCATATTAGCAGAAAGAGCTTTTGAAGATCAATGTACAACAGCTAATCCAAAATTACCGCTCATTTCAGAACTGAAAGAAATTTATATGGAAGCGTATAAAGGTGTGTAATGGATATGAAAGAGTCGCTTCATTGCGACTCTTTTTCTTTTGGAAAACATCTCCCTCACTGGCTGTATTTACTTGTCTTTAAGTTTAATAGAATATGATACAGTGAAATGGAGGAGTGAGAATATAATGAAAGAATTGCAAGGAAAAATAGAAGATTATACTCGGTTCGGACAAATCCTTCTCGCTGTAAGTACATTGTTAATGGTTGGCTTATTGATTCCGAATGGAGCAAAAGAAACGATACAATCTTTCGTTATGATGGGCAGCATCGTTATATTTTTAAGTTTATCATTCTTTTTCTTTCAGCGTGTAAAAGTGATACGTAATCAGTTAGAGGAAAATGAATGTGAGTAATATTGGTAAATAGAGCGCTACGAAAAGAAAGAGTCTTTTTGTAGCGTTTTTTGTTTTTTATAGAAAATGTATGCGTTTTATATTGACAATGATAATCCTTATCAATTAAAGTAGAGTGGTAATTAATGATTATCATTATCAATTAGAGGTGAAAGAATGAAGAAATCTATTACGCTATTTACAGCGATTCTATCTATTTTTTTCTTATTAATAGGTTGCAGTGCCAAAGGAGACGAAAAAGCATCTGCAACAAAAACGGAAAAGGGAAAAGAGAAAATCGAAATTACCGACCTGTCAGGAAGAAAGGTAACATTCGATAAAACACCTGAAAGTTTTGCAACATTAAGTATGGGAGACATGGATATTATTCATGCTTTAGGTGGAAAAATAGTAGGTCGTCCGGATACGAAATTAACTCTTCCAGAGGAGTTAAAGAAAGCGCAAGTAATTGGGAATGCGCATCAACCGAATTTTGAACAAATTGCTAGCTTAAAGCCTGATGTACTTGTTGCTAACAATGGATTCCAAAAGAATGTTCCAACGGTTGAAGGACAAGGAACGAAAGTAATGATTTCTTCTGCGAATTCTGTACAAGAAATTCAAAAGAATATTGAACTATACGGAACAGTAATGAAGAAAGAGGATAAAGCAAAAGAACTTAATCAAAAAATTAATAATCAAATGAAGAAATATGAGAAAAAGAGCGATGTGAAAGCATTGCTAGTGTATGGCGCACCAGGTACTTATTTAGCAGCATTACCAACATCGTTATCAGGTGATATTTTAGAAAAAACAGGCGGGAAAAATATTGCAGCTGATTTTCCAGAAATGAAAGAATATCCGCAATATGCGCAGTTAAGTGTAGAACGCATTATTGAGGCGAATCCAGATGTGATTTATTTAATTACACATGGAGATCCAAATAGTGTGAAAAAGGCATTCGAAGGCGAAATGATGAAAAATGAAGCGTGGAAAAATTTAGACGCAGTAAAACAAAATCGCGTAGTGATTTTACCACCAGACTTATTTGGATCAAATCCAGGAACAAAAGTTACAGAAGCGATGGACTTTATGTATAAAAGTATACAAGATGTAAGGAAATGATAAGTATGGAGAGTAGTGAAGTAGTAAGAGAAAAGGAACATCCTTTTGCGAAAAAAAGATGGATCATAGCAGTTACTTTAGTTATATTAACGATTCTAAGTCTTTTTTACGGTCTTTTCGCAGGAAGTTTATCCTTTTCTTTACGAGATATTCTGGTAGGGATGCAAGATGAAAGTTCGACAGTTCATCGAATTGTATGGGATCTTCGTATACCGAGAGTACTTGTTGGGTTTATAGTAGGAACATGTTTAGCTGCATCTGGTGCATTACTGCAAGGGGTTATGAGAAACCCTCTCGCAGACCCTGGTATTATCGGGGTTTCATCTGGAGCGGGTCTTGTAGCAATTGTAATTATGATCCTATTTCCTCAGCATATGGCTTTTTTACCGCTAGGGGCGTTTTTAGGAGCTTTCATCACAGCGATGGTCATTTATGCTTTATCATGGCAAAAAGGGGCACCGCCTTCAAGAATCGTCTTAGTAGGTGTGTCAATCAATGCATTAATTGGTGCAGCAACTTCAGCATTAATGTTACTACATAGTGATAAAGTACAATCCGTATTACCGTGGTTAGCTGGTGGTATTGGTGGTGTAAGCTGGGCACATTTAAACATGATTATTTATTATGCAATATTCGCTATTATATTAGCCTTCTTTGGTATTAAGCATATTCGAGTATTAATGCTTGGAGATGAAATGGCGAAGTTATTAGGTCATAACGTGGAAAAAAGCCGATTTTATTTAATCGTAGTAAGCACATTATTAGCTGGAATAGCAGTTAGTGTTTCTGGACTTATTGGGTTTGTTGGTCTTGTTGTACCGCATATGCTACGTTTATTAGTCGGAAATGACTATAAATATTTGCTTCCATTATCATGCCTTGCCGGCGGGATATTACTTGTTTTCGCGGATGCGATAGCTCGAAGTTGGTTCGATCCAATCGAATTGCCTGTTGGTATTTTATTATCCTTCTTAGGTGGTCCGTTCTTCTTATATTTAATTCATAGAGGAGGAAAACAACGTGATTTCCGTTGAAAAAGTGTTTTACGCACATTCTGAAAGATTTCAAATGCAAAATATGAATGTACATATTAAAGCTGGGGAAGTCGTTAGTTTAATTGGACCGAATGGATCCGGGAAATCTACTTTGCTTCGTTTAATGGCAAGACTACTTAAACAAAGCGAAGGGGACATCATTTTAGATGGGAAAAATATTCATACGATGAAGAGTGCCGATGTAGCGAAGCAATTAGCGATGTTACCACAAATGCATGATCATCAATTAGATTTAACAGTGAAAGAATTAATCGAATTTGGAAGAGGACCCCACAAATCATGGAGCAGTCGCTTAAATAAAGAAGATGAAGAAATTGTTGATTGGGCATTGTCTGTTACAAATCTTGCAGGGTATGAATATCGTCTTTTACAGTCTTTGTCAGGAGGAGAAAGACAACGTGCTTGGATTGCAATGACGCTAGCACAACGTACAAATGTCTTATTGCTAGATGAACCAACAACCTTTTTGGATATCGTTCACCAGTTAGAAGTAATGGAACTTGTGAAACGATTAAACGAAGAGTTTGGTATGACAATTATAATGGTTTTACATGACATTAACCAAGCAGCTCAATATAGCGATCGTTTACTCGTATTAAAGCGAGGGCAGATTCAGTATGATGGTGTACCAGAAGAAGTGTTATGTCATGAAATGTTTCAACATGTATTTGGCATAGAAGTTGATATTTTTCAGGGAAGTGACAAGCCATTTTTTACACCGAAACGAATTTCTAAAAAAGGAGAAGCGAGATGCAAACAGAAGAACGTATTACCACTGAATTAGTAAGAGAATTTGTTATGGCGGCTCATGGGAATTTAGAAAAAGTACAGGAACTGTTGGCTGAATCACCAAGCCTACTTCATGCCTCTTATAATTGGGGTGGATCAGATTGGGAAAGTGCGTTAGGGGCATCGGCACATGTAGGACGTAAAGATATTGCTCTTTATTTACTGGAAAAGGGTGCTCGAATGGATATTTTTGCAGCATCTATGCTTGGAGAGTTAGAAGTTGTACAAGCGATTTTAGTAGCACAACCAGAAGCATTGCATGCATCTGGTCCTCACGGTATTTCTCTTCTTCAGCATGCACGAATGGGTGGGGAAGAATCTAAGCGTGTATATGATTACTTAGCGATACTTTCTTAATAAATGAAGGAAGTTCTTATGTGCGGTAAACTTTTCACTTTAATATAATTGAAAAGTTTACCGCCCGTTAGAACGGGATAAGTATCTAGTATATTTGAAAATCCTACACCCCCTCAATTGTAGTTTTCTTTATGCTAGTTATGATATGGATGCAGTAGACAATGTTTGTCTACTGCTTTTTTTATTTTAAATAGATTGAACATTCTATATTTTCGTTGGTTTATTTATAATAGAGAGTAACACTTATTATACATACAAAATATGATCGTGTAATAAAGAACAAAATGGTGGAAAGGAGTTTAAAAATGTTCCATACAGATCGCTTACAATTTCGTAAATATACAATAGATGATTTACAGTTCTACGCTTCGTTATGGGGGAATGAGAAGGTAATGCGTTATATTGGAAATGGAACGTTAAAAACATATATGCAATGTAAAAAAAGTTTGGAGGAGTGGGTACTTCCTAATTATAAAAATGGGCTTGGCTTATTTGTAATGATTGAAAAGGAAACGGGAATACGAATTGGTCATGCAGGATTAGTAAAGCAGAATATAGATGGAAAAGAGGAAATTGAAATTGGGTATTGGTTACTCCCGCAGTATTGGGGAAAAGGATATGCAAAAGAAGCAGCGGCAGCATTTCGAGACTACGGTTTCCAAGCATTACAAATGAATAAGTTAATTTCTCTTATTAACCCGAATCATCCCGCCTCGATATTTGTTGCTCGAAAAACAGGGCTCAGTTATGAGAAAACAACTTCATTTCATGGGATGGATGTTCTCGTTTATTCCATTAAGCGGGTTGGATGAAAAAAATATTTTTTAAAAGGTAAATTGCACCTTTTGAAGAATGGTATATAAAAATAAAGGGGGGATTAAATGTACATTTATCATAATGGATTGATTATTCGTGAGGGAACGAGTGGTGTACCAGCATATGCAATTAAAGCTTTGTTTGAAGATGCTGGTTGGAGCAATCATAATATCCCTTCTTGGCAAATTGAGAAATTTACGATAGCATTTGAAAATTCAACATGGGCTTTTACAATTTGGGATGAAGAAGAGATGATTGCTATGGTTAGAGTCATTTCTGATCAAATTATGGTCGCAAACATAGTAAATTTAGTTGTGAAGTGTGAGTATAGAGGGAAGGGATTGGGTAAGAAACTAGTCGCTCTTTGTTTACAAAAGCTGCCGCATGGTGACTGGTTTGCACATACATCTGCTAACAATTTTGATTTTTATAAAAGTTGTGGTTTTGAAGTGAGAGAGTTATCAAGAAATGGGACATGTGCGTACTATGGATATCAAGTTGCAAAAAGGGATGGTCATCGATAAATGAGCGAAAAGTAAAGGGAAATTACAGTTATTAGTATCTCTAATTCTTTTTGTAATAGAAAATGAATTCAGACTCATTTTATGATAAAATGAAAGAAAATTCTGTTTATTATTAGGGGGATAAAAATGAGTATTAAAGTTGGAGATGTATTTAAATATGAAAGAAGATTTACCGAGGAAGAAGTTTTCGAATTTGCAAATATTACAGGAGATAAAGGTAGACATCATATGGAATATGATGAGAATGGACAATTAATGGTTCATGGTTTATTGACCGCTAGCATTGGGACGAAAGTAGGCGAGGAGTTACATTACATAGCAAGAGAATTAGTAAGTGAGTTTATTAGACCAGTTTTTACAGGAGATACGATCACTTGTGAATTAACTTTAACAAATATTGAACAAATGGAAGGATATAAAAAAGTTTCAATTGAGTCAGTTTATCGAAATCAACATGAAAAGACTGTGTTAGTGGGGACAAGTTACGGGATAATACGAGAATAAAAAAAGAAGCCTGTTTGTGCAGTGACCCCACATCCATCAACTTAAGGATTTAGACTATTCTTAAAATTAAAAGCGCGTTACTATTCTCTTATGTTAATGAGAAAGGGTGACGTGCTTTTTATGAATATGCATCAAAAACAAGAGCTGTCTTTATTTGCCGAAGAGT
>NZ_JAKUFP010000026.1:0-58937 GCF_022663495.1 Bacillus cereus group sp. BfR-BA-01383
AACCTATAGATTATAGTTTCATAGTATTCAATATTTTATTAAAATGATCCAAATCAATTAACCAATTCGTTTTAAAAATAAAAATAAAGTTTACATAACCTATCATTATCGGTAGCAAATTTTTCCTAGAAGCCTTGTTTTTATGGTTTTTTTTCTTAATTTAATTGAAAATTGATATATTCAGAAAAATAAAAACTACAAAGAGGATGCAGGGGAAATTAAAGATGACGAAAGAGCAATTAGTTAGGGAAGCGGTGAAATGGGATGCCGAGACTTGGGACGGATTTGGAAAAGGAGAATTACACAATCGCAGCACAGCAAAGGAAATACATGAAGAAATCGCGTCGTAACATGTATGTGGCTTTAGAAGATTTGGACTTGTTATTCGATGAGAGTGAAGTGATTCGATTCCAAAAAATGTGGGAAGAAGATAAAAGCTTCATTGAAATTGTAGTAGAGCTGGGAAGACATCAGTTAGAAATTGCAGCTTTAATCATGGATCAAGCGGATAAGAACAAGATTAAATCTCGTCCAATGGGGTTAGGGGCATGAAACAACTAACGCTTGAGGATGTTGTGGGAAGTTTTGACTATGCAGCAAAAAGTACGTCGGAGAGGTTCTTGCAACGTAATAGCGTTATGACGTACTCAAGAGAGTTTTACGACAAAGATGAGAAGTGGAAGCTTTGTTGGTTTGAGGCGGGGTCTGAGGGCGAAGCTATAGGAATGGCTAAAAAGAAATACGGAAAGATACAAATTATTACCACTTATATTTCGGATAGAACCTTAGAAGAGATAATGCATTTGGATTAGGAGGCATAGTGCTATGACGTGTGATACAAAGTTACGCGTGGTTATTGGAACTGTGGATAGTGGTTTTAGATGAGAAGTTGGTGTGCTAGTTGATAACATTGAAGTACCTAAAGAGGCAATTATGCAAGCTCATGTAATTGAAAGAGGGACTTCGGATAGTGAAAGAGGCAATAACGGGTTTGGATCGACAGGAGTAAAATAAGACCAATTTTGAATTTTAATCAGGATGGGAATTCAGTGCAACAAAAAGTAATGAATAAAAGAGAAAATCCCTGTGGGGACAGGGATCTAATAGGAGAGATATTATTGTCGTACAGTGTCGGAATTTGGCGTATTCGACGAATTAATATTATCACGAGTTTTCAAGTAATTGTGATAGTTGATGTGTCAAAAATGTGTACGACTTTCATATAAAAGCGTTATTTGATACCGAATAAAAATAAAAAAAGCCCTATAAGGGGGCCGTGTAAATGCTATCGCATATCGTATACCACAGTATATACATGTTTTGGAATAATGTGAACAAAATAGTTATTGTATTGAAAAAAAACACGCACAAGAATTGCGCATGTATAATAAAAAGCTATGTCTTGTCTATGTAAATATATGCGTTGCTTATACAAACCGTGAGTATGTTTGAGCAAAATGGTTATTTATTAACAAATATAAAGAGCGCTTTCCAGGGCGATCTCTGCCAAAACTAATATTGAAAAAGAATACTCATAATATTGTATGCGTGCTGTTTAGGAATGTTGAATTTTATTACAAAAACGCTTTTTTAATCTCAAACAAAAGAGCAGCTAGCAAAAGCTATCTGCCCCGTTTTGGAGGAAAAATCAATTGTTACAGATTGGCGTATTCAAAGTATATACAGAATTTCGGGATTTATTCAGGAAAAACTGAAAAGAGCACCTTCAAGTAGTGCTCTCAGTAAGGTGGGCCCTCAGAGAGTAGTGTGGCACACATAATAATATATGTGAGTTATTCATTGAGGTGCAAATACCTAATAAAAACTACATTTTGCACAACAAAGTAGCTAGCTCAGTTAGGCTAACTACTTGTTATACAAAAGAAACTAAGTCATACAAGCAACGCTTCATGAACTGTAACTTAAAGTTACAGTTTTAGTATAAACGGTTTTGGAAATATGATGCGTTATGTTAACCTCACATGAATACAATATACAACAGGAAGTGTATTGTTAATAGAGGAATAACTTATAAATAAAGGAGGTGCCATATGAGCTGGTTTATGATTGTATTTTGGTCTTGCTGTGTACTCATTGTTGGATACTCAATATGGAGTATTCGAAAGAATAAAAATCAAACACCTACTAAAGTAGATAAGAGTTTAAATCAGCAAATAAATGAAGCTAATACTTATAAAGATATTTCTCGAAATATACCTCCTCCAGAATAAATAAAGAATCTCCTTCGGAATAACCAACTGGAGGGGATTCTTTATAGAATTTTAGATACTGTTTACTACCGAGAACGAGAATTATGTAAATGAGCTGTCCATATGGGCAGCTTATTGTATTTTTTTGCTTAGCGTGTTTTTCTTCAAAAATGCTGGCGATACCCCATCGCCAGCAAGTTAAGAAACTCATCGTTCTCCAAAACGAAAAAATGCACTCGATTATCATAGAAAACTGTGTTGAGATGAAATTTTTGTTTTTGAAGTACTTCAAAATCTTAGCTAGATGGCTATGTATCGGTACCTCCATAATAAAAAGGCAGGAATATTTTGTACATATCAAATATGTTCCTGCCTTTGATTTTATTAAGTTTAACATCTATGACCTAAATATAAGTTTATTGAGGTCTTCTTTATTTATTATTTTTTGAACCGCAAATGAACAAACTTCAATATCTTTATTAAGTTTACAATTCGAATCATTATACGCGTACTACCATCCCAATCTTTATTTGTAGGTATACCTTTAAAGAAAGGAGAGCAGCTTAATACTTTTATGTTAGAAGACCATTTTTCTATTGATTTTGGATTGTTTACATAAAAATGCATCATCGCGCCGTTATTACCAGATTTTTTTACAGTAGCATTCGAAAGATTCAGTGCGAATTTTGATTCAGCATCAAAATATAACTCTCCTCCAGGGAAGTGTTTCGACATAGCAACTATTACCTCTTTTAGTTCCTCCTCTTTAAAGTAATAAAACACACCTGCTGATATAAAAAGAATACCGTCATTCGGATTATATTGTATATCGCCAAACCAAGAAGTATCAAAAAATGATTTAGCAATACTTATATTTCTCGGTGTATCTTCAATTAACGTTTTTCGAAAAGAGATTGCATCGGGTAAATCAAGGTTGTACCAATGGATTGTACCATTATCAATTCTTGAAAAAGTAGTGTCTAGTCCAGAACCAATATTTACAATAGTAGCATTCGGATGTTTTGTTATAAATTGTTTTATCGTATCGTCAATTTTTCGTGCACGGGTAATGTAAGTAATACAGCCGTATTCACCAAATGTATCCTGTATTTTAGAGAAATTAAAGTCGCATTCTTTTATAATCCGAATAGCCTCTGAATCATCTAAAATATCCTTATTTTTCTCACTTCCATACGCCCGTCCCCATAGGGGAATAAGCATAGTGCCTTGTACTGAATGTATATCTATTTCTTTAACCATGAAATATCCTCCGTTTAATAATAAACAATATATTTAGTCGTTATTTAACATTTTTGAAAGTATTCTATTTGTTTTATATAGTCCGTAAGTTAAATCCCGTTGATCTTCTTCAGATAATTTTTCGAGATTAACTGTGAAATTATTATAAATTTGTTTCCACCTCTCATAATGCACCTTTTCAGCTTTTTCTGTCAGAAAAATTAATACAGCTCTTTTGTCTACCGTATCTTGCTTTTTTACAATATATCCGTTTAGTTCTAAGTTACGTACTGTTACACTTAATTGTTGCTTAGGGATATTTAAATAACTAGCAATCATTTTTAAATTTACAGGCACTTTTTGCTGGGCGATATACTCCACTACGTGTTGCTCTAAATGTGTAAACTCAGAGGATTTCTCCGATAGTAATTTAAAAGTACCGGACATATTTAATAATAAATTTATGTATTCGTTTAATAATTCGTTATGGGCCATTGTTTTCTCTTCCTTTATGAATTTAGTCATTATTTTATTACTATTTTAATGATTAATCAAATGATTCAATTGATTATAGTAAATAAAAAATTACTATAATATTGTTTTGAGAACTATAAGAACTGAAATAAAGAGTATAAGAAGTGATTTTTGGGTAGGCGAATATGACCAGAAATAAAATATTACTAAATATATTTAACTAATGAATGCAATGTCTTTTTCAGTTGTTATGCTGTGAATAATTTTATGATAAAATCTTTTACATAATTAAATAAAGGGGTAGTATTCTATGGGTTATTTCTCAAATAGTTTATTAGTTTTGTTTGTTCTTATCGTATGTAGCTGTATGATTTTTGGTTGATAATATAATGATAGATTTATAAAAAAGAAGGTAATTCTCAATGGTGAGATACCTTCTTTTTCTTATTTAAATCAGTTTCTCCATGTCTTAATACATAAATCAATACAATTTCCTCCTAACATATTATTTCCTTACATTATTCTTTAGAAGCTGTATAGGTCCTTTTTGTAGAGAAGGAATTCCATTCTTTATATTGAAGTACTGTTCTAGTTAGTTTCATGTCGGTCAGAATTTTTTATAGGATAGTTTTATGGAATACAAACAAACTGGAGAATAGGGAGTATTTAAATGAAAAATAGTATACGCTACACGATTGAACACCCTACAGATTTCAATGAATTATTAGCTTTATATGAATCGTTAGGATGGAATTCTCTTAAATTAACGGTTAATGAATTAGAACAAATGTGTAAACAAAGTTGGTATGTGATATATGCATTTAAGGAGCACAAATTAATAGGAATGGGGCGTGTTATATCCGAGGGAGTAATAACAGGCGTTATTTGCGGTGTATGTGTATTGCCAGAATATCAGTCTATTGGCATTGGAAAAGAAATGGTGGAACGATTAATACAGCATTGTGAACAAAACAAGGTTATTCCCCAACTTATGTGTGTAGAAAAATTGCAATCTTACTATGAGTCTATCGGATTTGAAGCATTCTCGATTGGGATGATAAAACATATGAAACGATAGTGTGGCTTTAAATGTTCAATTTACTTGCATCTATTTTATAATTTTAAAGGAGGATAGATTTATGGAGATTGCTAAGGGAGTAGAAATGCTACATCTTGAATTTCAAGAGTATATTATTCACCCAATTCTTTTATGGGATGATGAAATGGCAGTTTTAATAGATACTGGTTTTCCTGGACAATTTAGAGATATACAAGTAGAGATGGAGAAGATTGGGGTATCATTTGATAAGCTAAAGGTCGTGATTTTGACGCATCAGGATATAGATCATATAGGAAGTCTGCCTGAGTTACTGAAGAACGGTATGAGCGATATTAAGGTTTATGCACACGAGCTAGATAAGCCATATATTGAAGGGGATTTACCTTTATTGAAAGATGGAAATGTAAAGAATCCACCAAAAGGAAAAGTGAGTGATACTGTGATTGATGGGCAAGAACTTTCGTATTGTGGTGGCATTCGTATTCTCCATACTCCAGGACACACTCCGGGTCATATCAGTTTATATTTGAAACAAAGTAAAACTCTTATCGCTGGGGACTCTATGTATAGTGTGAATGGAAAGTTAGGAGGAGTTCATGCCCCAACTACTTTGAATGTAAAGGAAGCACAACAGTCTTTAGGGAAGTATTTAAATCTAGATATCGAATCTGTAGTTTGTTATCATGGTGGATTAAGCAAGGAGAATATACATGCACAAATTCAAAAGTTGTAGAAGGTGAAGATAAGAATTCTTTGTTAAATAATGCTAAAGGATAATCTAATTACTATTATATAAATAGAACTCTTAAATAAATTATAAAAGAGCATGTTTGAAGTAATTTCAAACATGCTCTTTTATTAGAACGGATATATTCTATATTAATGACTTAACCCATTCCAATAAAAAGAAACGATTTGTTTTGCTAATTCATCTATATTTGTAGTAATAGGATTGTGATTCTCATCCTTAAAATTCCCCATTGATAATAAGGCTACGAAAGCGTGGGCAGAAAATTTAGGATTTCCTTTAGGTATTTCTCCAAGGTTAATAGCGTTATCGAGTGCTTTTTCCAATACTTCATACATGTTATCTTCGGCATTTTTTAAATCTTTCAATTGTTCTTCAGATAACGATAGTTTTGCATCTTTCATAAAATTCTTCATATCAATATCTAACGTTGCGTGTAAGTAGACTTTAGCGAAGTCCAATAATCTTTCTTTTAAAGTTTTATTTGTAGAGAGTATTTGAGACATATTCTCTCGTATACGTATCATCATTTGAATCATAGTAGCGGTAAATAAATCGGCTTTTGTTGAATAATAATAGTAGACGGTTGCTTTTGTAACACCGCATTCTTTCGCGACCTCATCCATTGAAACGACTTGATAATTTTGAGTAAGAAATAACCGAGTTGCAACTTCTAAAATCAGTTCTTTTGTAGATTTTGTATTTTTATTTTGACGAGGCCTTCCGAGAGGACGTTGTTTTTGTTCCAACTACATTCGCTCCTGACATTTATTATTGAGTTAATTATAGCATAATTTTTAAACATTCTTGATTAATTAACTAACCAGTATATATAATTAATAATGGAGGGGAAAAGGAAGGTGGGTTTTTATGAAAAAGCACCCGTTACATATGTTAGGGAGGCTTGTAGCAGGGAAGCATACGCAATGGATAACTTTATCGGTTTGGATTCTTATTACATTAGTACTTTCATTTACATTACCACAAGTAAACAGTACGAAAGAACCGAATCCGAAAAATTTACCCGAAACAGCAATGTCACAGCAAGCGGAAGCAGTTATGAAAAAAGAGTTTCCTAATAATGCAGGAAATCCGTTGTTAGTAGTATGGTATAGAGATAGTGGATTACAGTCAAAAGACTATAAACTAATACAGGACGTTTATAAAGAGTTAAAAGCTAGTCCTTTAAAAGAACAATCAACGTTACCGCCATTTGATACAATCCCAGAGCAAGTATTATCAAAAAGTGCATCAAAAGATGGTACATCATTTGTTACACCGGTATTCTTTAATAAATCAGCTGGAACGGATATATTAAAAGGAAATCTTGAAGATTTAAGAAAAATAGTGAATAGTAAGGTGGATGTAGATCCATTTAAACAAAAAATAAGTGACTCTGGTTTACATGTTCGATTATCTGGACCTGTAGGTATTCAAACGGATGCGGTTAGTTTATTTAGTCAAGCAGATGTGAAATTATTAGTTGTTACTGTATTACTTGTATTGGTTTTATTAATTTTATTGTATCGCTCTCCAATTTTAGCAATTTTACCTTTACTTGTTGTTGGTTTTGCGTACGGAATTATTAGTCCGACACTTGGTTTTTTAGCCGATCATGGATGGATTAAAGTAGATGCACAGGCAATATCAATTATGACAGTTTTATTATTTGGCGCTGGAACGGACTATTGTCTATTTTTAATTTCGAGATATAGAGAGTACTTGTTAGAAGAAGAAAGTAAATATAAAGCATTGCAACTCGCGATTAAATCATCTGGCGGAGCAATTATAATGAGTGCATTAACTGTCGTACTTGGATTAGGAACATTATTACTTGCTCATTATGGTGCCTTTCATAGATTTGCAGTACCATTTAGCGTAGCTGTTTTCATTATGGGGATTGCAGCTTTAACGATTTTACCAGCATTATTATTAATTTTTGGTAGAATTGCATTCTACCCGTTTATACCGAGAACGACTTCAATGAATGAGGAGTTTACAAGAAAGAAAAAGAAAGTAGTAAAAGTAAAAAATACTAAAGGATTCTTTAGTAAAAAACTTGGGGATATCGTTGTACGTAAACCGTGGACAATTATTATGCTGACCGTATTTCTATTAGGAGGATTGGCTTCGTTTGTACCACGTATTCAATACACATACGATTTATTAGAGTCATTTCCGAAAGATATGCCTTCACGCGAAGGGTTTACGTTAATTAGTGATCATTTTTCAGCTGGTGAATTAGCACCTGTAAAAATTGTTGTTGATGCGAAAGGAAAAGATCTTCCTATTAAACAAGAACTAGAGAAGTTTTCTTTCGTAAATACAGTAAAAGAGCCAAAAGAGGGTAAAGATAATAATCAAATTAAAATGTATGAAGTTTCTTTAGCGGAAAATCCTTACTCAATTGAAGCAGTAGATCAAATCCCTAAATTGAAAAGTAGTGTAGAAAAAGTATTAAAAGATGCTGAGATTAATAATGTTGAAGATCTAGTATGGATTGGTGGAGAAACAGCGTCACTATATGACACAAAACAAATTACGGAACGTGATGAAGCAGTTATTATTCCAGTAATGATTAGTATTATAGCTTTATTACTACTAGTTTACTTACGATCAATTGTTGCGATGATTTATTTAATTGTAACTGTCGTTTTATCATTTTTCTCAGCATTAGGAGCAGGCTGGGTCTTACTGCATTTCGGTATGGGGGCTCCCGCAATACAAGGAGCGATACCATTATATGCATTCGTATTTTTAGTTGCTTTAGGTGAAGATTATAATATCTTTATGGTTTCAGAAATATGGGAAAATAGAAAGAAACAAAATCACTTGGATGCAGTAAAAAGTGGTGTTATCCAAACAGGTAGTGTAATTACATCAGCTGGTTTAATTTTAGCAGGAACATTTGCGGTGTTAGGTACACTTCCAATTCAAGTTCTTGTTCAATTTGGTATTGTGACTGCAATCGGCGTATTACTAGATACGTTTATTGTAAGACAACTACTGGTGCCTGCAATTACGGTTGTTTTAGGACGCTTCGCTTTTTGGCCAGGAAAGCTTTGGAAAGAAGAAAAGCAATTACAAAAAGAAGATACTTTATAAAAGAAGGTTGCCGATAAGGTCAGTAAAACTGATTTTTAGGCAACCTTCTTTTTTGTTTGTCTGATAAAGAATGACCATTTTGAATATGCAACGAAAAATATAGAGGAAATGTAACATGAGGTTTTAAGTGCATCAAAATTTTTCTTATCAGACATAATAATTCATAAGAAATTCCAATTGAGTGAGGAATTTCTAAAATTATGTATTGTTATAGGATGATAAAAATGTGGGACACGATTGTTTCTTATATACCTGAGTGGAAAGTTTTTATACAAGCCTTTATCGTACTTTTCATTCCATATATAATTTCAAGATTTTTCAGTTGGATTCGCGCATTAGAAAAAGAATAATATAACGAACTACATTCAAGTGAAAACAAATATTGATATGTAAGGAAGAGTGGTATAAGAAGATTTTTTGGGGAAAGAGTGATGAAGGTGAAAGCTCAAGATTCAATGGTTAATCAAAGTAAAGATCAAAGTAATACATATGAAGATGAGCCTACTGAAGTTCCTGAAGCATATTTTACAGGTGATTTCAACTTAGATTTAGAGGTGATAAAAAAAGAAGTTCTTGATAATTCGGACGTGTATTGTCGAGAGTTTAATATCGGCGGGACTAGCATCCGAGCAGTTCTTGTTTTTGTAGAAGGGCTTTCAGATAAAGATCTTATTGATACGCACATTTTGAAATCATTAATGTGTAATTTTTTTGATGAGTATAAAGATGAATCATCTAATGTGAAAGAAAATATTTCAAAAGAGTTTATTAGAAATCGGGTTCTTTCTATTAGTGGAGTCGATGAAGTACAATCTATCCAAAAAATGATGCCAAAAGTGTTAATGGGTTCAACGGCATTATTAATTGATGGATTATCAGATGTATTAATAATTAATACAAAAAAAGGAAAAACACGTAATGTTGAAGAGCCAATATCAGAGGGATCGGTTAGGGGTCCACGGGTAGGTTTCACAGAAGTTTTGTCGGACAATACGGCTTTGTTGCGGTTACACGGTGAAAATGAAGGATTATCATTAGTGAAATTTCATGTAGGAGAACGGGCTAAGAAAGACTTGGTTGTTGCCTTTATGAAAGAGATTGCTGATCCAGAATTAGTAGAAGAAGTTAAGAAGAGAATTGAGAAAATTAACATTGATAATGTGCCAGAGTCAGGTTATATAGAACAACTTATTGAAGATAATTATCTTAGTCCTTTCCCGCAAGTACAGAGTACGGAACGTCCTGATAAAGTTATCGCGGCATTAATGGAAGGAAGGGTTGCAATTTTATTGGATGGAACACCTTTTGCATTAATTGTTCCAGTTACATTTAGTATGATGATGCAATCGCCTGAAGATTATTATGAGCGTTGGATACCAGGTACACTGATTCGCTTATTGCGCTTTGGAACAGCCATTATTTCTCTATTTGCTCCCGCTCTGTACATTTCATTTATTTCATTCCATCCTGGATTGATTCCAACTAAGTTAGCCATTTCAATTATAGGAGGGCGAGAAGGCGTTCCGTTTCCTGCAATTATAGAAGGATTATTTATGGAGATTGCGATTGAAATTTTACGAGAAGCAGGATTACGACTACCTAAGCCGATTGGTTCAGCGATGGGAATTGTAGGAGGATTAATCATTGGGCAAGCAGCTGTATCAGCTGGAATTGTGAGTCCAATCATGGTAATTGTTGTGGCGGCCACAGCTATTTCTTCTTTTGCACTTTCTCATTATAGTACAGCAATCCCATTACGTATTCTTCGCTTTGTAGCTATGTTTTTCGCTGCGATATTCGGATTATATGGAGTTATTCTATTTTTCCTATGTATATGCAGTCATATTGCAAGGCTTAAAAGTTTTGGTGTACCTTATGCTAGCCCGGCTGTCTTATATCAATTTACTGATTGGAAGGATTTTATCGTTCGTATGCCAATTCAGATGATGAAACGGCGTCCAAAAATGTTGAATTTAAAAGACTATGTACGGAAAGGAAGTGAAGAGGAGTGATTACGAACTCAAAGGACAAAATTCCTACTTCACAAGCAGCTGTTATTCTTATCAATTATATACTTGCTATCGGAATTCTCACTTTACCTAGAACAGCAGCTGAGAAAGTACAAACCCCTGATGTTTGGATAACGGTTATTTTAGGAGGATTAATTGCGATAGTTGCAGGCATAATTATCGTGAAGTTAAGTCAACAATTTCCGAAAAAAACATTTTATCAATATAGCCAGGAACTTGTAGGGAAATGGCTTGGGGTGGTAATTAGTTTATTGATTATCGGTTACTTTTTAACACTTTCGTCATTTGAGCTTAGATCGTTGAAAGGTATAACAAGTTTCTTTTTACTAGAAGGTACGCCTGACTGGGCTATTATTATGCCGTTCATGTGGATATGTCTGTATTTAAATTTAGGCGGAATAAATGCGATAGCACGTTTGTTTGAAATTATTTTTCCAATTACAGTTTTTATTTTCTTAGTTACATCCTTTATGAGTATTGGAATATTTGAACTCGATAATCTTCGTCCTGTATTAGGATTAGGGATTATTCCGGCATTAAAAGGTCTAAAAACAACAACTATGGCATATTCGGGAGCAGAAATTATGTTGTTACTTTTAGCATTTATGAAGAAACCGTCTCAAGGTGTAAAAGTTGTTATAATTGGCACTACGATTCCTTTACTTTTTTATGTTATTACAGTTGTAATGGTTATAGGAGCGTTTTCTATCGATGGTGTATTGGTGAGAACATGGCCTACAATTGACCTTATGAGAAGTTTTGAAATTCAGGGCTTAATTTTTGAACGGTTTGAATCTTTGTTACTAGTGATATGGATTATGCAAATCTTTGCAACATATACAATTTGCTATTATGCAGCTGCTTTAGGGTTAGCGCAGCTCTTTAATAAAAATATTCATTCCTTTTTGTATGGATTACTTCCAGTAATATATATCGTTGCTGAAATTCCGAAAAACATAAATGAGTTATTTGAATTTGGAAATTTGATTAGTAACGCAGCGATAATATTATTTGGTATTCTCCCGTTTCTTCTCCTTATGATAGCGAAGGGGAGGAAAAACAGGCATGAATCAAAGTATTAAAAATAGAAAAATTTTTATAGGGGTAACATCAATTGTTGTTCTCTTATTACTTACAGGATGCTGGAGTAGTCATGAAATTGAAGAGTTAGGTTTCGCCGTAGGTTTAGCAATAAATAAAGAAAAAGAAACGAAGATTGAGAAAGAAATTGAAGAAAAGGGCGGCGGATATAAAAAGAAGAATTTAATAACAACCACCTATCAATTTGTTAAAGCACAATCATCATCAGACGGAGGCAAAGGTGGAGTATCACAACAAAAAGCTTATATGAATGTTGCAGAAACAGGAGATTCTCTTCATCAATCAATACGTGAAGTTGCATTAAGAAGGCAAAGGCCTATCATTTTTCATCACACGAAAGTAATAGTTGTTAGCGAAAGTATCGCCCGAACATATAATTTAACGCAGTTATTGGACATCTACGTTCGTGATAATGAGATGAGACCGAGTTGCTTTATTATGGTTAGTAAAGGGCTAGCTAGTGATGCGTTAAAATCAAAAGAACCTGGGGAAATTCCAGCATTTCGATTAATTGAAATCGAGGATAATCAATATAGATCCTCACGAATTTTACCGCCGATGCCACTTGCAAAACTACCAGGAAAAGTGAAATCTGGGGCGAGTTTTCTTTTACCAAATGTGATTTCTATAAACGGAGAAGTGAAATATGTAGGTGCTGCTGTTATGAAAGGGAGCACAAAAAAACTTCGTGGCTTTTTGAACGAGAATGAATTAGAAGGTTTAATGTGGATAACTGCAAAAGGGAAAAGTGGTTTGGTGAAAAGTTATGATGAAAAGACGAAAAAATTAGTGATGTATGAAGTGAAATCTATAAAAAGTAAAATTACGCCCCATGTCAAAGGGGATAAAATATCTTTCGATGTCAATGTACAGTCTGTGGGAAGGTTATCCGAAAGCTGGTCTGAGTCAGAGGAAGCTTTTAAAAATACATTTCTCAAAAGAGTAGAGCAATCTGCGGAGCAAGAAGTGAAGCGATTAGTGAAGCATACATTACAAAAAATTCAAAAGGAATATAAAACTGATGTTGCTGGCTTTAATACTAGTTTGAAAATCGAGTATCCAAAAGTATGGAAGAAAGTTGAAAAGGATTGGGATAAAGTGTTTAGTAAGACACCAATTAAATATAATGTAAAGTTAACAATTGAAGATTATGGTACAGAAGGCGCTTAATGAATGAACAACATGCTGGAAATATTGTGTATTGGGACCAGCAAAACCAATATCCATATTACTATATTGAAGGTGATGCTCGTCGCTGTGGCGGTTGTGGTCGTTGCTCTAGTTGTTTTGATGGTTTTAATGGTACTACTGTAACATTTGAATATTGATAAGAGACAAAAGGAATCCATTTTGAAAAAGATTGATCAAAACGGATTCCTATTTTGTGAAGCATTATACAAATTTTATAAAAAAGTGCTAACAAGTTTGCAAACGAACTTGCTAAAACCAATACGGAATAGACATAAAATATCGCTGATATGTCACTTGCTAAAATGAAAATAATCAACCACTTATAATGAATAATAGTATATTATAAAAAAAGAAACCGAAAAATTCTTTATTTTATAATTATTAGTAAAAGTTAGTGAATTCGGTCGCTAAAAATAGGAGTGGGAAAATGACAATATTACCTATACGAAAAGATGAAGCCTTAATTATTAATATCGCAAAACTATATTGTAAAGTATTTGATAAAACAAATTTTGATGAAATGGTAGAAAGAATTACAAGGCATATGGAGTATACAGATTTTAAAGGAGTAGTAGCAATAAATGATGAAAATGAAGCTATTGGTTTTACTTATGGTTATCGTTCATTGGAAGGCCAGTACTATAATCAATTAATGAGAGAAGCATTGAATTTGGAACAAATGGACCATTGGTTAGAAGATTGTTTTGAATTTGTAGAGTTAGCAGTGCACCCAGAATATCGAAATGAGGGTCTTGGGACGAAATTACATAATGGATTATTAGAAGGGGTTACAAATAGAACGAGCGTTTTAACAACACAAATAAACAATGAAAAAGCGCGTTCTTTATATAAAAAATTAGATTGGGTAAATGTATCGGAACCATTTCATCCAAGTAAAGATGATGTTCCATATGTAATAATGGGGAAATCAATAAAAACAAAAGTAAACTAGTAACTAGTTTGTTCATATAAGTTATTTGTTTATGAAAATTAAGGGGAAAGCGAAATGACGATAATATCTATTGAAAAAGCTGCAATTTTAGACGCAGAAAAGTTAACAGCAATAATGAAAAGAACATTTGATGAAGAAGCAAAACAATGGTTGTGTGACCAAGAGCATGTAATTGATTATAACATTCAACCACCTGGGTATTCTTCAGTTGAAATGACTGTATATTCGATTGAAGAGCTGGATTACTTCAAAGTGATAATGGACGACGAAATTATTGGGGGGATTATAGTTACGATTTCTGGTAAGTCTTACGGGAGAATTGATCGTATATTTGTAGATCCTAAACATCAAGGAATAGGAATTGGAGCACAGGTTATCGATTTTATTGAAGAAGAGTTTCCGAGCGTAAGAATTTGGGATCTTGAGACGTCTAGTAGACAAATTAATAATCACCATTTTTATAAAAAAATGGGCTTTGAAACAATTTTTCAAACGGAAGATGAATATTGTTATGTGAAAAGAGTAAAGACAGCTGCAAGCGAAGAGAACTTAGTTAATAATAATGATATGAAGAATGGGCAATATGAAAACTGTAATATGGCAAATACAGAGTATTATCAAGTGAACTTAAAAGATAGCTCATTTGTTTATAGCAATGTAATGAATATTAATATGAGTAATTGTAATTTAAGTCAATCAAAGTTTAAAAATATAAATTTAAGGAACTCCTCATATGCAGATTTAAATCTTTCGGGCAGTAAATTCAATTTGGTGACATTAGGTGGAGTTCAATTCAAAAATACAAATCTTGGAGCGGAAAAGGAACCTATTTCATTTGAAAAATCTGATTTGGAAGGATGTACAATAAGTAATAGTAATCTTAAAAACGTTAAGATAGAAAATTGTAATATAACTGGTATGAAAATAAACGGTATTCCAGTAGAAGAACTGCTTGAGTTGTATAATCGGGTGAAAATTAAATAAAAAATCAGGTTCTGGTGCGAAGACTTAAGGACAATTGCAATGAATCTATAAATCTTGGACATACTGTTACTATTACTTTAGAAAGGGTGCGTGATTGGTATGGAAAAGGAAAATGTATTCAAATGGAGGCATTATCAGCCTGATATTATTTTGTTAACGGTAAGATGGTACCTACGGTACAACCTCAGTTTTCGTGATTTGGTGGAAATGCTAGAAGAACGGAGTTTATCCATTTCTCATACAACGATTATACGTTGGGTACACCAGTATGGTCCTGAATTGGACAAACGAATCCGACGTCACCTCAAACAAACAAATGACTCTTGGAGAGTCGATGAAACATATATCAAAGTAAAAGGTCAATGGATGTACCTGTATCGTGCTGTTGATTCGAAAGGAAACACAATCGATTTTTGCCTGGGCAAAACAAGAGACCAGAAGACTGCAAAACGCTTTTTCAAGAAAGCTTTGCGGTCTTTTCATGTTTCGCAGCCTCGTGTTATGACAGTCGATAAGAATCCAGCTTATCCTATAGTAATTGAACAGTTGAAAAAAGAGAAAAGCATACCTGATGGCATGCAACTTAGACAACAAAAATACTTGAATAACATAGTAGAACAAGATCATCGCTTTATAAAGAAGCGAATCCGTTCTATGCTAGGGTTCAAATGTTTTGACACAGCTACATCCATTCTTTCTGGAGTAGAAGCTATGCATATGATTAAAAAAGAACAGATTGATTTACGGGACCAGTCTGTCCAAAACCAGAAAAAATTCATCCATCAATTGTTTGGACTAGTAGCATAAGATACGATTCCGTTAGGAATATATGCGCTTTATTCTCTTGTATTTTATTTTTGCACCAGAACTGGTGTTAGCAATAGAAAACGAAAAGGATTAAATATAATACTTGTAAAAAAATAAAATATCAAATAGAATCTTCCTGGCCTTTCTTAGGTAAATAGTACAGAAAGATCAGGAAGAAGACTGGTTTATACTTTAATCAAGTATGTCTATTTATTACGTATACGTTGCTCTGTATCAATATCGAAAAAATGAGCTTTAGTTAAACTAAAAGCTAACGGAATTTTATCGGTAGCTTTAATTTCTGAACGGGCATTGATTCGTGCAATAAAGTTTTGGCTCGCAAGTTTGCCATGAACCATCGTTTCAGCACCTAATAATTCAGCAACTTCTACTGTAATTTCGACAGTGGATTCAGGAGAAGATTGAAGAACAATTGGTTCATCATGAATGTCTTCAGGACGAATACCGAGTATGATTGCTTTTCCATTATACCCCTGTTTGTTTAATGTTTTTAGTAGACCATCTGGTACTTTGAAGCGAATATTTTCGATATGAAAATATTTATCTTGTAAAGTTCCAGTAAAGAAATTCATAGCTGGAGAACCAATGAATCCGCCAACAAAAATGTTTTCAGGATTATCATATACTTCTTTTGGAGTACCCACTTGCTGGATGAGTCCATCTTTCATAACAACAAGGCGTGATGCCATTGTCATTGCTTCTGTTTGATCATGTGTCACATATATAGTGGTCGTATTTAAACGGCGATGCAGTTTAGAGATTTCTGAACGCATACTTACACGTAATTTTGCGTCTAAATTCGATAGAGGCTCGTCCATTAAAAATACTTTTGCGTCACGGACAATGGCTCTTCCTAGTGCAACCCGTTGGCGTTGTCCACCTGATAATGCCTTTGGTTTTCGTTGTAAGTAATCTTCAAGCCCTAAGATTTTCGCCGCCTCCGTTACTCGGCGATTAATTTCATCTTTTGGAAGTTTGCGTAGTTTCAAGCCAAACGCGATATTATCATAAACAGTCATATGCGGGTATAGTGCGTAATTTTGAAATACCATCGCAATGTTGCGGTCTTTTGGAGCGACATCATTCATACGTTCTCCATCAATATAAAACGAACCATCGGAAATGTCTTCTAGACCTGCAATCATACGTAGAGTTGTTGATTTTCCACATCCAGAAGGTCCGACAAATACGATAAACTCTTTATCTTCAATATGTAAATTAAAATCAGAAACAGCAGTCGTTTTATTATCATAAACTTTAAAAATATGATCTAATACAAGTTCTGTCATGATTACTCACTCCTCTTTATAATTAATTGAATTATAAGATTATTTAAGGCGTAGGTAAATTGGCAGGGTGCACAAAAGAATGAGAGGTTTTTATGCAAGTTTACGAAATATCCAATGAAAGAAAAGCCATATAAACTGTTACTGCACCTTCAAAAGTTTTTATATTAATTCCTGTCTTTTCAATGAATTTATCAATTCGATATTGTAAAGTATTACGATGTAAATATAATTGTTTAGCTGCAAGTGACACATTTAAATTACATTGGAAGAATACTTTAACACTATCTATTAGTTCCTTGTTATTAGAAATGTGTGCTAATAATTGATTCGTGTATTTTTCTCTTTCTTCTTTCGGTAATGAGATCATTAATTGATAAGGGAGTAGTTGTTCAATGTGTATAATTTTTTGCGATAAATAGGGAGAAAGAACAGAAAATAAATTTCGCTCCCATTGATATAGTCGAGAAATTTCATTTGTTTGTGTATAGTGTCTTCCCATAAAAAAGGATAGAGATATAAAAAAATCTGTTTCTAGTGTATCAAGGGCTGCTTGCAATACAGACTCCGGTACATTTTCTTCTAAGATGAGGGTGCCAGTTTGCGAAGTTTCCCATATTGTTGTAGTGGTGAAAGAAAACATAGACTGTAAAGCGTATTGAAATTCTTCTCTTTCTACTATAGGGTGCGTTGTGAAGAAATGTAAAAAACGAACCGATACTATAGGGATGTTCTTATTTTTATATAATACTTCATACCATGATTTTTCTTTTTCTGTTTCATAAAATGTATCAGTATGAATAGGTGTTAAGATAGATGAAAGCAATAGATGTTCCTTTTTATGTAATCGAGTTTTTCGAATCCCTACTTTATGTTCTTCAACTAAAAACCAGCTATAATCCTCAGACAACACGGCTTCATTAATCTTTATATCTTTACCATAATATGATTTTAATTTTTGAATCATAGGAACACTCCCTTTTATATGAATTAGGCTTCATTTTTCGCTATTCGTTAGGACAAGGTAAACTAAAAACTTGAGGGGAGGATTTCTTTATCTTGTATTAATGATTAATCTTCATCAATCCGATTTTAATAGAAAGAATATATTTTATAAAAAAAATTTTTCTTTTATAGGCAATTCAATTCATAGTTTGCATTACAAAATAAATATAGAATAAGTTTGTTGAGTGATAAAAAATTAAAAAATTCAGAAAATATATTGCAGAAGAAAAAGTTGTGATGGTATACTTCATAACAACTGGTAATGACAACATTATATCATAATTGAATCTGTCATATACATAATAAATATAGTAGTCATAGTTTGTTAGTTCAACTGGTAGTGACATCATTATATCTGCGTGATAGAAAGAACAAAAAATGTTTCTTGCAAATAAAAACACTTATTTGTAAACGTTTTATTTATGGGGGGGAAATACTTGGTTTAAAATACAAATCTTTTTGTAAAAGATCGTTAGTTGGTTCAACTAACCATTAGTGTGTAATAAATGCACCGGTGAAAATGGGATGAAAAAGTGGCTTATATTCTTTTTGTCAGCATTGTTATTTGTAGCAGCAGGATGTTCTAATGGTGGCGAAAAAGCAAACACGTCATCTTTAAAAACTAGGTAGAAAACATTTGGATGATAATAAGGAAATACTTCCAAAAGACTTTAAGGAGGTGGTTTACCAAGAGGAATAATCAAAAGTAGCAGGGATAAGAAGAAGGGATAGGAGGAAGTATCAAATGAAAACTGTAAGAATTGGGATTATTGGTGCAGGACTTCGGAGTGGTATTGCAAAGTATTGGCATAACCCAGGTGGAAATTCAGTTGTCGTTGCTGCAGCCGATGTTTCGATGGAAAGATTGAAAACCTTTCAAGAAAAAATTAACCAACATGCATATATTACCACCGATTATAAAGAGTTACTCGCTCACACGGATATTGATGCTGTTGCCATTTTGTCTCCCGATTATTTACATGAAGAGCATGCGATTGCGGCACTTCAAGCTGGTAAGCACGTCTATTGTGAAAAGCCCTTAGCGATCACAGTAGAAGGATGTGACCGGATTATCGAACAAGCGGAAAAGTCTGGAAAGCATTTAATGGTTGGTTTTAATATGCGTTATATGAGTATGTACCAAACAATGAAAGAGATTATTGATTCAGGGGTAATCGGTGATCTTAAAGCCGTTTGGGTAAGACATTTTGTCGGATTTGGCGGATACTATTATTACCATGACTGGCATGGAACAGCTAAAAATACGACTTCGCTTTTATTGCAAAAGGGTTCTCATGATCTTGATGTGATCCATTGGATTACTGGAAAATATACAAAAAAGGTTTCGGCTTTTGGGGGACTCGATTTTTACGGTGGAGATAAACCAAATACATTAACCTGTCCTACTTGTGATGAAAAGGATACTTGTACGGAAGCGAGTCTGAACATATTAACCCAATGCGCTTTCCGGGAAGAAATCGATGTTGAGGACAATAATATGTTGATTATGGAACTTGAAGGCGGAATTAAAGCTTCCTACTTGCAATGCCACTTTACACCAGATTATTCAAGAAACTATACCTTTATCGGTACAAAAGGCAGAGTAGAGAATGATGATGTAAATGACAAAGTATATGTGAAAACGAGAAAATCAAACTCCTGGAATGAACTTAGCGACATAACCTATGACATGAAAAAAGAACAAGGCAGCCACGGTGGTGCGGATCCAAAAATATGCAGAGACTTTGTCGAACTAGTTTTAAACAACAAGCAGCCTTTAACCACACCATATGCGGGAAGAATGAGTGTTGCGGTCGGCTGTGCAGCGACTGAGTCCATTCGCTCTGGTGGAAAGGTTATTAAGATCAGTCAAGGTTCAACTGTCAAGTATGTGTGATCAGCTTCTGTATGAGAAGGGGGAGAGAATTTGGAAAAAATTATTCAAAGCGAGACTCGTATGCAACACGCTAACATATTAGAAAAAAAATCAGAAGCGTCCTCGTCAAAGTGGACAATTTTACAGAAGTCGTTCCGTAAAAATTGGGAACTTTATTTATTGATTTCTCCTGTAATCGCTTACTTTATTGTGTTTCATTATATCCCAATGTACGGCGTGCAAATTGCTTTTAAAGATTTTATTGCAACGCTAGGGATATGGGATAGTCCATGGGTAGGGATGAAACACTTTGAGCGTTTTTTTAATAGTTACTATTTTTGGAGACTTATTAAAAATACGTTGATTATTGGTATTTATACACTATTAGTAGCATTCCCGATTCCAATCATCATTGCCCTCATGCTAAATGAAGTAAGAAATTCTAAGTTTAAAAAATTCGTACAAACCATTATTTATGCTCCCCACTTTTTATCTACAGTAGTAGTAGTCGGGATGTTAATCCTTTTTTTAAAGCCGGATGGATTAATCAATCAAATTATTATTCTAGTGGGTGGAAAACCAATCGCATTTATGTCGGAACCAAGTTGGTTTAAAACATTATACGTGTTTTCCGATGTATGGCAAACCATGGGGTGGAGTTCTATTATTTATCTTTCTGCTTTAACTGCTGTTGATTATTCCTTACATGAATCAGCAATGATTGACGGTGCTTCGAGATTTCAAAGAATATGGCATATTAATATCCCAACGATTATGCCAACGATTATTATTCTATTTATTCTAAATGCAGGATCTGTTATGTCAGTTGGATTTGAAAAAGTTTTCTTAATGCAAAATACCCTAAACATGTCGACATCAGACGTTATATCTACCTTTGTTTATCGTAGCGGTATCGAACAAGCTGAATACAGCTTTTCTGCTGCAATAGGGTTATTCAACTCAATCATAAATTTCATTATGCTTGTAATGGTGAATTTCTTTGCTAAAAAAGTCAATCAAACAAGTCTATGGTAGGTGGTGAACTAGATTGGAAAATACAGCATCCGATAAAGTTTTTAATTTTTTCAATTATTTCTTTTTAACAATCATCGCATTACTGGTTGTTTATCCTTTGATCTTTATCATAAGCGCGTCGCTTAGCAATCCGCTCCATGTGTTAAACGGAGAAATTTGGTTTTGGCCAAAGGGGTTAAATTTCGACGCGTACAAAAAATTATTTTCAAATCATGATATTATAAACGGATTTCTCAATACGGTTAAATATACGGTGGTAGGGACTGCTATTAATGTAGTATTAACGATTATGGCAGCATATCCACTTTCTAGGGCAGACTTTGTTGGCCGTAATGTGATTATGGGAATATTTGTTTTCACGATGTTTTTTAGCGGTGGTTTAATTCCTAGCTATTTGCTTATCAAAAATCTTGGAATGATTGATACTTTTTGGGTAATGGTTATTCCTAATGCCGTATCTGTTTTTAATATTATTATTATGCGGACGTTTTTCCAAACGACCATTCCACTTGAACTTCAAGAAGCGGCCATGATTGATGGCGCAGGAAATATTAGAATTCTACTGAAAATAGTTTTGCCTCTTTCTATGCCTGTTATTGCCGTTATGATTTTATTCTATGCAGTTGCACACTGGAATTCTTATTTTACAGCATTAATTTATTTACAAAATAAAGAACTTTTTCCACTTCAATTAATCTTAAGGGAGATTCTTATTCAAAGCCAAACGAGTGATATGGTTAAATCAACGAGTGAAAGCTTCTTAAAGCAGCAGATGAGTGTGGAAGGACTGAAATATGCGGTTTTAATTTTTGCGAACTTACCAATGTTGAGTTTGTATCCATTCTTACAAAGATATTTTGTTAAAGGATTTTTGGTTGGATCTATTAAAGGATAAAATCAGGGGGTTGCGAAATGAAGAATAAAAAGAAAAAAGCTAGTATTCTATCGTTTGTTCTAATAAGTTCACTCGTATTAGGCGCATGTTCCAACGAGAAAACCACTGCCGAAAAGAAAGACAATAAAAAGGAATCTACAATATCTAATTTAAATCAAACTGGAATGCCCATTGCAAAAGATAAGATTGAGTTGGAAGGCTTTGCGGGAAAGTTTTTTCAATCACAGGATTGGAACAATTTAATGCTTTGGCAAGAATATGAAAAAATGACTAATATTCATATTAAGTGGGATGCTGTTCAAACACAAAGTTTGAAGGAAAAACGAAATCTCATGCTTGCAAGTGGTGAGTATCCAGATGTACTATTCGCAGCTGCAGTGCCGAAGACGGATTTAATAAAATTTGGTCAGCAGGGTGTATTTATTCCTCTAAATGACTTAATTGATAAGTACGCTCCGAATTTTAAAAAGATTATGGAAAAATATCCTTTAGTGAAAAAAGGAATTACGATGCCTAATGGGAAAATCTATGGATTTCCGGCTTTTTATGATCCTGAATTCAAGGGGCTCATTTATGGAACGCCATGGATTAAAAAGGAATGGCTCGATAAATTAGGATTGAAAGAACCAACGACTCTTGATGAATTTGAATCCGTATTACAAGCCATAAAAGACGGTGATCCAAATGGCAATGGAAAAGCAGACGAAATTCCTTGGGGCGGGGCATATGGAATCGATGAATTTATTAGCTCCTTAAAAGGATCTTTCGGCTTAAATAATCATGGAATTGCGAATCCAAATGTTGACTTAGATCCGAAAACAAAAAAAATGCGCTATGTACCGACCGCTGATGGATATAAAGAGCTACTGCAATATTTAAACAAGCTTTATACTAAAGGTTTAATTGATAAAGAAATCTTCACTCTTAAGACGGAAGAGTTTAGTGCGAAAGCTTCAAAGAATACCTTTGGCGTCATAAACGGAGTTGATCCTGGGACGACAGAAAATCTGAGTGGCTTTGTAGGAATGCCTGTATTAAAAGGCCCTCATGGAGATCGATTAAATACAGCAGTTGGTTCACCTTTAGGAAACATAGGGATGTTTGTTATTACGAATCAGAATAAGAGTCCTGAAGCGACGGTAAGGTGGATCGATCATTTCTATAGTGATGAAGGATCAAAAATGTTCTTTATGGGCTTCGAAGGTAAGACTTATACCAAAGATCCAACAACAGGTAAATTGGATTATGTTAATGAAATTAAAAAGAATCCGGATGGATTAACGCTAGACCAAGCAGTAAGTAAATACCTAACATGGCCTGGTGGTTATTACCCTGGTTTTGTTAAACAAAAATACTTTAACGGAGCAGAAAGCAAAGAGGCTACAACTGCAAATGCTCAACAAGCAGAACCGCTATCGCTTAAATTGGATGATGTTTGGCCAGCGTTTAACTTTACGGTAGAAGAACAGAGTGAGTTAACACCAATTTCAACCGATATGGATACGTATCTGAAAGAAATGACAGCAAACTTTATTACAGGAAAAGCAGATTTCTCTAAATGGAATGAATATAAAAGTACGTTAGAAAAAATGGGCGTTAAACGTTATCTAGAAATTTACGAAGCAGCATACAAGAGAATGGAAAAATAAAAAAGTTGATTGAACCGTACGGATGATATTGGCTCTCCGTACGTGTTTCCTTCTTAGGAAGAGGGTTATGGTGTTTATGGAAACTAATGGTCTAATATGGAAGTTTTATAATTTTTCGGAAATTGTTATGAAAATAGCCATTTTTCAAATCATTTGGATCGCCCTGACTTTAATGGGGGGCATTATCCTAGGGCTGATGCCGGCAACTGTAGGGTTATTTACAGTCATAAGGAAATGGCGGATGGGAAACGAACAACTCCGTTCATTAGTTGAAATTTATTGGATTACTTTCCGAAAAGAGTTTTGGAAAGCGAACACCATAGGCTTTGCTTTGTTTTCCATTGGGTTCCTGATCTATCTAAATTTTTCCGTTATTCGATTTACCAACGGGCTCATGCATCTATTATTATTTATTTTCATTATCACGCTTAGTATTCTTTTTTTAATCCTACTATTATATGTTATCCCTGTTTTTGTTCATTTTGAATTTAAACTGCAGCAATACTTGACAATGTCCTTATTATTAGGAATATCCTTCCCGTTCCATACGATACTATTAGCTTTCGGTTACTATATTTTATTTAGGTTGTTTTTGTGGGTTCCAGGTTTAATTCCATTTTTTAGCGTTAGTGTTGTGGCCTTTTTTACTATGTGGGTGTCAATGAATATATTTTATACGATGGAGAATAAAGTGAGAGAGACTTCCAACTTTAAATTGTCCGGTTTGAATCCGTTCTTTCATAAAAAAACATTACCATCTGAAAACCAGACCAAGGGAGTTTAAAGAGACTCTAACAAATATAGAAAAACCAATATTTACATTTTTCGTTATTAGCGATATCCAATTAACATGCTGGTAGAAGTTCTGTTTGCTACTAAGTTATAAAACTGTTATCAAGAATTTTGGGACATGACAATTTTGGAGGGAAATCATGATAACTTATGATAAGAAAAGTTGGAAGATTCATAATAAGAGAATCTTCATTTTATCTGCTACCATCCACTACTTCCGTCTTCCAAGGGCTGAGTGGGATGATGTTTTAGAAAAAGCAAAAGCTGGGGGATGTAATACAATTGAAACCTATATTCCGTGGAATTTCCATGAGATGAAGGAAGGCGAATGGGATTTCTCTGGCGATAAAGATTTAGCGCATTTTCTTCAATTATGCGCTGATAAAGGATTATATGTTATTGCAAGACCTGGTCCATATATTTGTGCAGAATGGGATTTTGGCGGATTTCCGTGGTGGCTCTCTACGAAAAAGGATATTCAATATCGTTCGGCACAGTCTAGTTTTTTACACTATGTAGATCAATATTTTGATCAGGTTATTTCAATTATTGATGAGTATCAATTAACGAAAAATGGTTCAGTTATCATGGTTCAGATTGAAAATGAATTCCAAGCTTACGGTAAACCTGATAAGCAATATATGGAATATTTGCGGGATGGAATGAAGATAAGAGGCATCGAAGTACCATTCGTTACATGCTATGGAGCAGTCGATGGTGCTGTGGAGTTCCGCAATTTTTGGTCGGGTGCCAACCGTGCCGCTGAGAGTTTAGATGAACGATTTGCCGATCAGCCGAAAGGTGTCATGGAGTTTTGGATTGGTTGGTTTGAACACTGGGGTGGAAATAAAGCGAATCAAAAAACACCTCAGCAGCTTGAACGTGAGTGTTACCAGCTCTTGAGCAATGGATTTACGACTATTAATTATTATATGTATTTTGGTGGCACGAATTTTGATCATTGGGGCGGACGAACAGTTAGTGAACAGGTTTTTTGTACGACAACATATGATTATGATGTCGCTATTGACGAATATTTACAGCCAACCAGAAAATATGAAGTATTAAAAAGGTACCATTCATTTGTCAAATGGCTGGAACCGCTATTCACAAATGCAGAACAAGCTGCTTCTGATGTGAAGCTGTCAAGTGACCTTAAATCAGAGCGAATTGTCAGTCCTCATGGCGAAGTACTATTTATTGAGAATAATAGGAATGAAAGAATGCAATCCCATGTGAGACATGGCAATGAACTTGTTCCGTTTACGATTGAAGCCAATGCCGTTTTACCGATTGTCCGCAATGTTAAGGTAGGAAATCATTTTATTATTAAAACATTAACGGGACAGACAACAGGTTTTGATTCTAGGCATGCGGTGATTTATCACGAAAATGGGCAACGTTCTACTTTAGTTTTACAGCTTGACCAAAAGGCAGAAATTCATTGTCCAACACCAAATCGATTCGAAGAGTTAGAAGACGACAGTATTGCTTTTCATTTATTTCATGGAAGTCAATCACAAACAATAAAGCTTTTATTTAAAGATGGCTCCAGCTATTCTATTGAAGTTGTCACAAGAACATCGCTGGATGTCATTGTTCCTAAGCTTGAAAAGGATACTGCACTAAATAAATTATCATGGGAAACGGCAGATGAACCTCTTTCTTTTTTAACAGGAAAGGTGAAAGAGGCAGAAAAACCGCTTGATTTCAGTAGTTTTGGACAGTTTAGCGGCTATTTAGGCTATGAAAGTGAATTTGATACAGAAGAAACGCAAACTACGACGGTTGTCTTTCCTCGCATCGAGGATCCAGTCATGGTTTTCTGTAATCAGCAATTTGTCGGGAAGCTTAGCAAGCTTGGGGCTGCTGAAATTGAGGTTCCAGTGAAAAAAGGGAAAAATACGTTAACATGCCTCGTTCAGAATATGGGACGCTTCAACTATTCTCAGGTGGTAGGGGAACCGAAGGGCATTAGTGAGCCGCCAGCACTTAACGGAAAATATCTATCCTTACGAGGAGAATGGCAGGTTGAAGGCTGTGGGGTTCAACATCATTTATCGCAAATACCAAGGATTGAAGAGCGTATCGCCTTTTTAAGAACCTTCGAGAATGAGGGTTATGATCGAGCGTTTCTCGTTGGTGAAGGCGTTTCGCGTGTTACGGTAAATGGTGAAAAGGGTAAAATCTTGATGGAATGTCAAACGGGTTGGTCAAGAAACAGTGCTGTTTATGGAGTTGCGGATATAAGTGCTGCCTTAAAGCAAGGGGAAAATGTTTTGGATTTAGATGTTCAGAATATTACTAGTATTCGTCGTTTCGACCTTTATTTGTTTAATGAAAAGGAGCAAATTTCTGGATGGAAAACGAAAGCATTTGCCCAGCAACACGAGGTAAGGGAATGGAAGATTATTAATAATAGTGATCAACAAACTATTAATCCCCGCTGGCATAAAAGTAGTTTTACCTGGAACCCTGACAATGGCTCTATTGTAAAGGTTCGTTTGAATCAGTTGAGCAAAGGATGTTTTTGGGTAAACGGCCAATGTTTAGGAAGGTACTGGAACATTGGACCACAGGAGGATTATAAGATTCCAGCATCCTTACTGAAAGAGCAAAATGAAATTGTTATTTTTGATGAAGAAGGTTTAGTGCCGGATCATGTTGTGATTCATTCCTACAGCCCATTTGTTCAGTTAGAAAAAAAACAGTTGGTTACAGTCGAAGCTGGAAGCAAAAAATGAAACTTAAATATGAAGAAAGCTTAACGTCTGCAATGATTTCGGCAAATAGTCATTTAATTGCTTTTGCTGCTGAAAAATCAAGAATAACAGGTGAAACAATATGTAACAGAATTGCAGAAAACAATGAAACAAGTGAAGTAAGGAATTTAACCTGTATCGTAAGAGTCACCTCAAAATGGGGAAATATAGGTGAAAAGAATTTTAACTGATGGAGAACCACTTTTCATTTCAATATGAGAAAGTGGTAGTAGTTCCTATTTCCATTCGTTATAATAGCCATAAAATGATTATAACAATTTTATGGATGAGGGAGTAAAATATGATTGAAAAAGATAATCGAACACCACTATATTATCAACTGCTGGATATTATTGTAGAGTTAATTGAAACTGGGAAATTACAAGAACATGATAAGCTTCCGTCAGAGCGTGAGTTATGTGAGATTCATGATGTAAGCAGAACAACAGTAAGACAGACAATGCAAGAGTTAGAGAAAGAAGGATACATTTATAAAAAGCATGGAAAAGGAAGTTTCGTCTCACCTCGTGTATTTAATCAAAGTCTTGTTCATTTTTATAGTTTCACAGAAGAAATGAAAAAGTTTGGGAAAGTGCCATCATCAAAAGTAGTATCCTTTACTATGATGAATTGCGACAAGAAAGTAGCGAAAATTATGAAGCTTGAGTTTGAAGAAGAAGTCTATCAAATTACAAGACTAAGGTTAGCTGATAAAGAACCAATGTTGTTTGAAACGTCGTATATTCCAGTAAAGTTTTTTCCGTATTTAACGAGGACAGAGCTAGAAGAGACACCAATGTACGAAATTTTTCGTACAAAATATCAAGTTCATATTACGCGAGCAGTAGAAAATTTTAAAGCAATTGCAGCAAATGAAGATCATGCAAAATGGCTGCAAATTCAAGTGAATGATCCATCTCTATTATTAGAGCGAATCGCATATGCAAAAGAAAATATAATGGAATACACAGAGACGATTGCTAGAGGGGATAAATTTACTTACACAGTTGAATTACAATAAGTATCATTATACTTATTGTAATTCAACTGGTAATGATGACGTTATAAGATATGAAATTATGTTAAGGGGGTTTGCACATGTTATTACATGCAAATGAAAAAATAAGAGAAACATATGGAGCGTGTTTTACCGCGAAAGAGATTGCACAGCAGCCAGATCTTTGGGAACAAGTATATTCGAATGTTCAAAGTAATCATCATGAAATTACAGCGTTTTTTTCCAATATTTCAAGAAGGCATGAGCAAGTACGAATTATTTTTACTGGGGCTGGAACATCAGCTTTTGTTGGAGATACACTCGTTCCATATATAAAAAGAATAGTAGATGTAAAGAAAATGCAGATTGAAAGCATTCCAACAACAAATATCGTTTCAAGTCCTTATTATTATTTACAACCAAATATCCCAACAATTTTAGTATCGTTTGCTCGCTCTGGTAATAGTCCAGAAAGTGTAGCGGCAGTGGAGCTAGCAGAACAAATGATTCATTCCGTTTACCATATTATTTTAACTTGTAATGAAGAAGGGAATTTAGCGAAACAATTTCAACATAAAGAGAATGCTTTCGTAATGTATATGCCAAAGGAGGCAAATGATCGAGGATTTGCGATGACAGGCAGTTTTACCTCTATGATGTTAACAGCACTTTTATTATGTAACTATAATGAAATCCCTCTTTTACAATCTAGCATTACGGATATTGTTCAGCTAGGAAAGAAGGTAATCGAAAAGCAAGAACGGGAAATGAAGCAAATTGCAGAAAAAGAATTTCATAAAATTGTATTTTTAGGATCAGGCGTATTCGAAGGCCTTTCTAGGGAGGCTGCACTAAAATTTTTAGAGTTAACGGCTGGCCGCATTCCCGTTATGTTTGACACGCCGCTTGGGTTTAGACATGGACCAAAATCAATTTTAGATGAAGATACAGCTGTTGTATTGTTTTTATCTAATGATGAGTATACAAAAAAGTATGATATTGATTTATTACGAGAAATTTATCAGGAGAAAGATAGAAACGATATTATTGTCATTACGCATCAAGATAGCCAGGAAGCAAGGCAGTATTGCAATACATTTTTATGCAATGACGGAAACGATTTGAAGGATGATATATATATTACGTTTATTTATATATTATATGGTCAAATTTTAGCATTATATAAATCTATTGCATTAGGCATTACTCCAGATAATCCTTGTCCAAGCGGAAGTGTAAATCGTGTCGTTCAAGGTGTAACCGTACATCCCTATAAAGGAAAGGAATAGAAATGTATGAATTATTATGTCAAAGCATCAATGTATTTACTCGAAGATGGGGTACGTGAAAGTGGGTATTTACATATTGTAAATGGCTACTTTCTAAAACATGTTGAAGAAATAGTAGACGGAGCAATGGTAATGGATTTTGAAGGGAGTATTATTGCTCCGGGATTTGTTGATACACATATTCATGGTTTAGCGGGACACGATGTAATGGATTGTACATATGAATCGTTAAACAATATTTCTATTCAGTTATTGGAAAATGGTGTTACGAGTTTTTTGCCTACAACATTAACTGATTCTTTAGAAAATACGACAAAGGCTTTACAAAATATAGCTCATGCAAAAAG
The DNA here is from genome assembly GCF_022663495.1 of Bacillus cereus group sp. BfR-BA-01383. Classification (NCBI taxonomy): domain Bacteria; kingdom Bacillati; phylum Bacillota; class Bacilli; order Caryophanales; family Bacillaceae; genus Bacillus; species Bacillus cereus group sp. BfR-BA-01383. The sequence continues at coordinate 29,856 of NZ_JAKUFP010000026.1, forward strand.
AAAGGGAGTTGCAGGAGCAACTATTATTGGAGCTTTTCTGGAAGGGCCTTGTTTTACTGAAGCCTATAAAGGTGCGCAAAATCCAAAATATTTTATTAACCCAACGATTGAGTTGCTAGAAGAGTGGATTGCTGAATCAGAAGGAACAGTTAGAAAAATTGCAATGGCACCAGAAAGAGAAGGTGCCATCGCCTTTATACAGCAAGCGGTAAAAAATAATATTCGCGTGGCAATTGGTCATACAGATGCGAACTATGAAGTATGCCAGGAAGCAATTCAAGCAGGAGCGACAATCTTTGTGCATACGTTTAATGGAATGAAGGGGCTACATCATCGTGAACCTGGCGTTGTTGGAGCCGCACTTTCTACTGAACATGTGTACAGTGAAATCATTGCAGACGGACATCATGTACATCCAAGTGCAGTGAATATTTTGTATAAATGTAAAGGATACGATAAAACTTGTCTAGTTAGTGATTGCATGCGAGCGGGCTTATTAGGAGACGGCATATATCATTTAGGAGAATTTGCTGTTCATGTAAAAGATGGAGTTGCTCGAACAGAAACAGGATCTTTAGCAGGGAGCACACTTCGATTTATTGATGGTGTGAAGAATATCAAGAAATGGACAAATGCATCGTTATGGGAAAGTGTTCATATGGGATCACTTAGCCCTGCCAAAAGTATTGGGGCTGACAAAGAAATTGGGAGCATCGCACCAGGAAAAAGAGCAGATTTTCTTATATTAACAGACGATTTAGAGCTTATCGGAACAGTTGTTAGAGGAGAAATGAAATATAAAAAGAAAATGGAAAGGGTTTGAGAATATGCTTGTTTCAACTCAATTTATATTAAGAAATGCACAAGAATGTGGATACGCGGTTCCTGCTTTTAATATTCATAACTTAGAAACTTTAAAAGCGGTAGTTGAAACCGCGGTAGAATTACGATCACCTGTTATTATCGCGGCAACACCAGGTACGATAAAGTATATGGGAAAAGAAATTCTTGTGAATATGATTGAAGCGGCAAGAACGCGATATGATGTACCAATTAGCCTACATTTGGATCATCATGAAGATATAGAAGATATTAAAAGTTGCATTGATTTAGGGGTTCGCTCTGTTATGATTGATGCATCACATCATTCGTTTGAAGGTAATATTCAGATTGTTCAGGAAGTTGTTTCGTATGCAAAACAATACGGAGCAACAGTAGAAGCGGAATTAGGTCAATTATCAGGAATAGAAGAAAATATAGTAGTAGAAAACTCAATCTATACAGATCCGTATCAAGCAAAAGAATTTGTAGAGCGCACGAATATTGACTCATTAGCAGTTGCAATCGGAACAGCGCATGGTTTATATAAAGGAGAACCAAAGTTAGATTTACAAAGATTAGCAGATATTCAAAAGCAAGTTGATATTCCACTTGTACTTCATGGAGCATCTGGATTATCTGATAGTTTAGTGCAAGAAACAATCAGATTGGGCATTTGTAAAGTGAATATCGCAACAGAATTAAAAATCGCATTTGTAACGGCACTACGTAATTACCTACAAACGCATCCAGAAGAAAACGATCCGCGAAAATACTTTGCAGATGCTATTGTGGAGATGAAACGAGTCGTTGCAGATAAAATAAAGATGTGTAAAAGTTTGAATCGTGTATAAGGAGCTATTCTTATGATTGCAACGATTACATTGAATCCATCTGTTGATATGCGATATGAGTTAGATGAATTAAAGCCACATGAAGTACATCGCACGAAAGAATATGAAAAAACAGCTGGTGGCAAAGGTATTAATGTATCGAGGGTACTTTGCTTATTAGGCATAGAAATTACAGGTAGCGGCCTACTCGGTGGTAGAAATGGCGATTTTATAAGAGAAAAGTTGAAAGAACTATCAATTACAGACGAGTTTGTTTCCATTAAAGAAGAAACTCGCAATTGCTTAGCATTAATAACAAAGAATTCTGCTTCAGCTACAGAAATATTAGAAGCAGGTCCAGCTATTTCGGAAGATGAAATAGCTCTATTTATAAAAAAATATGAAAAAATTGTAGATAACTTTGAGTTTATTGTTGCATCGGGAAGCTTACCAAGTGGCATTCCAAAATCATTTTATAAACAGTTGGCGCAAAAAGCTGCTGAAAATGGTAAGAAATTTATATTAGATACAAGTGGGGAAACATTATCTCATGGTATACAAGGAAAGCCATTTTTAATTAAACCAAACATGCAAGAGATTTGTCAGTTTCTTCAAAAACAGCACGTATCACAGGAAGAAATGGTCGCAGCGGCAACTCAAATATGCCGGGGCGGTGTACAGTATGTACTTCTTTCACTTGGAAAAGAAGGAGCGATACTTATAACGAAAGATGAGAGGTTTAGGGTAATTTTACCAGAAATAGCTTCTATCAATTCGGTTGGTTCAGGGGATGCAATGGTTGCGGGCATAACGTATGCACTCGCAAAAGGATATGAGATAAAGGATGCACTTCGATTTTCTGCTGCTTGTGGCATGGCGAATGCAGCAGAGCAAGCAACAGGTTATATACAACCTCAACTTGTAGAGAAGTTGTATAACGAAATTACAATTGTATAAAAGTAGGAAGGAGAGAAATATGGGGAAAAGCTTCGCTTGTTTTGATATTGGGGGAACATTTATTAAATATGCGATGATTGATGAACAAGGAACAATATATGAAAAAGGAAAAATACAAACACCAGCACACAATCAAAAAAACGAAATTCTGCAGCGTATTTGTGACGCAATACGTGAATTAGAAAAGAATGATAAGATTCATTCCGTTGGGGTGTCGTCATGTGGACTGATTGACAATGAACGAGGAGAAGTTATATTTTCTGCCAATATTCCGGGGTATAGTGGCGCGAACATAACAGACTATATTTATAGAGAAACCGGTTATACCGCAACTGTTGAAAACGATGTTCGTTCAGCTTGTATTGGTGAAATGTGGAAAGGGGTAGGTAGTGGAAAAGAACATATTGTTTTAATTACGCTTGGAACAGGGATTGGTAGCGGTATTATGATAAATGGTCAAATGCTCCAAGGTGCAAACGGAATAGCTGGAGAGCTCGGTCATATGACAATTGTCCACAATGGAGAAGCTTGCAGTTGCGGCGGGAAAGGATGTTACGAAAGATATGCATCAACTTCAGCTCTAATTCGTCAGTATCAAGAAGCTTCCAGATTACAAGGGATAGAAATAAACACCATTACAGGTGAAGAAATTATAGAACGCATACATGGAGGAGAGCAGTTAGCAAAAGATGTATATGAACAGTTTTTACAATATGTCACTACTGGACTAGTGAATGTTGCCCATATGTTCAATCCCGAATTAATTATTATTGGAGGCGGGATTGCTGAACAAGGGGAACCTTTCTTGCAACAAATTCAAGAAAGGTTTCACCAAGCAGTAATGGAGATTTATCAAAAAAAGACGGATATAGTTTTAGCAGCATTACATAATGATGCAGGTGTGTATGGGGCTTGTTATGTGGCGCTCAACCGGTTGGAAAAAGAATTACTATTTTAGGATAGTAGTTCTTTTTTTATGAAAGTTGCTACCCGTGTCTATCAAAATATTAGATTGATAACGGATTATAATATTTTCTAATTATCCCTTTCAATAAGAACATACATTCTCATATAATGAGAATGTATGTTCTTATTTGGTTAATAAAGATTCTATGCGTCAGTTCGTTGTATGAAAAGAGAACGAGACTGCGATATATAAAACATACAAATACATGAAAGGAGAGTAGTCTTTAGCCGCATATTTAAAAAAGTGATTGGAGAAACACCTACGCATTATCGAAAACGTATGTCGAAAGAGAATTTCCAAACAATCTCTTTATCAAGCTTGAAGTTCTTACTTGATGAACAAGAAATTATTTCACGGGCCACTTAGGAAAAATAAATGGAATTTCTAGAATAACAATTATAAATTTAAAAAAAGTACGAAGAATTTAATATGTAGTGTGCCTAAAGTTGTAACGTAAACGTAAAGTAACTCCAAAATCAACTTTTATTGTATATTTTAGAGTTACTTTACGTTTACTTTTATATACAAGTCGTTAGGGTACAATACCATAGGTTGGGGTTATTCCAAAAATTCATTTCAAAATTGAATTAGAAGAAGCATGCACTTTTTGCTTGTAAAGGTATACGTTTACAAACAATTAATGATATTTAAACAAAATAGAATGCTTTAATTGTTCGAGTTCAGATTCTAATATATTTATATTTTCTCTTTTATCTTTTATCTATTTCTTTCCAGGATTGCAATTCTTTTTTCTTTTCAGCTTCGGATTCGCTGTGTATATATTTTTCGTTTTTTTCTTCTAAAACAAGTAGATCCTTACTTGTAGCAACATAATCCACAACAATTCCACCGCATTTTTTTCAGCTATTCTCATAGCGCCATGTTACTTTTTGCTTGGATCAATTTTTGTCATTTGAATTTGAAAAATGTCACTATCCTTTATACCTAGAACTTTCATTTCTTCTGTTAGTGAGCGCCACGATTAAAATTTGATAGATTTAGTAGTTTTATCTCGTAAGGTGTATTCGTGAATAAAATAGAATTTCTCATTTTTTTATTACTAATCCAAAAATCACTTAGCATGTTCTAAGTGATTTTTTATTTAAAACGGGGAATATAAGAGTTGATATTTTAAAAATGAATATCAACTCGAAATAATTATGTGAAAATAACACAAAGAAATAAGGATAGGCAGGATTTTAATATTGGATATTAGAATATGATATTCAAATGGAGGGGAGAAAGATGGAGATTAACGTTAGGGCAGTAGAAATACAAGATGCTAGAGCCATTCATCATATATGCATTCAAGATGACGTTTTACCATATATGGTTTTCTTGCCGAGTATGCGTGTAGATGCAATGGAGAATAGAATTCGAAATTTAGCGCCGAATCAATTTGAATTTATTGCCGAGTATGGCGGAGAAGTTGTTGGCTTTATCGGTTTAACCCAAAGTCCAGGACGTAGATCTCATTCGGGAGATCTATTCATCGGAGTAGATAGTGAATATCATAATAAAGGAATTGGAAAAGTGTTACTTACAAAAATGCTTGATCTTGCCGATAATTGGCTAATGTTAGAGCGAGTAGAACTTGGTGTGCTAGAAACAAACCCTGGAGCGAAGACATTATATGAAAAGTTTGGATTTGTAGTAGAGGGTGTAAAGGTCGGGAATTTGAAGGCGCATGGAAAGTTTGTTAATGAAATCATGATGAGCCGTTTTAGACCAAATGGTTTGATTGTACATAATAAATAGGGATGAAATATCGATTTGTTTTGAAAAAAGTATGGCAAAATGACGTCATGCTTTTTTAGTTTATTAAAAGTAAAGAGAAATTTTTATTTAACGGATGTTTTAGCAGGTGAAGCATTAGGAATCATCTTAATCGGGAAAGCATATTACTTAATAGAATCTATTTCTATGTGCAAGGGGAATGAACAAAATGGATATATGTCAAATCCGAAATGTCATAAATCCATTGCTTGCTGATCATGTTACAAGAGAGGCAGAGCATTTTCTCTTTATGATTCATGTGTTAGAGCAAAGGCTAAAGCAAAAGCAAAAGCAAAAGCAAAAGCAAAAGCTAAAGCAAAAGCAGATGGAACAATCCCCGCAATAATAAATAAACAAGAAAAGCATGGCAAACTAATGTCATGCTTTTCTTGTTTATAAATTGTGATTCAATTGTTTCGGTTGTAATAAAAATAATGATAATCCAATGAAAATAAGTAGAATTCCTAGTCCTTGCTGTAAAGAAATTGTTTCCTCTAAAATAAAATAGGCTAGAATACAAGTTCCAATTGTTTCTCCTAAAATACTCATCGAGATAACCGTAGCGCTCATCCATTTTAATAACCAATTGAAAATTGTTTGCCCTAAAATCGTTGCAATGAATGCTAGACCTATAAAGGAACACCATGTTTGTGCAGAGTAATTGAAAAAAGATGACTGCTGCGTGTAAGCAAATATACCGAGAAAGAGTGAACTGCTGCCATAACTAATTACCGAATACGGTATTAAGGATAGGTCTTTACGAACATGTTGACTAATGAAAAAGTAAGCTGTAATGACGCCAGCAGCAATAAAAGCTAAAATATCGCCGTATAAAGCCTCGCCACTAATTTGAAAATCTTGCCACCCCATCACGATACTTCCTGAAATTGCAATAAGGCAGCCTACAATTGCACCTTTCGTAAACCTTTCCTGAAATAAAAAATAACCACCAATCATTGAGAATAAAGGTTGTAACGTTACGATAACTGTAGAACTTGCTACAGAAGTATATTGTAAGGATTCAAACCATAGTACATAATGAGCTGCTAGAAATAATCCAGATAAGAGTCCAAATCTCCATTGTTTTTTTGATAATGAGCGAAGTTCGCTTCGATTGTTTGTATTAAATATTAGAAATGGTAAAAGAATTGCCGTAGCAAACAATAATCGATAAAAAGCAGTGATCGCTGCAGGGGCATCTGCTATTTTCACGAAGATTGCTGAAGTAGATAAGGCGAACACGCCGAAAAATAAGGTGAAATATGAAAGAATAGGTGATTTCAAAGTTTGTCCCTCCGTTAGATTGTTTATTATAATAAACTGTATATAATATAATGTACAAAAGTTAGTATATAAGCCTAAGATGAAATAAGGAAGGATTAATTACCACTGTTTAGTATGTCAGCACAAAAGGAACGAAAGATGTATTATGATGGACGAAAGGAAGTTGTAACAATGATTCATTATCGACTAGGTCAAACTGTTTTAAGTTATCGTAAGAAAAATAATATGACAATTCGTGAATTTGCTGATTATGCAGGAATTAGTACTTCACTTATTAGTCAAATTGAAAGAGGACATGCCAACCCTTCTTTAAGTGTATTGGAATTAATAGAGAAAGCATTAAATGTACCGCTATTTACTCTTTTTATTAATGATATTGATACAGACACGCTTATTTCGAAGAAGAAAGATCGGAAAAAAGTGTATCGAGAAAATAATGATCATATTGTTTATGATGTGTTAACACCAGATTTTATGAAAGCTCGCATTGAAATGCTAATGATGGATTTAAATGAACACGCAAATACAACAGAAAGTCATTATTCTCACGAAGATAAAGAAGAAATTGCTGTTGTAATGAAGGGTGAAGTGTATGTGGAATTGGAAGGGAATGAATATTTTTTAGAAGAAGGAGATGTTGTACGTATTCCGCCGAATGTGAAGCATAGATTTTTGAATAAGAGTGACGAAATGAACCACATCTTATTTGTATTAACACCTTCGTTAAGCTAAGGTAGAATTCAAGAGTTTTCACCTGGCTTATTGGCGACTTTGTAGATGCTAAAAAGCCATTTTTATTAGGGTTTAGAGGGGATAATAGAGATGGAAAATACAAATGTATTAAAAGATGGGCTTTCAATTATATCTCAATGTAAAAAAGAAACAAATGATATTTGGCATGCACATTTTGGAGCAGCTGCAATTGCTAGTTATTTTTTTACGAAAAACAATAACATTGATGAAAAAACTGCCTGTCACATTTATTCTCAAGCGAAAATGATGCTCCATAAGCAAAGGTTAGGCAAAACAATTGATAATAAACAAGGTGTCGATTATCAAAGTGCTGAAGAAAGGATAATCAAATCTTTGGAACAAACAATTGATGAACTCCATTGGGTTGGTCATAATGTAATTTATGCTTCTTTAAGTTTATTAGCTATTAAGGAGTTAAGTCATTGGGGGAGTGACCAAGATATTAATAATATTGCAAACCTTATATTATCGTTTCAAAAAACAATTCCCGGTAGGTCTTGGATTGGTTTTACAACTAAAGAAGTAAAGAAATTAAGTATAAGTAATGATGAGATTCAAAGTGAAATTAAAGACCCAAAGCAATTATCTAAGTTTATTTTAAATGAGTTATCTAAATTTAAAGTTATATATAGGGCAGAATCACATCACGATTTACTTGGCCATATGCTTACCTTTTCGCATGCGATTAATATATTATATGACTTAGGCCATATAGAATTATTTCAACGAGGAATAAAACCACTATTAAAGCTAGTTCATGTACTTAGAAAGAGGCGTAATTTAATGTCGAATGCCCAAATAATATTGAATTCTCCTGTAGATCGTTTACCTCTCACAAAAGCAAAACAAGTTGATAAACTTCCGCTAGATAATGCATTCTGGCTTAAAGACTACAGTGAATTTAATTGGGATTTTGGGCACATATTTAAATTTTCATATAGTTATTTTGATCACTTAACAAGGGTTCCAGAATATAAAGATAAAACATTTGAGAAATTTTGTTGTATTATTAATGAGTAAAAGTGTCTAACTGTAAATTAATAGTAATTGGCACATATTCATAAGCTTCAGTAACATATTTATAAAAATACGAAAGTTTTTTGTAATAACTTATTATATTTTACGTGAGAGGATGTAGAATATGTTTATTTCTGTTACTAGAATGCGCCTAAAAGGAAAAAGAATGTTACCGTTCTTTTTTATATATACAACGAGATCTGGATTGCAGGCAAATAAAGCGAATGGCTTAATACATTCTTCATTTGCAAAAGAAGGATGGCATACATATTGGACGTTAACGGTTTGGGAGAATAAGAAGTATATGAAAGAGTTCCGTAACAATGGTAATCATTTAAAGGCAATGAAAATCGCAAGGAAGATAGCTAGTGAATTAGAATATACGAATTGGGAACAGGATACTATTCCTAAATGGGATAATTGTAAGAAAGTATTGCATAGTAAGTATGGTAGAGAATTAAAATGATTTGTAAGAAGGGACTTAGTGTAAGTCTCGCATTTATGTAAGATTTTACATAAGTGCGAGGCTTTTACTTATTATGTAAGTAGGCTATACTAAAATACATACATTTTAAAATTGGAGCGAATAAAGACGACATGGAGTTAGTAAAGTTAGAAAAAATAATTGAATTGAAAAAAGAAGAATTATTGAATCTAGTCTCAAATTATGGACTTCAACATGAAAAAGTAATAGAACTCAGCCAAGAAATTGACAAATTAATAAACTGGTTTATGTTTTTAAAATAGAAAGAACTATGACGTGGTTTGAATATGTTGTAGTTCTTTTTTATGCATATATATTGTCTAATTTCTTACAGAATGCGCAAGCTGCTAGTCGAATATAAGGAATTTTGGGTATAATAATAAAGGAATTATTAATTGTATCGGTTAGGAGCGCGGCAAATATGAAAACAGTTGTTGTTATCGGTGGAGGTATAACTGGACTTTCTACTATGTTTTATTTAGAAAAACTTAAAAAAGATTATAATATCGATTTAAATTTAATCCTTGTCGAGAAAGAAGAGTTTTTAGGTGGTAAAATCCATAGCGTAGAAGAAAAGGATTTTATTATGGAATCAGGGGCAGATTCTATCGTTGCTCGTAATGAACATGTTATGCCGCTTGTTAAAGAATTAAATTTAGAAAAAGAAATGGTTTATAACGAAACAGGTATTTCTTACATATATTCTGATAACGTATTACATCCAATTCCTTCTGATACTATATTTGGGATACCGATGAGTGTCGAGTCGTTGTTTAGCAGTACGCTAGTCTCAACGAAAGGGAAAATTGTTGCTTTAAAAGATTTCATAACGAAAAATAAAGAGTTTACGAAAGATACATCACTTGCAGTATTTTTAGAAAGCTTTTTAGGGAAAGAGTTAGTGGAAAGACAAATCGCACCTGTGCTTTCAGGTGTATATTCCGGTAAATTGAATGAGCTTACTATGGCATCTACTTTACCGTATTTACTGGATTATAAAAATAAATATGGAAGTATTATTAAAGGTTTTGAAGAGAATAAAAAACAATTTCAACCAGCAGGAAATAAAAAGTTTGTATCATTTAAAGGTGGACTATCTACGATTATTGATCGCTTAGAAGAAGTGCTGAATGAGACTGTCATTAAAAAAGGTATTGTAACGACAGCTGTAAGTAAAAAAGGTGATCGATATGAGGTTTCTTTTGCAAATCATGAGACAATACAAGCTGATTATGTTGTTTTAGCAGCTCCACATGATATCGCACAAACTTTATTACAGTCTAATGAGTTAAACGAGAATTTTAATAAATTTAAAAATTCATCGCTTATTAGTATTTACTTAGGTTTTGACATACTAGATGAGCAACTACCGGCTGATGGCACAGGGTTTATCGCAACGGAAAACAGTGATTTACATTGTGATGCTTGCACATGGACAAGCAGGAAGTGGAAACATACATCGGATAAACACAAGCTATTAGTAAGAATGTTTTATAAGAGCACTAATCCAGTATATGAAACGATCAAAAGTTATAGTGAAGAGGAATTAGTACGAGTAGCTTTATATGATATTGAAAAGAGTCTTGGAATTCAAGGTGAACCAGAAGTAATTGAAGTTACAAATTGGAAAGATTTAATGCCAAAATATCATTTGGAACATAATCAAGCGTTGCAATCATTAAATGAAAAATTGACGGCTCTTTATCCAAATGTATACTTAGCTGGAGCTTCATATTACGGTGTCGGAATTGGTGCTTGTATTGGAAACGGAAAGAATACTGCCAATGAAATAATTGCGACATTGAATGAACAGTCATAGAATACATATGTAAATAAAATGTCCCTCCAACATAATGGAGGGACATTTTATTTGTAATTACTTCACATTAATTGAAATTTTTTTATGCGATGCTTTATTCTCTTTAATAGTTAATGTTATTTTTCCAGATTCTTTAAAGGAGTACGGTGAGAGTTGATAAAGTTCTTTAATATTATGTTCTTCTTGTAATTTATTTGTAGGTATTATTGTTATATTAGGCTTCCATGTTTCCTGTTTGCCTGAAGGGTAGTCTATTATTATTTTCGGATTATTTAATTGTATTGTTTCCCAAGAGGCAAAATACAGTTCAACTTCTGCATCTTTTTTTAGTAATTCTTCTGAGAAATAACCAAACTCACCAACATTACCGAAAACAATAAAATTTTGATTTTGTAATTTAATATCTAAATATCTAGGTTGATATGTTGCTGCGTGATAAATTCCGTATGAAAGAAAGAGTGTGGCAGCGATTAATATACCAACTGAAAATGTTTTAAAGCTATTTCCTTTAAAACTAGTCATCATAAGTGAATTTGGTGTGAATTTTCTTGCGAATAAAAAAATGAGCAAAATGATTAAGAGGGCTAAGCCAATGAAAATATACATAAAGTTTACGCACCTCCGTAAGAAGTATTTACTGTTTTTCTATATTTTAACATGAGAGGGTATGAATTAGAGGGGAAATTAATAAATACAACGAAGTTATATATTATTAAGAGGATAAGCGTTGCTAGAAATGTTTGATTTGTGGGACATTGAGGACTTTCCTAATTATAAGTTTTTTTCTGCTATAATAAACTAGTAGAGAGAAAGGAGTGATCCTATGGCATTTCCTATGTTAGAAACTGAACGCTTGCGCTTAGTTGAAATAGAACAATCTTATTGTCAAAAAATATATGAAATATTCTCATTGGATGAGGTAACATGTTATTACGGTATGAATTCTTTTACTGAATTTGGACAGGCTTCACGTATGATTGAATCTTTTTCGAAAAATTACTTTGAGAAAAAGGCGATACGTTGGGGGATTGTTTTAAAAGAAACAAATACTTTAGTAGGAACAATTGGATTAAATAATTTACAACTTTGGAGTAAACGATCTGAGATTGGATATGATTTACATCCTCGTTATTGGGGGAATGGCTATGCTTCAGAAGCTGCTCGAGAAATTATTACTTATGGATTTCGAGATTTAGGTTTATTTAGAATTGGAGCTATTACATATCCTGAAAATATAACTTCGTGTAATATGTTATCGAAATTAGGTTTTCAAAAGGAAGGACTGTTACGCGGATACATTCATCAAGGAAATAAACAACATGATGCATTAATGTATTCTGTTGTACGAACAGATGTAGAGGATAATCATTATTAATAAAAAGCCCCTCTTAATAAAATAAGAGGGGCATGTAAAAATCAACCTAATTTAGGTAATAAACGTTCTCCGCTTTTCATGCTACTTTTACATAAAGGGCATTTAGGCTCTTCTTCAAATGAAAAGTTTTTTCTCATCCATCCTAAACAATCCTCTGATTCACATTCCCAAACAGGGGTTTGTTCTGGTGGTACTTCTGCTACATCGTTCTTTCGATTGCGATACATGTAACCACTCCTTTTATGTAAAAATTTTTAGTTATATATTAAAAAGGTTGTTAACCGAGCTGGCAACAACCTTTTTATTGTTTGAATTATAGCTTTACAACGTTTTTAGCTTGAGGTCCACGGTTACCGTCTTCAACTTCGAAGCTAACTTCTTGACCTTCTTCAAGAGATTTGAAGCCGTCGCCAGTGATAGCTGAGAAGTGAACGAATACGTCGTTACCGTCTGCAACTTCGATGAAACCGAAACCTTTTTCGCTGTTAAACCATTTTACTTTACCTGTTAATGTCATGGTAATGCCTCCTAAAATTTAAAAAGATTACAATATGATCGGCCTTATTTGATTGAAAATAAAAGTTCACATATTATCAAAAACCCATAAGGAGTAAAAAAATGTTCCTGATTGATACTTGATAATATGCAAAGAAAATATAGTGTTAAATTGACCTTAATTACTATCTTACAACAAATGGTGTGAAATAGCAAGTGCTGGTAATACCAGTAAGAAATGCGGGGGAGAATGGTAAAAGACACAAAGACATCTCTTTTATTTATATATTATTCCTATTTTTGGTTTATGCTAAACTAAGAACATTTTTGTGGAAAATTTGTATGAGGGAAACGATATATATTTAAGAATAGTGGTGATGTATTTGTTAAGGAGGAGAGGATATTGCAACCTACTCATTTTAAAATAATTGAAGCAGCAAAAGAAGGAAGAAAAAAAGTTCATCCTGTATTCGCTGTTATACTTGCAATTGTATTTTTAACTTTAGGTGAATTGTTTATGTTATTTATGTTGTTTTTACCGAAAGCAGAAACAACCTTTATAAAGGCGATTTATAGCAATATTGAGATGATATTAACGTTTGGCGGTGCTATATTTTTTGTTTTTTTATGGGTTAGATTTGTAGAGAAAAGATCATTTTCATCAATTGGTTTTTGGAAAGATCAATGGATAAGAAAATATTTGAGAGGTGCATTTATAGGGTTTATTTTCATTTCAATACCAGTAATGATACTTTTATTAACAGGAATTGTAAAACTACAAATGCAACAAATTACGCTAACCGCCATATTTGGTATTGTAGGATCTTTAGTTGCATTTTTAATACAAGGGGCAACGGAAGAAATTATTGTACGAGGTTGGTTATTTCCGGTTCTTTCTGTTAGAAGTCGTATGTGGATTGGGATTACCGTGACGTCGTTTTTATTTGGTTTTCTTCATTTACTTAATCCAGGTATTACAATTCTTTCAATATCGAATATAATATTAGTTGGTATATTTGCAGCTTTTTACGTATTAAAGGACAGTAGTCTTTGGGGGATATGCGCATGGCATTCCATTTGGAATTGGGCGCAATATAATGTTTACGGTTTTGCAGTTAGTGGTATGACGATATATTCAACACCACTGTTTAAACCTGTAACAAACGGATCTGAAGTACTTCATGGAGGCTCATTCGGAATTGAAGGTAGTATTATTACAACAATAATGCTTTCTATCGCTTCCATTGTTTTATGGAGACAGTTATGGGGGAGAAAAGCGAAACAACGAGATTTTAGTTAATGAAAGTGGGAGAAACTATGGGGATTATAGCGTTTGAGGGAGCCAGTGCTGTTGGTAAGAGTACAACATGTCGTGAACTAGAAAAAAATTATGGTGCTTATATTATACCTGAAGTGAATTTTTTATTTGAAAGACCAAAAAATGAGCATAGAACATGGTATTTTGAAAAACAAGTAGAGCGCTGGAATATAGCAGTGCAGAAATCGGAGCAATATAAATTAGTAATACTTGATGGGGACATATATCAGCCGCTTAGTTATAATTGGTGTTTCCATTTTGATATATTTAACCAACCGTTATCTTTAATAGAAAACTTTTATAAAGAAAAGATGATCAATAGGGAAATTGGTTTTCCTGATCAATATTTTTATTTACATACGAATGATGAAGAACTTAGAAAACGGAAAGAATCTGACGAGACAAAAAAAAGGAGAAACTTTGAAAAACATTTACATATATCAAAATCGTTTCAACGTTATTATGAAAATTTAAATACCGTTACAGATGGATACTGCAAAATGATTGACGCGAAAAGTTTAAAATCGAATGAATTAAAAATTGTGAAAAGTTTAAAAAACTTGAACGTGTGTGAAGAGAGACGTTTTGATGTTTCGAGGTTAGATGCTATTACGAAGTGGTTAAAAGAAAATCATCCATATTAAAAAGCAACGGGTGTCACTCAAGACGCTCGTTGTTTTTTTATATAGCAAAATATTTTTGTTATTTAACAGAATAATCTTTCAAATTACCTAGAAAAGAAATACAATATAAGGAAATATATGAATAGTTTTACTATGTGGTTTAGGGAGGGATCAGTGATTCAAAAGTAAAGAAGTATTAATAAATTTATTGAAATAGTTTTAATACAGTAACGAAGTACAAATTGTGAAAGGAGACTATATTTAAGTATGAGGAAAGTTATTCTACAACATCTAAATCGAGACGCATCTGAAGTGGTTGCATTTGGAGATGACTACAATGATATGGAAATGATAGAGAAGTGTGGGATTGGTGTAGCGATGAGTAATGCTGTTGAGGAATTAAAATCAGTTGCTAAATTTATTGCGAAAAGTAACGATGAGGATGGCGTTGCTACATTTTTAGAAAGTAATAGTTATGTTTATATTAATTAGTATGAAAAAAGTATGCTAAACCAGCTTTAATAGATAGAAATTATGAAAAGGGATATGCGGGGGGAAATAAGCGAGATGAAAACACTATTTAAAATAATCGGTATTATAGCTGGTATGGCGGTAATCGGAGTAGGTTTAACGTATGGTATGCTATATTATTTGAATAATAGTAAGCCAGCTGCGAAAAAGACAACACCAGCTGCTCCGGCAGTAGAAATACTAGCTGATAGTAATGTAAAAGCGGAAGATGCAAAGATTTTAGAAAATGGTAATCATTCATTACCGAATAGCGGTTTTAATAAAAATTTTAAATGGACAGATGAGCATATACAGACAGCATTACATGAAATGGCACATCAAAAAACGAAAGCGGATCAAAAGTGGGGTTATATTTTTATAACACAAGAACGTATTGAAAGTTTACTTGAAATTATAAACAGTAATGATGTTGCGCAAAAAAGTACATATGTGGACATTTTAGAACGATGGAAACAAGGGAAATATGAAAAGGTAGATGCGGATCACAACAAGATTTGGAAATTACAAAGTGGGAATTTAGGGGAAGGGAAAGGAGTAATGTCAGAAAAGGAGCAAAAAGAATTAATTAATCAAGTGTTTATGCAAAAAGGTACATATTCAGGTAGTAAATTAATTGCGGGTGGGAGACAGACTAATAAATAATATAATAATTAATGCAAAAGAGTAAGTGCCTATTAGGCACTTACTCTTTTTTGTATGTACTTTTTTATATCTTAATCTCACTCTAGTAAGGAAAGAAACGACTGTACTACAGGGGAAATCCATCTAGATTTATGATAGATTACATGACTTTGAATAACGGCCGGAGTTTCGATAGGTTGAAAACAAAGCTGCTCTTTTTGGCAATTTTCTTGTACAACGATGTAAGGAAGAATTGAAATGCCTAACTCGCACATCACAGATTGTTTAATGACTTCAACATTGGAAGTTTCAAATGTTTTATCTGGAATATTCCCGCTTTGACGTAAAAAACGATCTACCATTGGTCTATAGCCACAGCTTTGTTCTGTAAAGATAAACTGGGTGTTCTGTAATAAATGGAATGGATTTGTGTGTGCAGAGGAATAAGGTGGTAAAATCCATCCAAATGTTTCATTACTAAAAGTACGCGTAATAAAATCATTATGTTCTATACTTTCTCCAATTAAGAAGATAACATCGGTTTCGCCTTCATGTAGCTTTTTTAATGCTTGTTCATTCGTATTTGTTTCAAGTACGATATTTACTTTCGGATTTTCCTGCTTGTAAGTACGTAATAATTGTGGTAACCGGTACACTGCTAATGATTCGTTAGATGTAATACTTAATGTCCCTTCCAAATCATCACTATTTTGAGGGATTTCTTGCGCTTTTTCATAAATAGCAAGTAATTCTAAGGCATAAGGGTGAAATTGATGTCCTGCTTTTGTAAGAAGTATTTTTTTCCCTAATCGATCGAAAAGAGGGATGTGTAGATCGTTCTCTAATGATTTAATATGCCCTGTAACAGTAGATTGCGCATAACCTAACACATGAGCAGCTTTAGAAAAACCACCATATTTAACAATGGCACAAAAAGTTTTAACATGTCTCATTTCCATAAATGATCCCTCTTTTATTATCATGATTTGTGAATGATTATATCATGTATTTCAATTTTTCAAATGATTAAATTTCTTTTAATATTAACTTGTGGAGAAATTCATTTAAGCAGTATTGGAGGAGAAACAATGAGTAAAAAGGGCTATCATGTAGCTATTGTTGGAGCTACAGGTGCAGTTGGACAGAAAATTGTTGAATTGTTAGAGGAAGAAACAAATTTTAATATAGTTGAAGTTACGTTGCTTTCGTCAAAACGATCTGCTGGTAAGACAGTACAATTTAAAGGACGGGAGATAATCATACAAGAAGCAAAAACAGATAGCTTTAAAGGTGTAGATATTGCTTTTTTTAGCGCTGGGGGAGAGGTTTCTAGACAATATGTAGATCACGCTGTTTCTAATGGTGCAATCGTAATTGACAACACAAGTGAATACCGAATGGCGCAAGATGTACCACTTGTCGTTCCAGAAGTAAATGCGCATACTTTAAGGCAGCATAAAGGTATTATAGCGGTGCCGAATTGTTCAGCCTTACAGATGGTAACGGCACTCCAGCCAATTCGAAAAGCATTCGGATTGGAACGAATTATCGTTTCCACATACCAAGCTGTATCAGGTTCTGGTATTCATGCGATTCATGAATTAAAAGAACAGGCTAAGTCTATGCTTGCAGGTGAGGAGATGAAAAGTACCATATTACCAGCAAAAAAAGATAAAAAGCATTACCTAATTGCATTTAATGTACTGCCTCAAGTAGATATATTTACAGATAATGATTTCACCTTTGAAGAAGTAAAGATGATTCAAGAGACGAAGAAAATTTTAGAAGATCCTAACCTAAAAATGGCAGCTACTTGTGTCCGGGTTCCAGTTGTATCAGGACATTCAGAATCGGTTTATATTGAACTTGATAAAGAAGCATCTGTAGCAGAGATTAAAGCAGTGCTAATGGATGCACCAGGTGTTATTTTACAAGATAACCCTAGTGAACAGTTGTATCCAATGCCATTATATGCAGAAGGGAAAATAGATACATTTGTCGGAAGAATACGTAAAGACCCTGATACGCCAAACGGATTCCATCTCTGGATTGTTTCCGATAATTTATTAAAAGGTGCAGCTTGGAACTCAGTTCCAATAGCAGAGACGTTGGTGGAAAAGGGGATACTTTAGAATAGATTAAAAAACTGGGAAATCGTTAATGATTTCTCAGTTTTTATTTAATAATTGTTTTCTTTATTTCGACCAAATTTAAACTAAATTAGTCTTTATTGAAATTTTATAAATATCCACTTTATCCGCAGTAAAACATGGGGTTTTGGATTTTTGGTTATTACGGTAATTTAAACAAGGTTTTAATTAGTCGGTAAAGAAATATTAGTTAAGATTTTGAAAATGGTGATGTAAAGGGGGAAATAGTAAAAAGCATCAAGGGAAAATAAAACTCATTTGATATGATATGGATATATCGAGCGTGAGGAGGAATTATAATGTATCAAGTAAAAGGGTATTTTTCATCATTAAAAGGAAGCCATTATCAAATTGGAAAAAAGCAAGGAGAATTTGTGAAACAACATCCGTATCTCATTCCACAATTTATACAGCAAGAACATTCAGTATCAGATAATCATTGGAAAGAATCTAGAAATATACTGGGGCAATATTGTCCAGGAATTAATGAAGAAATTGAAGGGTTTTGCGAAGTATTGAAAATACCTTCTAAAAATATGATGTATTATTATCAAACATTATTAAAAGCGGGTTGTAGTCATTGTGCAGTATTACCTAAAAAGACAGATTCAGAGCACACATATGTATTAAGAAATTATGATTTATCACCAAAAATAGATGATATGCGTTTTTGCTCGACGCATGTTGAAGGTGCATATGCACATAGTGGTTTTTCTACTCAATATTTTGGCCGAACAGAAGGAGTTAACGAACATGGGTTATCTGTTACATTTTCTGCATGTGGTCAACCGGTTGGGAATATTGAAGGGTTAAGAAAGCCAAAGGTAAATGGATTACAATGTTTTTCGATAATCCGGGTATTATTAGAGAAATGTAAAAATGTTCAGGAAGCTATATCATTAATAAAAGAACTGCCTAGTGCAAGTAATATTAATATAATTGTAGCTGATCCTATAAATGCAGCACATATTGAAATATTTGACGGGCATAAATCCATAACAACAAATGAAGATGACAATCAAGCTTTCATCGTATCAACAAACCATGCAGTTAGTTCATCTATTCAGAAATTAAATAATAGTAAATTAGAACAATCTACAAAGAGATATCACATTTTACATGAACATATAAATCGAGATAAAAAGTTGAGCATGGAGTCTTTAAAAGGATTAGTAGAAGAAGAATATCCTGCAGGGCTGACAGTACATAATTATGAAGAATGGTTTGGGACTTTGCATTCTGTAGTATTTGATTTACATGATTGTACAATGAATATTTGTTTTGGATCGCCACTTTTAAATGATTGGTATTCATTGAAAGTAGGAGGAAGTCTTCCGTTTTCTGAGGTGAATGTGAACTTTAAAAATAAAACGTATACTAACTTTTGGATAGAAGAGAAAAGTGAGTTGATTCCAATAGATTAGATAGAATAATAAAGTAATGTAAAGAAGTGCAAATATACTGGAGGGATTGCCATTGCTACAAGTTATGTTACCAATTATTTTTATCTTTTTACTAGTTGCTTCGATATATATAACTTATCAAAAAAGAAAAAAAGCAGAGATAAAAGGATTAAAAAGTTCGCTAACTTCAATTTGTTTCTTTACACTTGCAATCTTAAATTTATTTTCATATTGGTTTCATTTTGGTGGTATTTTTAGTTGGTTATTTTTAATCGTATTATTGCTAGTGGGGGCATATTTTACGAAATACATTCCAATATCTAAAAAGGTACATTAAAATTTATACGTAATGTTGTATTTCATTTTGAAAAGAGAGTATTCTATTAGGTCGTTGTGAAACGGTTTCATAGGATATGCTCTTTTTATGTTTATTTTCGTGTATTAAAAGAAGGACAGGTGTTACAGTAGCGTTTGCTAATCGTATTATGCATAAGGAGAAACAAAATATTGAAGGTTTAAATAGAATTTTAGAAGTAAAATCACTTTCTACTAGTTGCCGAAAAACATTTGAAAAACGAATGAGGGGAGAAGAAATTAGTACGAAAGAGAGGATTGAAGGAAAAAAAGAATAATTTTTTTATTATAAGTAGTGTATTTCTATTAGTAAAAGCTAATTAGAAAGCACTATTTTTATATAATTAACTTATTAATATTCAGAAATCTTAATATTGGTTTATTCGACTTGTTTTTTAATAGTCAAAACATAAAATTAATTAGACTATTTTTTATGTTTTATGATACTATATTGATTTGTAAGGCCTATGTTTTATGAGTAGGTCATATAAGTATATCTAATTTAATGGAATTGACGTATGGAGGTACAACATGGGGAATGTTGAAAAAATTGTAAATCCTCTAATAGAAGAACCGAAAAGAGAGCAGTTATTTCCTTTATTTGAAGAAGTATTTGGGATTACAAGTCAAACATTGAATGATTTTTCGGAGAAAGGATATTGGGATTATACATATAAAGCTTTATCATGTTTACAAGAAGATAAAGTGATTGCAAATGTTGCAGCATTTTCATTACCATTGCTAATCAATGGTGAAAAAATTAATGCAGTGGGCATTCAATCAGTAATGACACATCCTAATTTTCGTAGACAAGGACTAATGACACGGTTAATGAGTAAAATGATAGAAGAAATCGATAAACAGTGTGAATGTGCGTTATTGTTTACTGAAACTCCTGAACTATATACATCATTTGGATTTAAAGTTGTGCAGGAATATTTGATGACTATACCATACGATAAAAATAATAATAAGGATTCTCTACTTAGAAAATTAGATTACTATAATGAAGAAGATAGACAGTTAATACATGAAACGATCGATAGTAGCCAAAGGCTTTCAAATAAATTTTCAACATTAAACTTCCAGTCTTCATTTTATTTAAATATGTATGACACGAAATGGAATGAGAAACTGTATTATTCAGAGAAACTAGATGCTCTGATCGTTTATGAAGTAGACAATGAAAAGTTGAAAGTATTTGGCGTATTTGCACCGGTACTTCCAGTGTTAGATGAAATATGTGCGGAAATCACGGAAAGCTTTACAGAAATTGAATTTTATTTTTCTCCAGATCAATTAGGGATTGAGGATGTACAGTTTACAGAATTACAGTCTAGTAAGTATTTAATGGTTCGAAGTAGTAAAGAGTTAGACTTTAAAGGTTATAAATTCCCAGTATTAACGGAGTTTTAAATGTACATATAAATGCTTTTTTATTGAACAAATATAGAGGGAAACCGTATTCTTTTAATAAAGAATACGGTTTTTTTTATTTATGTAAGGTAAAGCACATTTATTGACCAGAAAGGAATCAATACTTATC
The DNA here is from genome assembly GCF_022663495.1 of Bacillus cereus group sp. BfR-BA-01383. NCBI lineage: Bacteria > Bacillati > Bacillota > Bacilli > Caryophanales > Bacillaceae > Bacillus > Bacillus cereus group sp. BfR-BA-01383. Next base: position 50,981 of record NZ_JAKUFP010000026.1, read on the forward strand.
ATTTAATAATGTTAAATATTAATTTACATAATATAATAGAAGGAATGAAGAAATTACAGACTATATGGCTTAAATAAGGAGGGGATACGAAGTATTCAGTGATAATTTCATGAGAGAAGGAGATTATGTATGAAATCATTTCGCAAGTTGTTACAGTATTTAAAACCATACATGTTCTTCGCTATTATTGGACCGCTATTTATGGTACTTGAGGTTGCGATGGACTTAATTCAGCCGACTATTATGCAACATATTATTGATGTTGGGATAGCAAATCGGGATTTGAATTATGTAATAAAAATGGGGCTTCTTATGATAGGAGCAGCAGCACTTGGTTTAGTTGGCGGACTTGGGTGTATGATGTATTCTACAAAAGGTGCTGTTAATTTTGCTACAGACATACGAAAAGATGTTTTTGTGAAAATGGAAACATTTTCTAGCAATAATCGTGATTCATTTGGAACAGGAAAATTATTAACGATTGTTACAAATGATATTACTTCAATTCAGTCGGCAATGACGATGACATTACGTGTTCTTGTTCGTGGGCCGTTGTTATTTATAGGAAGTATAATTATTGTTTTTGTAACAGCTCGAGAGTTATTTCCTATATTACTTGTAGTCGTCCCAATTTTATTACTTGCGATTATATTAATTGCAAGTAAAGCAAGCGGAACGTTTAAAAAGGTGCAAGAGGCATTAGATAAAGTGAATACAAAGCTACAAGAAAATTTATCTGGTGTACGTGTAATAAAAGCATATGTAAGACAAAAATATGAAATTTCTCAGTTTGGAAATGTTAATACAAATTTAACGAAGATAAATATTCGAGCTGTGCAGCTCATTTCGTTAATGATGCCACTCATTATGCTAGTTGTAAGTGGTGGGATTGTTGCAACACTATGGATTGGTGGAGAAAAAGTATTTAATGGAACTCTTCAAGTAGGAGCGATTTTAGCATTTATTAACTACTTAAATATCATTTTAATGGCACTTATGTCTATTAGTATTGTATTTATTCAAATTGCTCGAGCTTTTCCATCTGCGGATCGTGTACAACAAGTCTTAAATACTGAAGTTGATATTATGAACGAGGCTAATGCAATTGAACCTGAGCAAATCGAGGGGAATATTGATTTTAAAAATGTGAGTTATAGTTATACGAAAAATAATGAATACGTTTTAAAAGATATTTCATTTAGCATACGAAAAGGTGAAAAAGTAGGGATTATTGGATCAACAGGAAGTGGTAAATCTACTTTAGCTAAATTATTACCGCGTCTCTATGATGTTGATCAAGGTGAAATATGTATAGATGGAATGAATGTTAAAACATATGATTTACAAAAATTGCGCGCTTCCATAGGTTTTGTACCTCAAAAGGCACTGTTGTTTTCCGGAAGTATAAAAGAGAATTTACGTTATGGTAAAGAAGATGCTACACACGATGAACTAGAAGTAGCAGCTTCATCAGCTTGTGCGACTGAGTTTATCAACAAGATGGAAGAATCTTATGAATATAATTTAACTCAAGGTGCGACGAATCTATCAGGTGGACAAAAACAACGTGTATCCATTGCAAGAGCGTTTGTAAGAAAGCCATCCATCCTTATATTAGATGATTCTACATCAGCAGTTGATGCGAAATCAGAGACTAACATTCAATCGGCATTAAGAACAGAATATAAAGGAACGACGACATTATTAATTGCTTCTAAAATTTCATCTATAATAGATGCTGATAAAATTCTTGTACTAGATAATGGTGAATTAGTTGGTGATGGTTCTCATGAACAACTGTTAGAACAATGTCAGGTATACCAGGAAATCTATCTTTCCCAAGGTGGCAATTTACATAAAGAGGGTGGGAAAGAATATGCGTAATTTTCATGGGCAATTTGCTAATAAAGGTGGACGTAACGCACCGAAGACGGGAAAAGCTAAAAATACTAAAGGAACTGTAATGCGGATATGGAACTATATGGGCTATCAAAAAGCTGCTCTTATGTTCGTTATATTTCTAGTATTTGCTACGACATTACTTGGGTTATTAGGTCCGTATTTTATGGGGGTAATTATAGATCAATATATTGTACCGAAAGATTTAAGTGGTACTGCAAGAATGTGTATGTTACTTATCGCGATATACTGCGTAACGGTGCTTTTAACATGGTTACAAACATTTGTCATGATTAACGTTGCGCTAAAAACAATACAAAAAATACGCCAAGATATCTTTGAGAAAATCCAAACGCTTTCTTTACGGTTTTTTGATGTACGTTCTCAAGGTGATTTAATGAGCCGTGTAACTAATGATATAGATAATTTGAATCAGGCGTTAACACAAAGTGTTGTACAAATTATTTCATCAGCATTAACCTTCATAGGTGTGACGATTGCGATGTTTTCATTAGATTGGATTTTAGCAATTGTAACTTTAATTACAGTACCTATTATGTTTATTGTTACAAAAAAACTAGTTGCATATAGTGGTAAAAACTTTGCGAAGCGTCAAAAAGATTTAGGGGAATTAAATGGATTTATTGAAGAAGCAATAACAGGTGCGGATGTTACAACATTGTACGGGAAAGAAAAAGAAACAGTACAAAATTTTAATAAAATTAATGAACAGCTAAGAGTTTCAGCTACGAAGGCGGATACATTTTCAGCTTTTATTTTTCCAAGTATGAACTTTATTAATAACTTAGGAATGGGGCTTGTAATTGGAACGGGATCAGTTATGGTTTTAAACGGCATGACAACGGTAGGTGTTATTGCAGCTTTTATTAATTATTCGCGTCAATTTTCAAGACCACTAAGCCAATTCGCAACTTTAATGAATACAATTCAAGCAGCAGTTGCTGGCGGGGAACGTGTCTTTGAAATTATGGATGAAGTACCAGAAATTCAAAATAAAAAAGATCCATATGTTGTACAAAAATTACAAGGACATGTTGTACTTGAGAATGTTTCATTTGGCTATGAAGAAAATAAAATGATTTTAAAAGAAGTGAACCTTAAGGCACAGCCAGGAGAGACAATTGCTTTAGTTGGTCCAACTGGGTCAGGAAAAACAACCATTATTAATTTATTAACGCGCTTTTATGATATACAACAGGGACAAATTAAAATTGATGGAAATGATATAAAAGATTATGATATTAACTCTCTGAGAAGTAAAATAGGAGTAGTTTTACAGGATACGTATTTATTTGCTGGGTCGATTATGGATAATATACGTTATGGACGATTAAATGCTAGTGATGAAGAAGTAATCAATGCAGCTAAGGCTGCATCAGCACATTCTTTTATTAAGCATTTACCGGATCAATATGAAACAAAAATCGCTTCAGAAGGATCGAATTTAAGTCAAGGACAAAAACAACTGCTTGCGATTGTACGAGCAATTTTAGCAGATGCAGATATATTAATTCTCGATGAAGCGACATCTAATATTGATACGAGAACAGAATTGCAAATTCAAGCAGGGCTAAATAATTTAATGAGAGGTCGAACAAGTTTCGTAATCGCTCATCGACTCAAAACAATCGAAAAGGCAGATCAAATCCTTGTTATAAAAGATGGAAGTATTTTGGAAAGAGGGAATCATGAATCTCTTATGGAAGATAGAGGATTTTACTTTGAATTATATACGAGTCAGTTTAAAATTTAATTAAAACGTTGATATGGTGCGGTTTCTCTTGAAAGGAGAAACCGCATTTTAATGTTTTTTCATATTCATTATATATAACGTACTTCAGTCCAAATAATTGAATACCAGCAATCTTTATATAGGGTTTGCATTAGAGTGAAGTATCAATTAAGACTAAATTTGAATTTTGGATACAAACCGAACTATAACCAAATGGAAGTGTTTAAATTGCGGAGAGGAATTTACAACGGAAGAATTGGATGTAGATAATGAGTTGAATTAAGGGACTGGTATTTTGTTGATTTTGTCAAATCCGTATTTTTACATGGTATATAGACAAAGAAGAGCCTGATATGGCTCTCAGGCTCTTCCCTCAATAGCAAAGAGTAAGTCTTTTAATCACCCTTCTGTTACATAATACACAAAATGTATATGGATGTATAGAACAGGGAATTCCAATATAATTATTCAGATATAATGTTTAAAGATGAAATTATCAAATTTAAATAAGGAATTAAATTGTAAATGTTGATTTATCACATGTTATAAAGGGGATTCTATTAATCAGTAGTTAATAAAGAGATATTGAGATAATAAAATATGGAATATTGCATATTTTATTACAGAACGCTAAGAAGTGAAATGAAAAGATTTTATTCTGCAATTTACGGGGAAATAATGAGTGGGAGGATAAATCAAAAATAAGTAAAAAGAAAATAAGTAAACTATTGACCTTTCCAAAAGAAATGATGATTCCACAACTTAAAACTGTAGTTGTGGTTTTTATTTTTGAGGTGCTTTGTTTTTGAAGATAGATAATCTGGAATTTTTAAAATTTCCAATAGATTAGCGCCCTATTTATTGTTTGTTGTAACTATATTGAATATTTGGCCGGACAATAAGACGAGCTTTGAATATATTAATAAAAAAGGGGATGTAGAACAATGGCTAGATATAGTTTACATGGAGGCCATAACAGTATTGTACAGGGTGCAAATTATGGGAATCGGAAAGAACATATTATGGATCGCCAAGTTAAGGATGCAGTTGTAACTAAATTAAGAGAATTGGGACATACAGTTTATGATGATACTGATGAGGTAGGGACAACACAAGCGCAAAATTTAAGTAATATTGTAGCAAAAACTAACTCGCATGATGTAGATCTAGTAATTTCATTTCACTTAAACTCGTATGATACTAATGCTAATGGTGTCGAAGTACTTTACTATGACCAACAAGCTTTATCAGCAAAAATAGCATCGCAACTTTCGACAGATGTTGGATGGTCAAACCGAGGCGCGAAGGAACGAAAAGATCTTTATGTATTAGCAAATACAAAAGCACCGGCAATTTTAATTGAACTTGGATTTATTGATAATGAATCGGATATGGCAAAATGGAATGTAGATAAGATTTCAAATTCAATTGTTTATGCTTTAACTGGGCAATCTGGTGGGACAACTCCACCATCTAAACAAAATATCATCCAATCAGGCGCTTTTTCACCATATGAAGCTCCTGAGGCTATGCAAGCTTTAAATTCAGTTAAGATGACAGCTAAATTTATTTTACAATCTGATGGATTAACATATTTTATTTCCGATCCAACTTCAGATGCGCAATTAAACGGTATGAAAGGCTGGCTTGATCGTAAAGGCTGGTGGTATGAGGTTAAGTAAATTAGAAGGAATCTGGATTAAGCGATTATTAATCTGTTATTTGCGAGCAGTCAGTTTGATTTCCACTAATAATCGGTGGGGATGAGCAAAAATCCACTCCGATTAAAGTTTCATTTTATCATTTTCCGGCTGAAACTCTCCCACCTTAAAGAATAGATAGAACATGATCCAATAAGTAGGTGGGAGTTATGTGCCGGATAGGTGAAAAAATTCAACTATTTTTGGGAATAAAGTGTGATATACCAGAGTTACAATCTGATTTTAATAGAAAGAAGATTTACAAGTATCAAAAATAAGTATAGACCTAGTGTATAACGATTGAAATAGCACTGAAAACTAACAAGATGGCCATAATGATGTTAAATAATTGATTATGTTTTAATAAAATCTTTTGGAACATTGAACCGAATAGGCTCCAACTAAATGTACTCATTAAACCGACTATACCTAGGAATAAGGAAAAGAGAACGTAGCTTAAATATGATTGGTAATAAGGGAGTATAAAAGTCGATACTACGGTCAATCCGAATAATATCCCTTTAGGATTAACAAATTGAAGGGAAATCCCCACTGTAAATAAGTTATTATCATTTTTCTTAGTGGAATTCGTACTGCCTTTACTAGTGAGTATTTTAAAAGCTAAATATAGCATATACGCTACACCTAAAATTTTTAAAGGTAATTCGATTATGGGTAGGATATTAATTAGTACAATATTAAAGAAACTACATAAGAAAGTAAGGATGAAAAAACCGAAAGCTACTCCAAAGCAAAATTGTATGCTCCTCTTTAAACCATGTTGATTGGCATACGTCATAGCTAAAAAATTGTTAGGTCCGGGTGTGAAGCTACTTATAAAAACAAATAATAAAAAAGAAAATATAGGCATTTCAAAACCCCCTGAAAAAATCGTGTGTTATAATGACCGAAAAGAACAATATAACGTGTGCTTTTTATTATACATAACGGTCGTTATATTGTATATGGTTTAGGAGTGTTTTTTATGGAAGAAATTCAACTTATTCTGGCGAAAAATTTAAAAACAATACGAGAGAAAGAAAAATTAAGTTTAGAAAAGGTTGCTCAATTAACAGGTGTGAGTAAAACGATGATTGGGCAAATTGAAAGGGGTGAATCAAGCCCAACACTAACGACAATATGGAAAATTGCGAATGGTTTGAAAGTGTCTTTTACCACTTTAATCAATAATCCACAACCTGATACAAAAGTGGTTTTACGAAATGATGTTCAAGTCTTGTCTGAGGATAATGGGAGATATAAAGTATATCCTTCTTTTCCTTTCCAAGAGCATAGGAACTTTGAAATCTATACGGTTGAAATTGAAAAAGAAGGGAAATTAAGTTCAGAAGCACATAAAGAAGGAACGGAAGAATTTATTACTGTGTTTGAAGGGGAATTGACAATTGAAGTAAATGATTGCCAATATAAATTAAATAGCGGAGATTCAATTCGGTTTATGGCGGATAGATCGCACACTTATAAAAATTCTGGACGAACATTAACTCGATTAAGTATGACAATTTATTATCCTGTTTCATAAGTTTTTACTTATATTAAGTAATATAAAGAAATGCGTAATGATAAAAACCATTTTTAAGAGATGGTTTTTTTTGAAATCCGCAAAAAAAGACACTCGTTTGAGTGTCAACATAGCATTGTCCTCGTGTATAGGATTGGAGAATGTTCCTCAAGTACGTATTGAGATGGTTCGTAAAGGAGAAACTGTCTTCAAATTTAATGTAACATCGGTGGGAGGGAGTGTAAATTGATAATATGTTTACGGAAAATTTAGTATAGATATTTTCTACTATAAATATAGTGCAATTTGATTTTATTGCTTAATCACCGGCATGAAACTATTGGAATGTTCTTATCTTTATGACGGACATGAAATGTACCACTTGTATTTCATAATATTTATTATGAGAATGAATGAATCATTTTTTAATCGATTCGTATAATTGTTATAGAGGCACCTGTTGGATGCAGCAATAGGAGACTATGCTTTTGTAGCACCACGCGATGGTACGATTACGTCATTAGCAGGTTTCTTTAGTTCAGCAGCAGCCATAACCGTGGCAGGTTCTCACATTCAATTGCAAATATTTATTGCAGATAATCCGTTGAGTAATACCTTTGATCCTCAGGTACCAGTTCTAGCATTAGCACCAACACTGCCTGTGGTTGCCCTTCCTGGTGCAACAGCAGCAGGTATTATACAGGGGCTAAATATTCCAGTAAGTGCTGGAGACAAAATATTAGTGTATGCTACTGTTGAGTCAGCTACTCTTGCTACTGTGATTGGATTCATAAGTGCAGGTATAACAATTGAGTAATTCATTTTAAAGATGTAGTTTGCCTTACTTTATATACAGCTTTTCCCTATGCGGAGAAAGGCTGTATAATTTTTTGTGCATTTTCTTAATTTCAAATGCTGAATAGTGTTGAATGGTTAATAATAAATGAAATAAAAAAAGCCCATAATTTGATATGATCCCCTTATAGTAGACGGGAAAAAGAAAGCACATTAACCTGTTTACTATGGAGGGGATTTTTCTATGGGAAAAATTAGAGTCACTTACGATGTAGAATTTAAGAAAAA
>NZ_JAKUFP010000027.1:0-58588 GCF_022663495.1 Bacillus cereus group sp. BfR-BA-01383
CTCTATTATAAATTAAAAAGGCGAGATATTCGACGATTCAATCGTCGAATATCTCGCCAAGTGGAACTAAATGGAGTTTTTCAGTGCCCTCGTATTGAACCGGACTCATGTCTTTTCATTTGGTTTTAATCTGCTTGTAGTAGTGAATATAGTTCTTCAATTCTTGTTTCATGCCTCATAACTTGTAATGTGGAGAAGCTGAAGATCCAAAACTTTGATGGCATTAAAGGTGTAATGAACTCATCAGGAGAAGGGAAATGGACTGTTGAAACTGCACTTGAACTTCAAGCAGCGGCACCAGTAATCGCAATGTCATTATTTATGCGTTACCGTTCTCAAGAAGATGGTACATTCCACGGAAAAGTAGTTTCAGCTCTTCGTAATCAGTTCGGTGGACATGAGGTTGTGAAAAAATAAAAAATGATTTTTGAAAAGAAACTTGTGCTTATGTACAAGTTTCTTTTTTATTTTAGGTTTTATTATACATAGTTTAAGAAAATCCTAATTTTAAAATACTAATCACCCATCGTTAATTTGCACCGATTGTATCAAATTAAAAGTATAGGATCAAAAGATGTTCAATTTTAAAAATACGAATAAATAAAATGAAGTTTTCATAAATAGTAAAAGGATGATTATGTCATCGGTGTAGTCATTTAATGGTGTTACATATGAGAAGAGCGTGTTAATAAAATATGGGGTGGTTAAATGGGAAATGAGCAGGTGAAGAATGTAAAAGAAGAAAAAAAGCTATGTCTTTGTATGATTGTTAAAAATGAGTCTAGAATTATGGAAAGATGTTTAACTGCAACGAAATCCATTGTAGATTTTGTTTCTATTTGTGATACTGGATCGACTGATAATACACCTGAAATTATTGAAAATTGGTGTAAGGAAAATGAGATACCGGGAACAGTTCATCATGAGCCGTTTAAAAACTTTGGTTATAACAGAAGTTTAGCTGTTTCATTAGCACAAAAAACATATCCAGAAGCAGATTATTTATTAATATTAGATGCGGATATGATATTAGAAGTTGGTCCTGATTTTGATAAAACGAGCTTAACTGAAGATCATTATCTTACATTGCAATATGATATTCATATTAAATATTGGCTTACACGTCTTTTAAAAGCTTCTTTACCATGGAAATCTGTCGGTGTTACTCATGAGTATTGGGATATAGATCGTTCAAAAGTTGGGGCGAATTATAATACGAGAGTAGCTAGATTAGAGACTCTTGTCGTTAATGATCCCGGGGATGGTGGAAGTAAGGGGGATAAATTTGAAAGAGATGAGAGGTTGTTGTTACAGGGGATAAATGACCCAGAAACAACGCCAGATTTGCACATAAGATATTTATTTTATTTAGCTCAAACTTATTATCATTTAAATCAATTTGAAGATTCGATTAAATGGTATAAGAAAAGAGTGGATGCTGGAGGATGGGTTGAAGAGGTATTCTATTCGTTATTACGAATAGGAATTTGTTATGAACAGTTAGCAAACCGTTCAGCAAATAAACAACATGAAGTAACAGATGCGGATGAAAAAGAAAATGCTAAGAAGCAGGAAGAGCAATATGTGGCATTAGCCGTTTTTTATTTTCAAAAAGCATGGGAATATAGACCAACTCGAGCTGAGCCATTATACCAACTTGCAAGAATGTATCGACTAAAATCTCAAAATAATATTGCTTTGATGTATGCCCTGCAAGGGAAGGAAGTTTCTTTTCCAAAAGATGATCTTCTATTTGTAGATTATCATGTGTATGATTACTTATTTGACTATGAAATTTCTATAAGTGCTTTCTATATACCTCATAAAAAACATTTAGGTGCAATGTCACAAAAGTATTTGGAATCGATAAAAGAAGAGCTACCGTTGCATATAGCAAACACGGTAGAGAATAATGCGAAATTTTATTAAATACATTTTCGTTTAAAAGAGTAGTGGAGTAATCATGGAATTAATACGATGGGCTATTGAACTAGGGGAATCGGTGCATGGAAATACGTACGAAGAATTGATGCCACTACTAGATTATTATTATGACCGTGATCATTTAAAAGCGTACTGTATCGCAAATCTTCTTTTAGATATGGATGTATCGGATGAGCATCGGCAAAGAATTGAATTAAGAAGGTGCATTGCTGCCTATTATGCTGGATTATATAAAGTAGCAAAAAAATATGCAAATGAATTGTTAGCTAAACACCCGGATGTAGATTTATATAAAAATAATCTAAGGTTAATGGAAGCTTCTTTGAATAAAGAATATGATTATTGTCTCTTCATATGCCCGAAGACATATGGTAGTTTCATAGATGTTGCGCGAGCGTTGAAATGGCGATTGGAGCAGGAGGGAAATACAGTAATTATATCAGAAACAATACTAGAAAATGTAAAAAACACGGTTGTTTTTGGAGCACATACATATGCATTTAACCCGAATCTCCTTCCTAAAGATGCAATTATTTATAACTTAGAACAGTTATATGAAGGCAGTCCATATGCACATCCACTTTATTTAATACTATTAAAAGGTAAGGAAATTTGGGATTATAGTAAACAAAATATAGAATGGTTAAAAAGAAAAGGGGTAGGAAAAGAAATAAAACATGTAGGAATGAACTATGCCCCAACTTTGAAAATAAAAAAAGATGCATTTGAAGATGAGATTACTGAAGATATGGATATCCTGTTTATAGGTGCTCTTAATCCGAGGCGACAAGCTATTTTTGATCAATTAAAAATAGTGGCCCCGAATTTAAATATTGTTTTCAAAAATAATGCGTGGGGAATTGTTAGAAATGAGTTGATTGCTAGGTCTAAAATTATATTGAATATTCATTTTTACTTATCAGGAATTCTTGAAACACCTCGCATTTCTTATGCAGTTGCAAACAAGAAGTTTATTATTTCGGAAAATAGTAATCCAGAAGACGAGATAGAATGGCCAGGAATTGTGTTTACTCCTTACGAAAAAATAATAGAAAATGTAATGAAATATATAGAATTACCAGAAGAACGAAAAAAATTGGCGGAAAAAGTATATAACCATTTTACAGCTAATGAAAGCATTGATACACTGAATTATAAAGATGAAACAAAATAATTGTGTGAAACTCATACGAAAGTATGAGTTCTTTTTTCGTTTATCATACTATTTTATCAAGGTAGTTCCCTCTTTTTACTGTGTTTTATAAAGAAATTTCTGATAATATATAAATAGAACTTGAAAACAAAGGGGAGAATTGATTATGAAACTAGTCGTTATTAACGGTACACCAAGAAAATTTGGTAGAACTCGCGTGGTGGCAAAATATATTGCAGATCAATTTGAAGGGGAGTTATATGATTTAGCAGTAGAGGAATTGCCTTTATATAACGGTGAAGAATCGCAACGTGATTTAGAGGCAGTAAAAAAATTGAAAGCGTTAGTGAAAGCCGCAGATGGGGTAGTACTATGTACACCAGAATATCATAATGCGATGAGCGGAGCGCTGAAAAATTCGTTAGATTACTTAAGTAGCAGTGAATTCATTCATAAGCCTGTCGCTTTGCTAGCAGTTGCTGGAGGCGGTAAAGGGGGAATAAACGCGTTAAATAGTATGCGCACTGTTGCAAGAGGTGTATACGCAAATGCAATTCCAAAACAAGTTGTGCTTGATGGACTTCATGTACAAGATGGTGAACTTGGAGAAGATGCAAAACCATTAATTCATGATTTAGTTAAAGAATTAAAAGCATATATGAGTGTATATAAAGAGGTGAAAAAACAATTAGGAGTTGAGTGATATGCCATCTCTGTATAAAGATGCACGCTTGTATTTCATTCTAGGGGCCAATAGTCTATCAGCTATTGGTTCCGGTATTGTTATGATAACGATTCCATGGTTGTTAATTAAAGAGAGTGGAGGAGAGACAACGTTCGGTTATGTTTCCATCATCTCAACTCTTATTATGTTTTTATTAACACCGTTTATCGGGCAAAGTATTGATCGTTTTTCAAGAAAATCTTTATTATTATGTAATGAAGGTATTGGGATAGTTGTTATAGGAATGATGGCTATATGGGGATTTACGGGGCAACCTTATCATTCTATTCACTATATTCTTATATATATAGCAGGGTCATTTTACTATTTATTATTTTATCCTACAATATTTGCGTTCAATCAAGAGATATTTCAAGCAGAACATTATAAAAATTTAAGTGGAACAATGGAAATACAAGGACAGTTAACTCAAGTTATTTCAGGAGCGGCTGCTAGCTTCCTTATTGAAATCATTTCTTTAAAATGGATTTTGTTAGTAGATATGTTAACTTTTGCAGGAGCATTCTTCCTTTTCTTATGTATACCGTACGTAAAGAAAAAGGAAGTGAAAAGGAAAGTAACATTTAAGAAGCAATTGTTCGAAGGGATTCACTTTATGCAAAAGCGTCCGAAGTTCTTTTGGTTTTTACTTGCGACTTATATGCCGTTTATCGGTGTTATGATGGCAAATTATTTAATCCCGGTATATATTTCAGATATATTAAAAGCCAGTGCCTCTGTATACGCAATAGAAGGTATGATGTACGGTGTCGGAGCAGTTCTTGCGGGAATAAGTATTCCAATTATGATGAAATATATAAAGACAGAAGTTTCAATCGTCATGACGATGCTCATATATGTAATTTCAATTACCGCAATGATTATTGAACCTTCCGTAATGTTGTTATATGGACTTGCAATTTTTCATGCAATTGGAAATGCGGGTACAAGAGTGGCAAGAAATGTATTGATGATGGAGGAAATTCCAAACGAAGTAATGGGACGTGTAGACAGCTTATTTCGATTAATTGGTACAGGAATACGAATTGTATTATTAATGCTGTTTACAGCTGGTGTATCTAAAGCTGGGGTAATGCTTCCTTTTTACGTATTAAGCTGCATATTGATCTTTTCATTAGGAATTGCTATTTATTATGTACTTTCACAACGTAAAGTAGGGACGAACGTTTCTAATAAATCAATCGTATAAAAAGTACTTCTGCCTTCCTATCTTTTTCTATATAATAAAAAGAAAGGGAGTGCAAACTTATTTATGAACAAATGGATATTGCTTATAATCTTATTACTACCTCCGTTATACATCATTTATATGACGTTTCGAATGAAGAAAGTTGCTCGTGAAACATTGAGTAATCACTCTCCATACGTTCTTATATTAGGCGCAAAGTTATTTGGAGATAGACCGTCTTTATCTCTTCAAAAACGTTTGGATGTAGCATTGGAATATTTATTTTCCCATCCTGAAGCGAAAGTAATTGTTTCAGGTGGTCAAGGAGAAGATGAAGATATACCGGAAGCTCACAGTATGAGAAACTATTTAATGGTACATGGTATAGATGAGAGTCGTATTTTAATAGAAGATCAATCTACAAATACGTATGAGAATTTAAAGTTTAGTATGGATTTATATGATGTGAAACATGCGGTAGTTGTAAGTAATACGTATCATTTATATAGAACGAAAATAATTGCAAAGCGTTTAGGCATGAAGATGGAGGCACTAGCTGCTGAAACACCAATGCGCTCTAAGAGAAAAATGTATGTACGTGAATATGCTGCTATAATGAAAACAATATTGTTCGACCGTTAGAGCTCAAATGTGAGCTCTTTTTTATATAATAAAGCGTATCATTTGAAATGAATCTCATATTCCATCAAAATAAAGGAAACAACAATAAAGGAGTTGTGTTTGTGATTCAATTTAATCATGTGTCAAAAGCGTATGATGATGGCACGAAAGCAGTGGATTCGTTGCATTTAGAAATTAAAAAAGGAGAATTTTTTGTTCTCATTGGACCGAGTGGTTGCGGGAAAACAACGACAATGAAGATGATTAATCGTTTAATTGAAACGACAGAAGGTTCAATTTTAATCGATGGAAAAGATATTCAACAATATAATATAAACGAATTACGTTGGAATATAGGATACGTGTTGCAGCAGATTGCTTTGTTTCCGCACATGACAATTGCTGAAAATATTGCAGTTGTCCCTGAAATGAGAAAATGGAGCAAAGAGGAAATAAAAGCACGTGTCGATGAATTGCTACATATGGTTGGATTAGATCCGGATGTATATCGCGATCGTATGCCCGATGAATTGTCAGGAGGGCAAAAGCAGCGTGTTGGTGTCGTTAGGGCATTGGCTGCAAATCCGAAAATCGTTCTTATGGACGAACCATTTAGTGCATTAGATCCATTAAGCAGGGAACAGCTTCAGAAGGATATCGTACAATTGCAAAAAAAGATTCAAAAAACAATCGTGTTCATAACGCATGATATGCAAGAGGCATTATCACTTGGTGATCGAATTTGTGTAATGAGAGAAGGAAAAGTTGTTCAATTAGATACACCTGAAGGTATTATACATAATCCGAAAAATGAGTTTGTTGAGGAGTTCATCGGAAATCGTGGACGACCTTGGTATGAGGGGATGAATATAGAAGATGTATTGCCACTAGATGATAGTACACGAGTAGAAGGAACCGCTTTATCTTTACATTCTCCTTTACAAGAAGCACTAGTCCGCTTACGAGGTGAAGAGTCAGTGCCAGTTGTAGAAAATGGTCAATATGTTGGAGCGTTAACAAGTCGTCATATTGTCAATTATATTGTTGAACAAATGAAGGGGAGAGGCTAATCAGTGACTGATTTTATTCAAACGTTCCAAGAACGAAAAATGGAATTGCTGAGTGCATTAAGTGAGCATTTACAAATATCGCTTATTTCACTATTTTTTGCAGTAATTATTGCGGTGCCGCTTGGCATTGTATTAACGAGAAAAGAACGAATGGCTGAATTTATAATAGGAACTTCTGCGGTTATGCAGACAGTGCCATCACTGGCGTTACTTGGACTATTAATTCCATTAGTAGGAATCGGAAAACTTCCAGCTATTATTGCATTAGTTGTGTATGCACTATTACCTATTTTACGAAATACATATACAGGAATACGGGAATTAGATGAATCTCTAATAGAAGCAGCAAGAGCTATGGGGATGAATAGCTGGAGAAGGTTGTGGAAGGTAGAGCTTCCTCTTGCATTACCAATTATTATGGCAGGTATTCGTACGGCGATGGTATTAATTGTTGGAACGGCTACATTAGCAGCTCTAATAGGCGCTGGTGGGCTCGGTAAACTCATATTACTTGGTATCGATCGAAATGATCATGCGCTTATCATTTTAGGGGCCGTACCAGCCGCGTTACTCGCTTTATTCTTTGATATAGTACTTCGCATGCTAGAGAGCCCGAAACGCTCCTCTAAGCGCGTTATAGTGACGATGTGTATAATTGTTGTAGTAGTCGTGTCTCCATTTCTTTGGAATACACAAAAGAAAGATATTGTTATTGCTGGCAAACTTGGATCTGAGCCAGAAATATTAATTCAAATGTACAAGCAATTAATTGAACAGGATACAGATTTACACGTAGAATTAAAGCCGGGCCTTGGGAAAACAGCATTTGTATTTGAAGCGTTGAAATCAGGAGAAGTAGATATTTATCCTGAATTTTCGGGCACAGCTTTATCTACTTTTGTGAAAGAAGAGCCGAAGAGTACAAATCGTGATGAAGTATATGAGCAGGCTCGTATTGGGATGGAAAAGAAATATAATATGGTTATGTTGCAACCGATGGAGTACAACAATACATATGCATTAGCCATGCCGAAAAAAATAGCAGATCAAAATAACATAAATACAATTTCTGATTTAGGAAATATTGCGCAGGAAGCTAAGGTAGGATTTACATTAGAATTTGCTGATCGCGAAGATGGTTATAAAGGAATACAAAAATTATATAACTATAAATTTTCAAATGTTAAAACGATGGAGCCAAAGCTACGATATAGTGCAATTCAATCGGGAGATGTGAATGTAATTGATGCATATTCAACCGATAGTGAATTGGAGCAATATGGACTTAAAGTGCTAAAAGATGATAAAGGGTTATTCCCGCCATATCAAGGAGCTCCATTATTAAGAAAAGAGACGTTACAGAAATATCCTGAACTTGAAAAAATATTGAATAAATTAGCTGGAAAGATTACAGATGAAGAAATGCGGAAAATGAATTATGAAGTAAATGTAAATGGTAAAAGTAGTGAAGAAGTAGCGAAACAATTTTTACACAAAGAGCAGTTGCTTCGTTGATTTTACAAAAAATATACAATTTTATATGTGTGAAATGACCGTTCATAACAAAAATGAACGGTTTTTTCGTGCATACTTATACATTTTTTCAAAAAAGTATTCCATTTTTCTTCATTTTCTTTTAGAATAAGTAATGTTTTCCTGAAAGAATATAAGAGAAACGTCTATTAGAGAAAAAGGTGACTTTAATAGTTGAATGAACATAGCACCTAGAATGACAGATGGGGTGGTACAAATAGAAAAGAAATTAGGTTTTTTTCCATTAATCGCATTAGTAGTTGGAACGATGGTTGGTGGCGGTGTTTTTAGTTTACCGCATGATTTAGCAGTAGGAGCAAATAGTGGTGCAACAATAATTGGTTGGTGTATTACAGCGATGGGGATGATTCCGCTTGCGCTCGTATATCAAACGTTAGCAAGACAAAAACCGGAGCTTGAGGGCGGTATTTATAGTTATGCACGTGCTGGTTTCGGTGAATATATTGGATTTAATAGTGCTTGGGGATACTGGCTGGCAGGAATATTAGGAAATGTCGCAACAATTATGTTGCTGTTTAGCACATTAGGTTATTTCTTCCCAATTTTTAAAGGAGGGAATAATGTTGCGTCTATCGTTGGTGCATCACTTTTATTATGGACACTTCATTTTCTTATCTTATTTGGAATCCGTGAAGCTTCCATTATGAATGTTATCGCAACGATTGGGAAATTAGTTCCGATTTTATTATTTATTGTCGTAATGGTAACAGCGTTTCGTTGGGATACATTTACACATGACTTTTGGGGAGAAGGAACAATCTCAGTTTCCTCTGTACTTGGTCAAGTGAAAAATACAATGCTTGTAACTCTTTGGGTGTTCATTGGGGTCGAGGGAGCAGTTGTGTTATCTGGAAGAGCTAAAAATAGCAGAGATGTTGGAAAAGCGACAGTACTTGGATTAATTTTAGTTATGTCTATTTATATTTTAATCTCGGTGCTATCAATGGGAGCTATGACGAGAAATGAACTTTCAGTGTTAGAAACTCCTTCAATGGGACATGTATTAGAACATGTTGTGGGACCATGGGGGGCAGTTGCGATTAACATTGGTTTAGTTGCTTCATTAGTAGGTACATTAATTGGCTGGTTTTTACTTGTTTCTGAAATCTCTCACGTAGCAGGGAAAGATGGAGTATTCCCGAAAGTCTTCACGAAAACAAATAAGAAGCAAACACCGCATATGGCATTATGGATTTCAAATATCGTTGCCCAAATTATATTTATAATCGTTCTATTTTCAGAATCGACATATCAAATTATGTATTTTATTGCGTCAACATCTATATTACTGCCGTACTTATTATCAGCTTTATATCAATTGAAATTAGTCATTACGAAAGAGCTGGAAGTTGCGAGAGTGAAAAATGGCTTATTAGCTTTAATTGCTTCTGTATATTCTGTATGGCTCATTTACGCAGCTGGTTTAAAGAATTTACTGCTTGTTTCAATTGTATATGGTATTGGGATTCTCGTGTATATGTTTGCAAGAAAAGAAAAAGGGAATCGTTGTTTTGTAGGTATTGAGAGATATGTGATGTGGGCAATTGTTATTGCAGCTATCACGTCAATTTATATGTTAATGTCAGGAAATATAAAGTTGTAAAAGTCCTTTAAATTTAAAGGGCTTTTTTCTTAGTTTATAGAATATTTAATACATAAGATATTCAGGAGGGATGAGAATGGAAGAAAAAGAACAGTTGTCTAGAATAAGTGATTTAGCAAGTGAGTTAAGGAAAGTATTAGTACAAGAATCTTTTTTTAATCATCATCCTGAACTGCGAGGAGTGATTGAAAATTTAGCGAGTTCTGTTGAGAATTTAGCGGAATTACAGAAAAATAAAGATGAAAACGCTGAAGATCGATTACGATATGTACTTGCTAAAATGAAAATTGCTCATAATGCTATTTTACAAGAGAAAAAAGCATTTCCTTCTCATTAATATACGTTTTATTTTTGAATCTGGCGGATAACGTCAGGTTTTTTATTTCTAGTTTTTCTTTTTTTTCATACACTAAGAATAGTATGAAAAAAGAAGGTGACTAAGGTGAAATTACATAAAGCTCTTCAGCCAAGTTTTATAAAACGAATGTACTATATGAGGTTTGTCGGAAAATTTACAAAAGTGGAGAGAGAGAAGAATGGAGAAAATTTCTTTGTACAATGTCTATCACCGGTACCATTCACTTTACAAGAGCAATTTAAAAATGAACATTATGTATTCGAAGGATTATGTAGCAATAAAAAGAATGAAAAAATCTTTTTGGAATTAAAGAAGAGAAAATTAGAAAAGCAATTGGTTATGTTTCGTCTCTATTATGAACGAGGAAATATATATGTGGAGTTAATATGTACAGAAGAACCGCGAGAAATAGCAACTGGATATAAAATGATTCCAGCACCAAAAGTTTCAGACAATAAAAAGAGAGAGTCTTTAGAACGAAAACTTAGTAATGGCTATTTATCATTTCTTTTACCAAAATTCCCGAAAGATTTTGAGCCTCCTGAATTATTGTGGCAAGATGGAAGGTTATATGGAAATATATCATTAAAGTCATCAATTAGTTCAATAGCGTATTTTGAACAGAAGCGGGAATGTAAATATATAGACTTCAATGACTGGTTGAAGTATGTAGAGATAGCGGTAGAAGACAAATTGTATTTTGTAAGTGATCAAGTGTATGAGCAATTAAAAAAACGAATGACTGAAGAAGGTAAGTTAGTTGAAATAGAGGATATAAAAGTACAAAAGGATGAATGGGAATGGGATGAGCGTGAGTCATACTTTTTACAGTATGTACAAAGTATGGTGCGTAATAAAGGGTTATATTTGGATGAAACGGATATTTATAATTTCCATATCAGTGTAAAAACAAATATGTTAACAATTCTCGGTGGAATACCGGGCGTTGGGAAATCACGTTTTGTGCAAGCTTATGCAGAAGCACTCGGATTACAGTATGGAGAAGAATTGATTTGGATTCCTATTTCTCCTTCATACCAAGAACCACATGATTTGCTTGGATATCTTCATCCAAACGGTACTTTTATTGAAAGTGAAACAAAGCTAGTTAGAACGTTAATGAAGGCAAAAGAAAATCAAAATCAATTGTATATAATAGTTTTTGATGAAATGAATATGTCACATATCGAGCATTGGTTTACTCCCTTTCTATCTGTTCTTCAACTTGAAAATCAAAATCGCATTTTGAATTTGTATGAGGGTGCGCAGGAAACAGTAAACCAAATTCCATCAACAATTGAAATTGGAGAAAATATTTTATTTGTAGGTACTGTGAATTTTGATGAAACAACAAAAGAGCTCTCCGATCGATTATTAGACCGAACAAATTTAATAACTTTACAAAAGATTCCGTTTTGTGAGCTGTGTATGGAACAAGATAAAGTTGTATCACAACAACCTTTGAAAGTAACAGCGGGAGAATTTCGGATAAATTGGATCAGAAATAAAGCGATGATTGAGGTGTTTTCTGAGGAAGAGCTAGAGCTATTAGATAAGTTGCATGTCGTATTGTCCTCACATGATGCATCAAAGGGAATTTCTTTTCGATGTGCAAATGCCATTGCTGCATACTTGCAAAATATACCGTTCCAAAATAATCATTCCTACATGATCAGTAGAGAAGAGGGCTTTGATTTACAAATAAAGCAACGTGTACTGACGAAATTAAGAGGGACTGAAATGATGGTTGGCACTTTATTTTCTGAAGAAGTAAAAAGGGGAGCGACTTTAGTACCGCTTTTACAATCTCCACTTGCAAACAGAGTCTCTACATTTGAACACTCTTTGGCATATATAAGAGAAAAACGTAGAGAACTGGAGTTGTATGGATATGCGAAATGAAGATCGGTATGAAACAGAAATCGTTGATACGAGAGAAACGCTCCCTTTTGTATTAAAGTTAATCATTGGAACAGAGGGAAAAGGGGATTATATTTTATTAAATCGTCTTTGCACATCTACTACTGCATTAGTCCAATGTATTTATAAAATACAAGAATTAAAACCGATAAGATTGTATTACCATTATGAAAGTCCAATGAATATTACTTTTGTATGGAATAAAGTATATGAAGGGCAGAAAAATATAAAAGAGTCACAATACGAAATAAATGAAAAAAAACAAAAGGTATTAATATATGAACATGGAAAAACGGAATTTTTTTATCCATGGCGTTGTGGTTTATATCACTTTGAAGTGCGTATAGAAGATAAAACGTATTATGGTGCTTTTCAAGTTGTTCCCAAAAATTTTTTTGATGATCAATTTGAAATGATTCAAACCTATGTAAAGTCAATTTTAAATGAGTTGATTTTAGATAGAGGTTATTATAAAAAGACTTTCTCTGCACTTAGTGATATTGAAGATTCTTCTTATTTAGTGTTACTTAGAAAGTTGCCGCAAAAAATGAAAAAGATTAAGCAGATTTTTAAGAAGATAGAATCGAGCTCAAAATTTATACACGAATATAAATGGGAAACAAAGGAGCGGAAGGTAACGCGAAAAGGAACTATAATGGCGGAAAAAAAACTTTATGCAAAATATTATAATCGTAAATTTATAGAACATAAAAATAGTAAAGAAAATGCATTTCTTAAATTTAAAGCGATGCAATTTTATCAGTACTTACTTGAAGCCGAAAGTTTCTTACGTCAAACAATTGAAATATTAGAAAGAGCAAAAACGAAAAAATCTGAAGAATTTCAAGCTGTCAAAACGATTATGCAAACAATTGAGCGAAATGGATCAGTGACCGATAGAGAGAAGCAAAAATATAAAAATATACATTTACTAAAAGAAGCGGATGTACGGAAAAGCTCTGTGAAAATACAAGAGTATAAAATATTAGCGCATATTGTACATGAAAGTGTACAATTCTTTAAAACTTTAATGTATTCTCCATTTTGGAGAGAAGTTTCTGAAACGGGTAACATGAACTCATACGATTTACCTATACCACATCAACAATTACTGCAGCATTTAGACTTACTTCCACAATATACAGATCAATCCCCATCTTTATTATTTGTATATAAACCAACGTTTTTGGTATATGAATATTACGCTTTTTTTATCGTTATTTCAATTTTAGAGCAAATTGGTTTTGAAGCTCAGAATTCCATTCGTGAACAAATACAAGAACATTTTTATGTAGATGGATTACAAGATGGAACGACAGTAGTTTTACATCAAGATGACATAAAGATACATGTTGCATTTAATGACTTAATTGAAACACACCCTCTTATTGCATTAAGTAAAGAGAGTAATTTTTATAATGGAGAGGATACGAAGAAACCAGATATTCGCTTAGATTGTTATGTAAAGGAAGAAGGGAAATACACATATAAATCTTCTATTATTATTGAAGTGAAGTATAGCCCAATGTACAATATTTTTCAGCACGTTGGAAATACGAAAGCAACTGAGCAAATGTATAAGTACTGGTCTATAAAGTATGTAGAAGAACAGAATGGAAAGCGCGTTTTTCATCGAAGGGCAATTTATGAAGTGATTTGTGTATATCCAGGAAGTCATATGCATAGTAAAAAAATTGAATCTGGATGCGGTATTTTCTTGCAATTATATCCATATAAGACGAAACAAGGTGAAGAGAAATTAGCTGGAAAACATGGGATGGTACAAATTTTTGAGAAATGGTTAAAAAGCATAAAGAAGTAAAAGAAATCCTTTTTCATAAAGGATTTCTTTTAGATTAAGAAGAATTATATGCTGTATGGAAGGATGCATGAAGTGATTTGAATTTATAGTGATACACAAATTTTGTTAAAAGAACTGTACATGTAAGATAAGAGATGATTAAGGTGGAATTTAATTTATTTTGCAGAATATAATAAGTCATAAATATTTTTAGTTGCATACGAAGGTTTGTTCTTATATGATAGATTGTGAAAGCGTTGTCAAAACAGAGCGACGATGGGAAAGGCGGGTAAATATGTTCCAGCGTGTTCAAACAAAGGAAGAACATTTTTGGTTCGAGCAACTATGGGGAGATTTTTGTGAAGAAAGAAACTTAATGTTTGTAGAACGTAATTTAAATCCATCACGATTTTTATTAATAGAAGATGAACATCATATAGGTACAGTCGAATGTATTAAGTATACGGTACCCGAACAATCAAATTCTGAGTTTTTCTATCCGTTT
Source organism: Bacillus cereus group sp. BfR-BA-01383 (assembly GCF_022663495.1). NCBI lineage: Bacteria > Bacillati > Bacillota > Bacilli > Caryophanales > Bacillaceae > Bacillus > Bacillus cereus group sp. BfR-BA-01383. Next base: position 14,443 of record NZ_JAKUFP010000027.1, read on the forward strand.
TCTAAAAATGATTTAGTGAAAGATTTGAAAAATGTGTATGAAATAGGCAAGTTAAGTATTGCGAAAACGTCTCGTGGAAGAGGGCATTTCAAAAGGTTAACAGCAATTTTATTTATGCATGCGTTAGAAACAAAAGCGGAATGGTATATTGCAGCAGTTACAAAAAGAATGTATATGTATTTATTAACACTCGGTTTTCCAATTGAACCGATAGATAATCCATTTCAGTTTCATGATACTTTACAAGGTGTACCAGTACGAATTCATGCTCGAAAAGGGGTTACGCACTTGTATTCTTTAAAAGAATTTCGCGATGTTATTCAAGGGAATGCTCATGCGCAGGCATTAATTGCAGAATACAGTAAGAATATTACGTTAACAAAATAAAGCGATGTGAATATGTGTAGTATAGGGAATGATATTTTTATTTGATATCATTCTTCATGAAAAAAGACCCTTATTGTTTTAATAAGGGTCTAAAATTCATAATCCAAATATACTAAAAATCATTTTACGTCGTTTTGGCTTCTTTTCTCTTTCATATGTTGGTTTTGAATCAGGGGTAATATATATAGGCTCTTCTTTTTTGAGGGCAGCTTCTAGCTTTTGAATTCGTTCTAACATTTCCTCCATTTCGCGGCGATGTTGTAAGAGTTGGTACGTAACGACATCATTTGCCTTATCTTGCATTTGCTCTTCCATACGATCGAGCCTTCTCGTAATTGTGTTTAATTGAGAAGCAAATTGCTCGAAACCATTCGATGATGAGTTTTGAACAATTGTGCTTACTTGAGTTTTTAATTCTTCAACATTATTTGATGATGTTGTGTGAGTAGGTTGAGAGTTTTGAGACTGCTCCAGTTGAGAACGATGGTATTCTAACATTTGATTTAAATCTTCCTGAGTAAAAATAAAGTGACCATATTTATTTTTTTCTATCGTAAGATTTAATTGTTGTGCAATCCGGACAACAGCCTTTGGGCTAACACCTAATTTTTTTGCGATAAATGGTGTTTTATATTCCAAAATAATCCCTCCTATATGTATCCTATTGAATGATTTCGATCTAGGAGGTAAGTTCCCTTCTGGTGTGACAAAAGAAGTGTGGAATCGGCAAAGAAAGTGTTTTTTCACGAAATTAAGTTGTGAAGAATATATCGTTTATATAGAAGCTTTTTGTCTTAATAATTAGAATAATTTGATTTGACGGGGGTAAATGAATTAGATTATCATAATGATAAATATCTTTTTTATGTATGCATATAATATATAAAAAGGTGGTTGCTAATGTAGAATTTTGTTAGAGTATTAGAATGCTTACTTCACTTGAATAAAATTAAGTAGGAGGTGGCTTCCTTGCTTACACTGTAAGTAAGGAAAAGTATTTGGACATATATAGTATAAGTATAGTGATTGTTTTAATTGCCTTAACGGCATTTTTCGTTGCAGCAGAATTTGCAATTGTTAAAGTGAGGAGTTCACGAATTGACTCTTTAATTGCAGAAGGAAATAATCGCGCAACATCGGTCAAAACAGTCATTACAAACTTAGACGAATATTTATCTGCTTGTCAGTTAGGAATAACAGTTACAGCTCTAGGGATTGGGTGGTTTGGTAAACCTGCGCTAAAGCAAATGTTTGACACGCTTTTTGCAAATTGGAATATTTCCACTCAACTTGCAGACATTTTTGCTGTAACATTAGTGTTTTTGTTTATTACTTTTTTACACGTTGTAATAGGGGAATTGGCCCCAAAAACATTTGCGATTCAAAAAGCTGAACAAGTAAGTTTGTTTGTTGCTAAGCCGTTAATTTTCTTTTATCGTATTGCATTCCCGTTTATTTGGATCCTCAATGGATCAGCCCGAGTCATTACGAAGTTGCTAGGGTTGAAACCACCGAAAGGACACGATGAGGTTCATTCAGAAGAAGAGTTACGGTTATTAGTTTCAGAAAGTTATAAAAATGGAGAGATTAATCAGTCTGAATATAAATATGTAAATAAGATCTTTGAGTTTGATGATCGTATTGCAAAAGAAATAATGGTACCTCGAACTGAGATGCATATTATTAGTAAAGAAATGCCTGCTGAAGAAGCTTTGCAAAAAATGTCTCAGGAAAAATATACGAGGTATCCAGTTGTTGATGGCGATAAAGACCACGTAATAGGTTTTGTAAACTTTAAAGATATTTTTACAGATTTTGTGCAACATAGAGCTGTTAGTAAAAAGAAAGTAGAACAATATATTAGACCAATTATTTTAGTTATCGACTCTATCCCAATTCATGATTTGTTTTTGAAAATGCAAAAAGAAAGAACGCATATTGCTATATTGATAGATGAATATGGTGGTACATCTGGACTTGTTACTGTTGAAGATATTTTGGAAGAAATTGTTGGAGATATTCAAGATGAGTTTGATACGGATGAACAGCCAGAAATTCAACAAGTTAGTGAAACGAAAACGATACTAGAGGGGAAAGTACTTGTTAGTGATGTGAATACGTTATTAGGTTTAGCGATTGATGATAATGGTGTTGATACAATCGGTGGTTGGATTTTAACGAAGAATATAGAGATTGCTGAAGAGGATTCCATTGAAATTGAAAACTATAAGTTTTGTGTGAAAGAATTAGATGGACGCTATATTAAGAGATTAGAAGTTACAAAAACAGTAGAATCGATTGTTATTTTAGAAGATGAAAAACAAATTTCGTTACAAGAGCAAATTAGTTCGTAAACTCTGCTATATGGCAGAGTTTTTTTGAGCATAATGTTTTTGGTGGAATAGGGGCTATGATACAATTACATAAGTCTTACCTTTCACTAGGTGAAGTATTATTGTATACATATATTTGGAAGGGGAAGAAATATGAAAAAGCATTTATATATAAATGGAGATTGGAAGTCAGTAAACACATATAAACCATTATATGCACCATATTCTGAAGAAACGTTAGCGGAAATTGCACAAGGAACGGAAGAAGATGTTCAAGAGGCTGTTATTTCTGCAAAAAATGCAATGAAAAAGATGAATAAATTATCTGCATACGACCGTGCGACTATATTAGAGAAGGTTGCGCAAAAAATGGATGAAAGAAGAGAAGAATTTGCAGAGATTATTGCAAACGAAGCTGCAAAACCGATACGTGCTGCAAGGGGAGAAGTAGATCGTACTGTTCAAACGTATAAATTTGCAGCTTAAGAAGCGAAGCGTATATATGGTGAGACGTTACCACTCGACGCAGCACCTGGTGCAGATGGACGTATTGCATATACAATTCGAAAGCCGATAGGGGTTATAGGAGCTATTACGCCATTTAATTTCCCATTAAATTTAGTAGCGCATAAAGTCGGACCTGCAATCGCTGCCGGAAATACTGTTGGCGAGGCAATCGTTAAAAATAATGATGTTGCCTCCATTACTTTTACTGGAAGTCCGAAAGTTGGAATTGGAATTAAGGAAAAGGCTGGATTAAAACGGGTTACGTTAGAATTAGGATCAAATGCGGCTGTTATTATTGATGAAGATGTAGAGTTAACAGATGAGATCATTGAACGTGTAAAATGGGGCGCATTTGTTAATAATGGACAAGTTTGTATTTCGGTACAACGTGTTTTTGTACATGAAAAGAGAATAGATGAATTTCTTTCGAAGCTACAGAAAGCGATGGAAACAGTTGTTGTTGGTGATCCGATGATTGAGGAAACGGATGTATCAGCTTTAATTTCGAAAAAAGATGTAGAGCGAATTGAAATGTGGGTACAAGAAGCTATTAAGGAAGGAGCAACTGTTTTATACGGTGGTAAGAAGCTTGATGAAAGGATTTTTGAACCAACGGTATTAACAAATGTTCCTGAGTATGTATCTGTACAGTGCCAAGAAGTATTTGGTCCGTTAATGACAGTAAATACATTTAAAGAATTCGATGAGGCTATAGAGCGAGTAAATAATTCACGTTACGGTCTACAAGCAGGATTGTTTACAAATAATTTGTTTAAAGCTATGCGTGCAATTGATGAGCTTGAAGTTGGTGGTGTCATGATAAATGATATTCCAACGTTCAGAGTAGATCATATGCCTTACGGTGGTGTGAAAGAAAGTGGCACGGGGCGTGAAGGAATTAAATATGCAATAGAAGAAATGACAGAAATGAAATTAGTGTGTATTAAAAAATAAAGTAGATAGAAAGTAAAGATAGCAATAAAAAACGAGTAGGAAATGTTTACGATCCCATACTCGTTTTTTTATTGTTTTTCTACGGTTCTCGGAACTATTTAATTTAATCAAGTGTACCTTTTACTTCATTTCTTGTTTGAAAATATCATCTTCGACATAAATTTGTTCTTTATCTACGGCAGTGCTATGAGATAGTACTAAACCGATTGGTGTTTCTGTTCCTTTATTTTGAACAATTGTAAAGGGAACATTTTTTTCATTTGCTAATTTAATGTATTTTGATAAATGTGGGTAAGCAATGCTACCATTTAGGAATATTTGTAATGATTGAGAAGAACGCATGCTACTCGTTACTTCTGTATATACATTACTTTGCATTACTTGACCGATTGTTAAAGCGATTTCTACACGCTCACGTAATGTAGTTAAATACATATTACGTTCATCTGGTTTGTTTTGCTTTTGGCCGTAAATGCCTTCTTGGAGATAATCTTCCACATTTTTATTTACCATATTTTTCACACCTTTCATTTTCTATTGTACGAAAGAATGAAGTAGGATGCAAAAAAGTTGTATGAAATGTAATGAAGTTGGAACGAGGGGAAGAAAAATGTAATATATGAATCAAACAATTAATTTAGAAATGAAAAAAATTTTATCAACAGATATTAACAAAATGTGACAATAATCTATTAACGAAATGCATTTTTTGTGTTAACATTCAAAATATAAAGGGTATTCGTCGTATGGAAATGGAGGAAATGGGGGTTTTTCCAATCGATAAGGATATTAAAGAAATATTTTGTGCGTACTTGAAAAACAACAGGCACCAATTCGTAGAGAACTGGAAAAACAAAATGATAATTTCCGAAAAAGATCCATTTAAACAAGAAGTAGTTCAAAATGGAGAAGAGTTATTAGAGTTAATTATTGAATTGACTATGGAAGATAAAGGTATTGAATATCTTCAACCATTATGTGAGAAAATTGCTATTGAGCGTGCGGGAGCAGATGCGAATATTGGAGATTTTGTCTATAATGCAAACGTGGGAAGAAATGAACTTTTTGAAGCGATGTGTGAATTAGACGTAAGTGCCCGTGAACTAAAACCAATCATGGCTCAAGTACATACTTGTTTTGACAAATTAATTTATTATACCGTTTTAAAATACTCGGAAATTATTACGAGAAATTTAGAAGAAAAACAGCAATATATTAACGAAACACATAAAGAAAGGTTGACAATTTTAGGGCAAATGTCAGCTAGTTTTGTACATGAATTTCGTAATCCGCTTACTTCAATAATGGGATTTGTCAAATTATTGAAGAGAGATCATCCTAGTTTATCGTATTTAGATATCATTTCGCATGAATTAGATCAATTAAATTTTCGAATCTCGCAATTTTTACTCGTATCGAAAAAAGAAATGTGGAATGAATCGGAACAGTTTTGGCTTAATGATTTGTTTCAAGATATTATACAATTCTTATACCCGAGTTTGGTCAATGCAAATGTTTCGATTGAAAAGAATTTGCCGTATCCAATTCCACTTGTTGGTTATCGGAGTGAAGTGAGACAAGTGGTTTTAAATATTTTAATGAACTCAATTGATGCTCTGGAATCAATGAAAGAAGAACGGAAAATTATCATTGATGTATTTGAAGAAGATCAAGCTATTCGAATTGTGATAAAAAATAATGGACCAATGATTCCGGCAGAAAATGTTGAAACGATTTTTGAACCATTTGTAACTACTAAAAAGTTAGGTACTGGTATTGGGTTGTTTGTATGTAAACAAATTGTAGAAAAACATAATGGATCCATTATGTGTCGTTCAAATAACGATTGGACAGAATTTCAAATTGCATTTCAAAAATAAACAGTCTACACCAAATAAATGGTGTAGACTGTTTTAGTTTGTTAGTATAACGGTTTCTAATTTAGGATCTTTAGTTGAGTAACCTACTATGGAAATTGTATAAATTATATTCGGTTCAACATTGAATTTTGGTATAGTTAACAACACGTTTTTATTATCCGCAAGTGAAACTTCAATATCTGCTATACCAGGGCTAACTTCTAAAAAATCTGTTATTTGTTTAAAGAGCACATTTTCAAATAAATGATCTCCACCTTTTAAATCTACATTTACAATAGGGGTATCGGGAGAAAAATGTGCAAAGCGTATTTTAGCTTGGCCAGATGGTAAATGCGTATTATCAAGTATAGGTTGTAATTGTAGGTGATCATCACTATTTATTGCGGCAAGAGTATAAGTGTGATTTCCCATTAGTGGTATTAGAGCTGAAAAAATTGGTGATTCATTTCCAACAGGCACAATATCTATACGGTATTTGCCTTGCACTAATGATAAATAGGGGCTAAATTGCTTAAATGAAATGTTTTTAATCACCTTTTGCCCATTTACTAAAATATCAACTGAGGGTGTGTTTGGAGCAGAATGAAAAATCCTTATATGTGATGGTAAAGCAGCTTCTTGTGAATCTCTTTTTTCATATGCCTGTACAAGTTTTGTAAGCACATCGTAATATTTCATATATAGTTCTACATATTTTTTGGGATTACTATATTGATAGTAACGAGCAAGCTGTTCGTAACGAGCAGCTTCTTGTCCATATTTTTCGATTTCAGATTGAGACATGTACATTCCTCCTTTGTCATCATTAAAACTATATGCGAAGTGAGAAAGGGGTTATGCGAAAAAAATTGTTTTTTTAAGGAGAAACGAAAATATATTATTCATTTTGATAACACGAAGCTTATCTTTACATGTAAGTTAAAATGAAAATTTTAACGCATTATCCGAAAGAAGTCTCCTTCCTCAAGCGTGTGAAAGACGATAGTCTAGCGGTAGGAAGCGATCCGCTTATTAGCGTTGGCATAAATAGTAACAAAATAACCTTTGGAACAAGGGAGTTAGCTCGGCTGTCCTAAGACAAATTCGTTAGCTATCAAAAGTAGCGATGAACCGAGAAGCCCCCACTTCGGGGTAAGCTCGTAAGAGATACTAAGTGGTGGGTAGTTCACACAAGTATTAATCGGCAGATCGAAAGCATGTCAACCTAGGGATTTTTTTAATTATAGGCAAATACACATACAAAGTGATAATTGTCCTACATAAATTATAAAGGAAAGGTAGTTTGACTATGAGGAAAGGAGCGGTACATTGGGATGGTGATATCCCGATAGTAATTGTGAATGGAGTTATGGAGGACTTTGTGCTAAAGGCTGTAGGATGCATTTTGAATTTGAAGTATGGTTTTTTCTATTTATTTTAGCAAGTGACGGTATTAACCGAAAAAGAGCGTCGTGCCGAACTGATTAATGTGGTTAATCGGTTCTTTTTTTATTGTATAAAAAGAAAGATATTATATGTTAAATGTTAGTTGTTATAAAAATAATTGTTATTCATTTAGTGAAGTTAAGTGTCGAAATTTGTTTAAAAATATGCAACGCAAAGTAGGATAATAGGAAGGAGTTTAAAGGGAGTACTGTCGAAGTTTACACAATGTCGGTATTTGAGGGAAGCTGACATTATGTTAGTAAAACATTTAGTGTGATAATCATTTTATATAAGGGAGGGTTATTTGAGCGTATAGATAAGGATTGGTCTTCTTTTTAGGTTCTGAATTTTCTGTTTTTAAAAATATTTTTTAGCACTCATTTGTATATTTTATAATAGTTTTTTGATAAATTCACTGCTTTTGCAGAGGATTCTTTTTTATGAAAGAAACGTCAATTTTCTTCATACATATATACAAATTGGAGAAATGGGGGAGCGCTATGCGCGATTACTTAATTAAACCACTTGTTGGTCAGCCGTATCCAATGATTTCACATGGAAAAGGTGTCTATTTATATGATCAGAACGGAAATAAATATTTTGATGGCTCGTCAGGAGCAATTACGGCAGGTATTGGGCATGGCGTAAAGGAGATTGCAGACGTTATTAAAAAGCAAGCAGAGGAGATTGCTTTCGTTTATAGATCACAGTTTACGAGTGAGCCAGCTGAAAAATTAGCGAAGAAGTTAAGTGATTTAAGTGTAGGAGATTTGAACTGGAGCTTTTTTGTGAATAGTGGTACGGAAGCGAATGAAACAGCTATGAAAATCGCAATTCAGCATTTTCAGGAACGCGGTATTCAAGGGAAACATAAAATTTTATCAAGATGGATGAGCTATCACGGTATTACGATGGGGGCTTTATCAATGTCTGGACATCCTTTGCGCAGGCAACGATTCGTATCTATTTTGGAAGATTATCCAACGATCCCAGCTCCATATTGTTTCAGATGTCCCGTTCAAAAGGTATATCCAACTTGTCAGATTGCTTGTGCGACTGAACTAGAAAGATCAATTGAAAGAATTGGTGCAGAGCATATTGCAGCTTTTATCGCTGAACCGATTATCGGAGCAGCTGGAGGAGCGGTTGTTCCCCCGAAAGAATATTATAAAGTAATTAAAGATATTTGTAGTCATTACGATATTTTATTTATTGCAGATGAAGTAATGACTGGGCTTGGTCGTACTGGTGCATGGTTTGCAATGGAGCATTGGGGTGTAGAACCGGATATTATGACACTTGGTAAAGGATTAGGAGCTGGATATACACCGATGGCAGCGACTGTTGTAAGTGACCGCGTTATGGAGCCGATATTACGTGGGTCACGTTCTGTTATGAGCGGGCATACGTTAAGTGCAAATCCATTGTCTGCAGCAACGGCACTAGCTGTTATTGAATATATGGAGAAGCATAATCTACCTGAAAAAACAGCAGAAAAGGGAGAGTATTTAATAAAAGGGTTACAGAAAGTTCAGCAACAATCGACAATCATTGCTGATGTGCGCGGAAAAGGGTTGCTGATTGGAGTAGAATTGCAATCGTTTACAAAAGCGTCTGAACTTATTTCGGTTGCAGCTAAAAATGGACTTCTTTTATACCAAGCTGTTTCAGGGCAAGCAGGAAAAGAAGATAGTGCACTGCTTGTAGCACCGCCAATGACAACTACATATTCCGAGTTAGATGAATTACTTTCAATTTTTGCAAAAAGTGTAGAAGAGATGATGCAAAAAGGAGGGCATAGTATCGCATGACAACTATTACAAATACATTCGGTAAATTAAAAGAAATAGAGGAAGTAATTTCTTTGTTCCATGATGATATGACATTAATGTTTGGGGGATTTGGGGGGATTGGATCCCCTCCATCTTTAATACAGGCTATTTTAGAAAAAGGAGTTACAAATTTAAATTTAATAGGAAATGACACTGGATTTCCTGATGTAGGAATCGGTCGTCTTGTTACGAATGAAAGGGTAAAGTCATTAATTACTTCTCATATTGGCTCAAACCCAAATGCAGGAAGACAGCTAAACGAAGGAAGATTACAAATAGAGTTTTCCCCGCAAGGAACATTAGCAGAGCGTATTCGTGCTGGAGGCGTTGGGCTTGGTGGAGTTTTAGTTGACGTTGGTTTGGATACGATTGTAGAAGAGGGAAAACGAACAGTTGAAATGAACGGTAAGACCTATTTAGTTGAAACAGCATTAACTGCTGAAGTTGCGATTGTTTATGCGAAAAAGGCAGATCCATTTGGCAATCTTGTATTCGACAAAAGTGCGCGAAATATGAATCCTCATGTAGCTATGGCTGGGGATATAACGATTGTAGAAGCAGAAGAAATAGTTCCGCTTGGAAGTTTAGATCCAGAGGAAATCGTAGTTCCAGGTGTATTCGTAAATTATGTCGTGCCATCGGAAGGAGTGAATTGGAAATGGGTATGGGCGTAGAAGTGCGAGATAAGATTGCTAGACGTGCTGCGAAAGAAATACAAAATGGCATGATCGTAAATTTAGGTATTGGAATTCCATCGCTAGTACCAAATCATTTACCAGAAGATATAAACGTTATGTTTCATGCGGAAAATGGAATCGTAGGTATGGGGCCTACGCCAAGCAAAGGAAATGAAGACGAAAATTTATGTAACGCAGCAGGTTTACCAACTTCTCTTATTACAGGAGCAAGTTATTTCGATAGTTGCATGGCGTTTGGGATGATTCGAAAAGGTTTACTAGACATAACAATTCTTGGTTCATTACAAGTAAGTGAGAATGGTGATTTAGCAAACTGGATTGTACCTGGGAAACGTGTTCCAGGTATTGGAGGAGCAATGGATTTAGCACAAAAAGCGAAGCGGGTCGTTGTTGTGATGAATCATGTTGATAAATACGGAAATGCAAAAATTGTTTCAGAGTGTACATTGCCATTAACTTCAAAGAAATGTGTAGATTTAATTATTACAGATATGGCGGTAATGGAAGTGACTTCGAATGGACTCATTTTGCAAGAATTAATGAGCCCGTACACAGTGGAAGATATAAAACAACATACGGAAGCTGATTTTAAAATTGGCTCTAACTTACTAGTAATTGAATGAGGGGAGATGTAAAATATGGAGCAATTAAAACAACAGGTTTGCGATTATATTGAGAGCCATGAAGAGGAAAGTGTGAAATTTTTAAAACGATTAATTCAAGAAAAAAGTGTATCTGGTGATGAAAGTGGTGCGCAGGCAATTGTGATTGAAAAGCTACGTGAGTTAGGTTTAGATCTTGATATTTGGGAGCCATCTTTTTCTAAAATGAAAGATCATCCTTATTTTGTATCACCGCGTACAAGTTTTTCAGACAGCCCGAACATTGTTGCAACTTTAAAAGGAAGCGGCGATGGGAAATCTATGATATTAAATGGGCATATTGATGTAGTACCAGAAGGAGATGTAAATCAGTGGGACCATCACCCTTATAGTGGTGAGAAAATAGGGAATCGTATATATGGACGTGGAACAACGGATATGAAAGGCGGCAATGTCGCACTTATGCTTGCGATGGAAGCGATTATTGCATCTGGTATTGAATTAAAAGGAGATATCTATTTTCAAAGTGTAATAGAAGAAGAAAGCGGCGGGGCTGGAACATTAGCGACTATATTACGAGGATATAAAGCGGATGGTGTAATTATTCCAGAGCCGACTAATATGAAGTTTTTCCCGAAACAACAAGGGTCTATGTGGTTTCGTCTACATGTGAAAGGAAAAGCAGCACACGGTGGTACACGTTATGAAGGAGTAAGTGCAATTGAAAAAAGTATGTTTGTTGTAGATCATTTGAGAAAATTAGAAGAGAAGAGAAATGATCGAATTACAGATCCGTTATTTAAAGGAATTCCGATTCCAATTCCAATTAATATTGGGAAAATTGAAGGTGGTAGCTGGCCAAGTTCTGTTCCTGATTCGTTAATTTTAGAAGGAAGATGTGGTATCGCGCCGAATGAGACTATAGAGGCAGCAAAAGAAGAGTTTGAGAGTTGGATTGCTGAATTAAATGATGTGGACAATTGGTTTGTTGAAAATCCAGTAGAAGTAGAATGGTTTGGAGCGAGATGGGTTCCTGGTGAACTAGAAGAAAATCATGAGCTAATTACAACACTTCAGCATAACTTTGTTGAAATTGAAGGGAACGAACCAATTATTGAAGCATCTCCGTGGGGGACTGATGGAGGTTTATTTACACAAATCGCCAATGTGCCAACGATAGTATTCGGTCCAGGGGAGACGAAAGTAGCACATTATCCAAACGAATATATAGAAGTTGATAAAATGATAGCTGCCGCAAAAATTATTGCATGTACATTACTAGATTGGTGTGAGGTGAAAAAATGAAATACTATGAATCTTTTAGAGAACAGACAAGCCGTTATACAGTAGAAGGAGTTGTAGATTATTTTAATAAACGTATTCGAGTAGATCACTATACAGGAAATGTGGAAAGTATTATACAAATAATTGACGAACTAGCAGAGAAACATGCTTTCACTAAATGTATTATAAAAGGAAAGGGAGAGCATGTTTCAACATGGCTCTCTTTCGGTTTCTTATTGGAAGCAACGATACCTCATTATTTTCAAGGACATGATGCGTACTTCTTCGTGAAATATCATAATGATGAAAGACGAAATAGTATTCATTGGACTGAGGAAGATACCATTTTAAGTGGTGTAAAAGCAAAAGAAGTGAAAGAAAAAATAGTCCCAGAGGAGTTTGTGTTAAGAAAAGCGACAGAAGAGGATGCGGAAGAATTAGCAATTGTCTTTGGGAAAGTATTTGAAGTTTATCCGACACCTTTAAATGAAGCGAGTTATGTAAAGCAGACGATGAAGGAGGACGATACAATTTACTATGTTTATGAATTAAAAGGGAAAATAATTAGCACAGCATCTGCTGAAATGAACGTGAAAGAGGGTAATGCAGAATTAACGAATTGTGCTACATTACCTGAATATCGAAAACATGGTTTTATGAAAAGTTTGTTAATTAAGTTAGAGGAAGAACTTCAAGAAAAATCTATTTTTTGTTCCTATACAATTGCTCGTTCGCTATCTTTCGGTATGAATGCAGCCTTTCATCAATTAGGCTATACATATACGGGAAGGCTCGCGAATAATTGCTACATTTTTGATAAGTTGGAAGATATGAATATATGGGTGAAAGATTTATCCAGCTATTCGAAAGCAGTAAGACTCCCGCCTCAAAATTCGGCTGTAAAGCAAAGAAATTAAGTTGGATTCGGATTAATAATCAGTGGGGATGAATAAAGCCCCACTGATTAAATTTTCACTTAACCATAAATAAGCAATAGAAATATATACAAAATTCATCAAAATAATAGAACGGAATCGTCATGCTTATAATCGCACAGAGGAGTGCCGAAAATCCGGCATGTATTTGCTGAATTTTCGGCAAAAGGGGGGATGACATTGCTAGCAGTTTCGACACAAGAAGTCATTGAGGCGATTTTGGGTAGTATAGATGAGGCCATACACGCAGTAGATGAAAATGGGATTACGATCTTTTATAATACAGTTGCTGCAAAACATGATGGATCCAAAATTGAAAAAGTATTAGGTAAGCATTTGTTAGAAGCGTTTCCTTCTTTATCTAGGGAAACAAGTACATTGATGAAAGTATTAGATACGAAAAAACCAATTGTACATCAAGTACAGCATTATCAAAACTTAAATGGGGAAGACGTTTGTACAGTAAATACGACGCTACCTATATTTATTGATGGGAATATTGCCGGTGCTGTTGAAATTGCAAAGGACTATTCTACAATTCAACAACTTACTGATACAATTGTCGATTTACAGTCAAAAATAAAGCGATCATCTAACAAAAAAGTGATCAAAAAGCATGTTGCGTTTGAGACGATAGTAACTAATGATGCTCGGTTTAAACAGACGAAAGCGTTAGCGCAAAAAGTAGCGCCAACTGATGCAAATGTTTTAATATATGGTGAAACGGGAACAGGAAAAGAACTGTTCGTGCAAGCAATTCATGAAGCTTCTAAAAGAAAAAACAAGCCATTTATTGCGCAAAACTGTGCAGCTTTACCAGAATCACTATTAGAAAGCTTATTGTTTGGAACGACAAAAGGTAGCTATACAGGGGCGATTGAACGGGCCGGATTATTTGAACTTGTAGATGGAGGGACATTATTTTTAGATGAACTGAATTCAATGCCGCTCGATTTACAAGCGAAAATGCTACGTGTATTAGAGGATGGGGTCATTAGACGAATCGGTGATAATAAAACGAGAAAAGTAGATGTTCGCGTTATTACCGCAATGAATCAGCCACCAGAAGTATGTTTAAGAGAGAATAAAATTCGCACTGATTTATATTATAGATTAAATGTGTTTTCATTATATATCCCACCACTACGTGAAAGAACTGAGGATGTATTGTTATTAGCGTCTTATTTCTTGAAGGAATATAATAAAAGTTATAAAAAAGGTGTACTTCAAATGGATAAGGAAGCGAAAGAACGATTACAAGCTTATCAATGGCCTGGAAATGTTCGTGAGTTAAAACATACGATAGAGCATGCTGTCATTATTGCAGAAGGGAATATATTAACAGCCAATTGTTTACCGCGTACATTTCGGAAAGAGAATCTTCCAAAGAAGAAGAGCATTTTACCACTTAGAGAAGCACTTCATCAAACGGAAAAGGAATTAATAGATCAAGCGTTAATTGAAACGGAAGGGAATATACTACAAGCCGCAAAAATGTTAGGTATCCCTCGTCAAACGCTTCAATATAAACTGAGCAAGTACGACAAAACCGCCGAATAATCGGCGGTTTTTGTGTGTTTGCACCAATAAAAGGGCGTTTACATATATAAAATGTAATGAATATGATGGTATGTCTCGATTTAGTACAGCACTTAAAAATATTTTTTCTCTTATGTAATAGGATACTCCGCACATTTACTTATCAACAAAGTAAAGTTGGCATAATTATTGCTTATATAAAGGATGAGCGTATAAAAAGGGGGAATAGCAATGTTACATGATGTATACAAACCAAATCGTCACTGGAAGGATATCGAATTATGGAAAGATGTTACTGAAGAACAATGGAATGATTGGGTTTGGCAATTAACGAATACGATCAAAACTTTAGATGATTTAAAGAAAGTGATTAATTTAACACCTGATGAAGAAGAAGGCGTTAAAATTTCAACGAAAACGATCCCGTTAAACATTACACCGTACTATGCTTGGCTAATGAATCCTGATGACCCACGCTGTCCGATTCGGATGCAATCAGTACCGATTTCGGAAGAGTTATATAAAACAAAATATGATTTAGAAGATCCGCTTCATGAAGATGAAGATTCACCAGTTCCAGGGCTGACACATCGTTATCCTGACCGCGTACTATTCTTAGTAACAAATCAATGCTCTATGTATTGTCGTTACTGTACGCGCCGTCGTTTTAGTGGACAAATTGGAATGGGTGTACCGAAGAAACAATTAGACGATGCGATTGCATACATTCGTGAAACACCGCAGGTACGAGATGTACTGATCTCTGGTGGGGACGGTCTTCTAATTAACGATAAAATTTTAGAATATGTATTAAAAAATTTACGAGAAATTCCGCATGTTGAGATTATTCGTATCGGAACGAGAGCGCCAGTAGTATTCCCGCAGCGTATTACAGAAAACCTTTGTAATATTATTAAAAAATACCATCCAGTATGGTTAAATACGCATTTTAACACTTCTATTGAGATTACAGAAGAATCGAAACTAGCATGTGAAATGCTCGCAAATGCAGGTGTTCCAATCGGAAACCAAGCTGTAATTCTGGCCGGAATTAATGACAGCGTTCCAATTATGAAAAAACTTATGCATGATTTAGTGAAAATTCGTGTTCGTCCATATTATATTTACCAATGTGATCTATCAGAAGGTATCGGTCATTTCCGTGCGCCAGTATCTAAAGGCCTTGAAATTATTGAGGGCTTACGCGGACATACTTCAGGTTATGCAGTACCGACATTCGTTGTTGATGCACCGGGCGGGGGCGGAAAAATTGCGCTTCAGCCAAACTATTTAATTTCACAAAGTGCGGATAAAGTTGTACTTCGTAACTTTGAAGGGGTTATTACGACGTATCCCGAACCAGAGAGCTACATTCCAGGAAGAGCTGAAGGTTACTTTAAAGAAATTTATCCGAACTACGAAGAAAAACGATCTGATGTTGGTATCGCAGGTTTAATGAGCGATAAGAAATTTAACCTTGTTCCAGACGATTTACAGCGTATGAACCGTCGTAAAGACTATGAAGATAATGAAACGCATGCATCTTTAAAAGATAAACGTGATAAGCGAGACCAATTAAAAGATAAAAAATATCAATCGCAAATGGCTAAATTAGAAGAAAATGACAAAAAAACTGAGGGTGATGCAGTATGAATTGTATGTGGTGTGACAGTACAGAAGCGAAAGAAAGCTTGAATACTGTATATTGGGAATTACCAGATGGTACGAAAGCCATTGAAATCCAAGAGACACCATGTATTTCTTGCTCCTCATGTGGAATGGACTATCAATCAGACCATACTGTAAAAGAAATTGAAGATCAGTTATTTTTAATTTATACGAAAGACTTGCCAAAACAACTAACATATGAAGAATTGATGGGAAGACCACGATTATTAAAAAGGAATTATTTCGACTTTTAACCAGCTTTTATGCTGGTTTTTTTCTTTTTCGCCTTGTATAATGTACCCAAGTTAGAAAGGTAGGGAATACGTTTGAAAAAGACATTTTACCATTATATGATGAAACATCGTGCAGCTTTATTTAAAAATGAAATATCCGATTTAGCAGAGGCGATGTATGATGATTTAAGTTTTCCGAAGCAATCTGAAGACTATGATGAAATTAGTTCGTACTTAGAGTTAAGTGGAATGCTAGAAAGTATGTCTATATTTGATGAAGCATGGGATTTATACATACAAGAGAGATAGAAACAAAATGAAAACATACAGAATACATTACTGTTATAAAGTGAAGTATTCTGTATGTTTTTTTATACGAAATATCTTGATTTTGAGCTAGTTTACTTACTAGCTTTTTTTGCGTTGTATATTATTTTATGTGGTGATATTTTTTTATTGAAAAAATTTATGAATATAAGCTTATGTGATAAGCGTTTTTATGTAGGTTGCATATACTGTTATCAAAATCACGACGTTAAAAAAAGGAGAGATATAGATGGCAAGAAAAAAACAACCTAAATACAACGTAGGGGACATAGTCGTGATTACGCTATATGGAACCGTTGGAAAAATCACAAATATGAAATTATATTTTTACTACATAATTATTCTATGCTATACTTTCCTCACCTGCGATATATTAGGAGGTTAAAAGGAAATGGAATTTGTAGCAATTTATATGCGATTGTCGCGTGATTCTTCACAAAATGGAATTGAAGAATCATTAGAAAATCACCGTTTAGCTTTAACAAGGATTTGTAAAACAAATGGATGGAAGCATGATATATACGAAGAGATAGCTTCAGGAGTGTCTCCAGAGCGCGAGCAATTAAACTTGCTCTTGAGCAGACTTCATGATTATACAGCAATATTAACTATGGATGTTGACCGAATTGGTCGTGATCCAGAACATAACGAGAAAGTCCTAAAAATGCTTATACTTAACGGAATAAAGATTATTACGCCTAGTGGTGAATATGACTTTTCAAATGAAAACTCACAGATGTTATATAGAATGCAGTCTATGTTAAGTTCATTCGAATACTCTGCTATACGTAAGAGACTCGGTCGAGGAAAGTTTTTAGAAGCGAGTAAAGGCCATTGGGTGATGAACAATATTCCATTGGGTTATCAAAAAAATTATGAAACAAAACGTTTAGAAATAGACGAAGGTGAATCAAAAATTATACGTTACATCTTTGAAAAAACCTTAGAAGGTTATTCAGTTAACAAAATATCTCAAGACCTGGATGCCTTTGGTTGGCGTTCAAAAAAAGGATCAGTCTTATCAACGGCTCATATTAGTCAGATGAGACGTAATCCATTGTATTACGGTGTTGTTAGATATGAGAGAAAGAATGAGTTAGGAAGAGTCCTTGAAAATTGTTGGGTTGAGGATGCTCATCCCGGTATAGTCACGAAAGAAGAATTTCTAATGTGTCAAGAGGTTATTAAAAATAATAGCAATAAGAAGTTTAAGACTCATGGAAAAATTAATCATATTCTACAAGGTTTAATTTATTGCGCAAAATGTGGTCGGAAACGGTATATTTGTGTAGATCGTAAGAATGTTCCTTATATCAAAGCGGATGGGTCAAAAATAGAAAATGTAAGGTGTTCAGATGCTGGCATGGCCTTAGACCCAGTCACGAAAGCAGTAATAGAAGAAGTTAAAAAGCTGAAACCGGAACTAGAAGCAGAGGTAATTCTTTTAAAGAAGAGAGATACAACAAAGATAGAGAAAGAGTTAAATAATCAATTATCAGAAACAGAGACGAATAAGAATAAGCTTAATAACAAGAAGAAGAACTTAGTTGAGATGCGTATGAATGGAGAAATTACTAAAGACGAGTTTCTACAGTTTAAGGATAGCTTGGATGAACAAATTCGATACGCAGATGATATGATTCAACTGCTTCGAATGAAGCTAAATAATTTAAACAACACTGAAGATGAGATGGGGAAATTAGAACAGTTTATATGGATTATAAACAACCTCGATAATCTATCAGCAGAGAGAATAAATGCTTTCTTGCGAAGCATCATCAAAAGAGTTCTGTTCTCCAGAAATATAGAAAGCAATCCTAACACTACCAAAAGAGCTGATGTGGAACCAACGGTTGAAATCGAGTGGGTGCAATAAATTAAAAGATGTAGTGCAGTTCTAGAATAGTCTTTAGGAGATCTAGATTTATTCATATTGAACCGAGATTAAAAGATAATAGTTGTCTATTATCTTTTTTTATTTAATCATACAGAGCGTTATAGAGAATCTTATATTTTACGAACTTATGTTCGGCATTATATAATAAATAAAGAGATGGTGAGCGACCAACTCATGTACCATCTCTAAATACACAAACGCAGAAGATAAAACTTCTACATTCATATTATATGTAGCTGTGTCTTCTGTGTCAAAGGGAGCAGAGAGAAGCATGAAACTAATATCACTTTTAAGTGGAAATGGATTTGTCATGTATAACAAAGCTTTAGCTCATACAGTATCAGTTAATGGAGCTATTATTTTTGGACAGTTGTGTTCAAGTTATGAAAGCTTTGGTAGTAAAGGTATGCTAACAATTAAAGGTGGTAAAGAATATTTCTTTTTAACAAGTGAAACCTTGGAGGAAGAAACAGCCTTATCGTATAAGCAACAACTAAAAGCGATTAAGGAATTAGAGCAAGCTGGTTATATTGAAACCAAGGTCATGGGAGTGCCTTCAAAGAAATACTTTAGTATTACAGATAAGATTGTTCAAGAACTACTTTCAGAGATAAATCCTAGCTCTAACAAAAGTGAAGACCTGAATGTATCAACAAATCCAGAGACGGTACAGCAGGACAGTAGCTCTAGCCTTTCCAAAAAGGAAATCCTAGCAGTGCCCAAAGGGAACCGCAAGCCTGTACAAAAGGGTTCAACTATTAAAAATAAAAATAAAAAAGAACAATATAAAGAAAACAAAGATAATATTGATAATTATCAAGAAACAATTACCAAATTATTAGAACCTAATCAATTTAAGACTTTAATGATTAATGCTGCTAATGAACTCTATACTCAATTTACTGTTGGCAGATGGAATAAGAAGCAATGGATTAAGATTGTGGATAAATTTGTAAATGAAACAATTGAAAGTGGAAGATATAAGAATGTCCCAGAAGATAAAATCAGAGGCTATGTTTATAAATCACTAGAAAATATTTGCAGTCATTCAGATTACAAGCACTCTGAGGAGTTTGCAGAGTATCAAGAAGTGATGAAAGAAATTTCAAGTAACGGGATTAATAAAAATAAACTACTGTCTAGATTACATAATTACTGTGAGATTGATAATGATGATTTACCATATTAAAAGGAGCACAGAATAGCTCTCAGAGGAACCAGGATTAATTATAAGGCATAAAAACGTGAAAGATAATAAATATTATTATCTTTCTTTATAATGTTCTTAGATTGAAAATGCGTAAACTTAACATATTTATGAAAAGAGTTAAAGAAAAGTATTATAATGGTAATAACTATATTGATAGGAGGTTATTACTGTTATGAGCATTTATAAAAATGTTAATGAAGTTGCTGAACTTTTGAGTATAGCTCCTTCGACTGTAAAGAAGTATTACCTACTCTTTGAACCACAATATAGATTTAAGCGTAATAATCAAGGACTACTTATGTTTTCGGATTATGATATTGATTTATTTCGAAATTTAATCCGCTTGAAAAATAATTCAGGTATGACTGTTGCAAAAGCGGTGGAGCAGATATTAAAAGAAGAAGGAAAAAGTGATGTTAATGATATTGCTGATCAAGTTAAAACCATTAAAACAGAAATCTCTTCATTAAAAGAATTGATACAACAACAAAATATAATAATGATAAAACAACAAAAGGAATTAAATAGAATAGGAGAGCAAAAGAATTTTTTGATACAGTTACTCATGAAAAATGGTGAGGAATTGAATGGGAAAATGATAAAAGAAAAGATGTCGGCGGAGCAAATACTAGAAGTAATTCAGGATATGGAAAATGTAGAGAGATGGAAATTGATAGACGAATTATTTTATAAGTTCTTCAATAAATATGAGATTGAAAAAAAGGAATTAGATTTAGATTACTAGTTTTCGCTATCTGATTTTGATGAACTTAATAAAAAAATATTATCACAGGAATGCTAAGAAACAATGATAAATTTTTTAAGGTCGAGCTTAATGCTCGGTCTTTTTTTATAGGATTAAATTTTTATTTCTAGATTTAAAACGAGAATCAATAAAAATATAGATGGTCAAAGGCTTGCCTTTGCCATTACGAACAGGCAAGCCTTGTTCGTAAGTATTTTTCTCTACTAATGATAATAAGAAATGGGGAATTAAAGGGGCCTTGTTTAGTTTACGTTTTTGTAAAGGCAGATATGATTTTTATTGTGAGGGGGAAGTGTCTCATATTAATTATTTATTGAATATCAAGTATGAGATTGCTTTCAGTACTGAAATTAAAACATCTAAAGGAGACATACGAATGAGAAAGAAACGCATATTCAAAAAATCGTTGGCAATTGAGTTAATGAAGCAAGGTTGTAATTTGGTTGATGTGGAGCAGAACAATCGTAATAAGAATTTAATGGTTTATATATTTGAACAAAATGAGAAGTTATTAGAGCTCCTTGGCAGATTAAGAGACGAAAGTATTCCAGCAAAATTACATTTATATTAATAATAATAATATATGTAAATTAATTGGAATACTTTGGTAATTATAGATATTAAATCCATTCTAATAAAAAATATCGAGAGGGACATTCACAATGTTGGAAACTAAATTTTATTCATGGAGAGAGTTGGAAGATTTACTAGAAATTCAATTTACAAAGAAAAATAATCGAGCAAAATTAATCAGAAGAAATATTGAGCCCTATTATGTTTATGAGGTTGTTAAAGAGGGACGTCCTACAATCGGTTTGGAAATTGTTGATTATAAAGAGAAACAGAAATCAGAATTTATTCGTATATGCGAAAAGATTGCTGGACAAGAAGTTACATTCCCTAGAGAAAAGAATGCTGAGCAGCTTTTAAAACTTCTTTTAGAAGGCAATTGGACGATATTTAACAATGAGGTCATTGGTATCAATGTTCCCGACGGATTAGAAGAGCACACAGTTGGAAAGTACATGAATCTATTCAAGAAGTATAAATTGATCCCTAAAAAGATTGCTTTGAAGCCTAGACTTGTTATTGACCTATCCACCGGTGAAATCGAATCAAAATGGATGGATCCAAATCAGTACACTTATTATAAGGTCAATAAAAAGAACGAAATTCGAGAGGAAATTGAAGAAGAAGAATATCGTGAAATGCTTAATTTTATTAAAAGAAAATACTCGGAGTATGTAAGCTGGAATTTAGAGTTCGGTAACATGTTGAAAGATAGAATACCTTTTATTTTAAAAGAAGCCAATTCATTAGCACGTCAATCGTGTGTTACAGAATTTGGAGCGGTTCCCATGAAAGCAATATCAAAAGTTCCTACTGGAAAAGTGTACAGAGCATTTGCAAAATACCTTGGTCTATCATTTGAAGAAGAAGGAACCGAGGAAGAATGCTATTTAATAAGCCATTTGACTGAGCAAGAAAAAAACTTTATGAAAACTGTCAAGAGAGAGGCTAATTTAGAATCTGTTATTGGAAGGAACCCGTTAGAAAGAGATTGGGATAAGTTTGTAGTAATAGGAAGAAGGGGAGAAGAAGATCAATTAGAAACTTGGAGAGGAGAAGAAAATCCTTTTGATTTAGAAACATTAGAACAAACAGCTTAAATGGGAAACATATAAAAAATATAGTCATGTTACGTACAATATTTTTGTGCAGTATATATTAATAATAGAGAGGTGAAAAGTTGCACAAGTAAGCAATTTTTGTCTATCTATATTGAAGTATTTCGTAAGAATTAATACTTCTTTTTTGTTTTCCATATTTGTTTCCTCCTGATGTGGAAAATCAGGAAGGTGCATCAGTATGACCATGTAAATTGCATTAAGAGATCCATTAAGTTTTTAAGGTTCCCTAATTCGAACTTTAGGATCTTTTGGATCTCACCTCCTTCTAAAGATTATTAAGTAAAGTGTTTGAAGTAGTCTCTTTGAGAATTTTATTTAGTAATTTCAATCATTGAATATTAGTGGCGGAAACTACTAATGTTTATTTATATATACAAGTAAATCTAGAGTTCGCCATGACGGTTTTAAACTCGAGCGACCTAGAAGTGTTTTTTGTACGATTTAAAAGAGGACAAAGAGGGCTTAAGCCACCCTCGAACTAAGGCGGTACTTCGGTATCGTCTTTTTTATTTTTACGATTTTTTAGTTTTTCACAAGTGTGAAACTTTTATAGAACAACTTCAAAGAAAGGAACGATATGATGGCATTTCCCTTTAGCTTTAATAAAAATAAAAAAGATTACTCCAAAAATTCTTTTTCTACAGCAATTTATTCAGGTAAGCCTGCAACAATTATCAGTGAAGAAGAAGCGTTAAAAGTTCCTTCTGTTAAAGCAGCAGTAGAATTAATTAGTAACTCTATTTCAACGCTTCCAATCTATTTGTACGTAGAAAATGAGATTGATAAGAGTATTGAAAAAGTATCAGATTCAAGAGTAAACATTCTTAATCACAGAAGTAATAAGTTCCAAACAGCTCAATCGATTAAAAAGAAAGTTGTTACTGATTATTTATTACATGGCAAAGCTTATCTTTGTAAGAAAAATGGTGAGCTTCATCATTTAGAAGCGAGCGGTATGAAAGAGACTCATTACACTGACGACGGTTATACATACAGTCGTAAAGAATTTACTTATAATGGTGCAGTTGAAGTTGAGTTAGACCCGTCAGAAGTGATCGTTATTGATAGTGCAACAAATGGAATTCTTGCGGACGGTGGAAAGATTCTTGTACAAGCTTCTCAGCAAATAGAGTATTCTTTAGCGTTGCTTACTAACTCAGCTGTTCCAACAGGAGTTTTAAAGTCGACTTCGAGGCTAACTGAAACTGTAATTAATCGATTACGAGAGAGCTGGAATAGTTTATATCAAGGCGCTTCTCGTTCAGGACGAACCATCATCTTAGAAGAAGGTATGGAATTCGTTCCTCTTTCAATGAAGCCTGATGAAATGCAACTTACAGATAGTCATAAAACGATTATTTCAGAGATTGCAAGGTTATTTAACATTCCTGAAAGTATGATTAACAGTTCAGCTAACAAATATAACAGCTTAGAACAAAATGGAGCTCAGTATCTTAAAGGAACTCTGTCTCCAATTATCACAGCTATTGAAAGCGCTTTAGATAATGAGATGTTAAACGAGACAGAACAACAACTTGGCTATTACTTCCGTTTCGACACATCAGAGATTCTTAGAACAACAGAATCAGAAAAGATTAAAACCGTTTCTGAAGCTTTATCAAATGGCCTTATTTCATTTAATGAAGCAAGAGCGAAACTTGATATGCCGAAGATTGAAAAAGATTATTATACATTGTCACTTGGTAACGTGTTAAAAGATGCAAAAACAGGTGAACTAACTATTCCTAATATGGGAGTCGTAGACAATCAGGTCAAAGGAGAAAGAACTAATGAAGGCAATGGAATTAAGAAGTAGTAAAGTAGCCCTCACTTCAAACAGTGAGGGTTTAATTGTGTCTGGCTACGTTAATAAACCTGGTGCATTAAGTGAAGTTCTTGGAACTGCTAAAAAGTTTCGAGAGAAAATTGCTCCTGGTGCATTTAAACGAGCTATTGAGAACCGCTCTAAGGACATTGACTTCCTTGTTGAGCACGATGCAAAGCAAGTTCTTGCTTCCACAAGAAATGAATCGCTTACTCTTCGTGAAAGTGAAGAGGGGTTATATATGGAAGCTAAAATCAGTCCAACAAGTTATGGAAAGGACTACTATCAATTAATTTCTGATGGCCTTATTCGTAACATGTCATTTGGATTTTCTGCCTTAAAAGATTCTTGGCAACAAGTAGGTGGAATGATGATTCGAACTATTGAAGAGCTCGAGTTATTCGAAATTTCAGCAGTACGTAATCCCGCATATTCTCAAAGCTCACTTGCAGCAAGAGATATTAATTTAATTGAAGAAATCGACGTTCCCTCGATGGAACAACTAAAAAACGAAAGAGGTAATCATACAATGATGAAAATGGAAAAACGCTCAAACGATATTAAGGCATTTGAACAATACTTACGAGGAGATTCTGAATCTCGAGCTTTAACAACAACATCAAACGGAGCAGCACTAATTCCTGAAAATGTTTCTGGAACAATTGTTAAGAAGATGGAAGAAGTATCACCAGCCTTCGCTCAAGCTCGTAAAATCCACTCTGTTTATGGTTCTTTAAAAGTGCCTCGTGAAGATGATGGCATTACTGGCGGTTTCTGGGAAGAAGGGGAGTCAATTCTAGAAGAAATGTTGAAATTCGAAGAAGTTAAATTGGAACAAAAGCGACTTGGTGCGGGGATGACAGTAACTAATCAATTAGCAAATGACGCTGGCGTTGATATTGTTGCTTACTCTCAAGATTTACTGTCACGTCGTCTTTCTAAAACTGCCGAGCACGCAATCTTTGTGGGAGACGGAAAGAAAGAATTTAAAGGGATTTTAAGTGAAACTGACATTGCGACAGTTGAAGCAGCAGGTGTGGTTGATATGAGTCCACTTCTTGATTTATATACTTCAATTCATCCTGACTTTATTTCAAAATCAGCGTTCTATATGAATCGAAATCTATTTAATGCTATTGCAAAGATTTCTGACAAGAACGGACATCCATTCCTTCAAAACGGCGTTGTGAACGGTGTAATTACTTATACGTTATTTGGTGCTCCAGTATACGTAACACAATCTCTTCCTGATACAACACCAGCAGTATTCGGTGACATTGCAGAAGCTTACACAATTCTTGTAAAGAAAGAAATGTCAATTCTTAATGTTGTTGATACTACTAATGCTTTGCGTGGTAGCCGATTATTAGTTGCGGATGCATACATGGACGGTGCTGTAACAAATCCACAAGCAATCGCTCGTTTAAACGTGGTTTCAGCTTAATTATATTTGTGTGAAATTTTGTAAATTTGAGGGTCGTTAATTCGACTCTCTTTTTTTTATTTGATAAAAAGTAAAGAGGGAATTGAACATGACTAAAAAAATTTCAGGTATGAAAGTAAAGCTATATATTGAAGATGCAACGACTGGTAAAGTCTTAGCAGGACAGCGTAATGCTTCATTAAGTCGTAGTGCTGAAAGTATTGATGCTACATCTAAGGACACTGAAGGAAACTGGAAAGAGAGCCTTCAAGGATTTAAAGAGTGGTCTATTGATGCAGATGGTGCTTTCGTTGAATCAGATGAAGCATATGCAATCTTAGAGAAAGCATTCTTAGATTCAGAGAATGTAAATGTATATTTAGAATTTCCATCAGGTGCTAAATATCGTGGAAACTGTACGATTACAGATTTCAGTTTAGATATGCCATATGATGATTTAGTTACTTACAGTATTAGCTTACAAGGTAATGGAGCTTTAAAGGTTACTGATAAATAACTGTATGAAGACTGAGAGCGCCTACACTTAGTCTTTCTGCTTATTTATAAAAGATGGAGAGAGGTTGTCAGCTGATGATTAAAGTAACAGATATTGATTTAGTATTCGCAAAGAATTATTTAAGAGTAGATCATACGGATGATGACCAATTAATAGAGCTTATTATAGTGGCATCTAAGAGCTTCATTCAATCGTATTTGAATAAGAAGTTCACCGAGTTTGACGAACTACCTGAAGAACTGACAATACCTTGTTTAGCATTAGCTTCACATTGGTATGAAAGACGAGAAATACAAACAAATAAGAGTGCTAATGAAGTCTTATATACATTCGCAGGAATATTGGATATGCATCGTGTATTTGTTGGTGGTGAGTTACTGTAATGAATGGATAAGAAAGGAGTAATAAGATGAAAGAGAAACTACAATGTTTACAGTTAATTAGAGAGGGATTAGATGAGAATACATTTCGATTCGTGGTAGCTGAAGTAATCGTTAAGCATTACGTCACAGAGATAGCAGAAAAGAAGAAGAACTTCTATCTTAGGGATGTTCATTGTAGAACGAATCTAATGCTGAGATCAATGGGATTAGATGAAGTTAGTTATAGATTTGTTCATAAGAATAGTTATGTTTTAGTTTAATTCATTTTAATTAAATGATTTATTTTATATGTTATTGAAAGCGTGGAAAACATTTGGAGTATCGCCTACCTTTTTAGAAAAAAACGTTTAAATACGTATAATAACGGTGGGAGTGCCGTTTTCACACCTTGAAATTTTTAATAAAAACTATTTTTATGTAAAAAAATGTAAAGGGAGTATTGAGATATGCAGGCACCAGAATATTTTAACGAAACAGCCAAAATTTCTTTTGAATTTGTTGTCGAGGAATTACAGAAAATAGATAAATTGAATCCAACAGACCAACCAGTGATTGAAGCTCTTGCTTTTAATCTTTGGACATTACAAAACTGCCAAAAGACTTTGATGGAAGAAGGATTCATTCTTGATGGTTTACATGGTAAGAAGGAACATCCAGCAGTTTCAATTTCTATGAAAGCTCAGGCGAAAGTGTTAGAAAGCTTCAAAGTTCTTGGATTAGATGCATCAATGCGTTTGAAGATTGATAAGAATGAAGATAAAATGGGTCCATCTGAATTCCTGCAAAACTTAATTGGAGGAAAGTATAAATGAGTTTAGAAGAAAATTTAACTGAAGATAATTTTCAAATTCATAATTGGAAAGTTAAGCCTAACATTAAATTGTTCAAAAGGATTATAGAAGAAAAAGAAGTTATTGATCCTTTGATTTGGGTTTTAAAAATTGAAGAACAAGTTCATATACAGTATGAGAAATATATTGAGGCTATGGAAGAACGACATAAAGAAAATCCTAAAGCTCTCAAGAAAATTCAACAAGCCAAACAGTTTTAAGAAGACCATATCTATTATTGAGGATATGGTCTTCTTATTTTTTTGCCTTTTTCTTGTCTCACAGATCAATCGACTATCCTTTATTACAAATTGAAATAGAAATCGGTTATTCTTGAATGAAAGAGATTACATATGACTAATCTATAAAATAAGTATCACTTTCAATTCTATTTTATTATAATAGAGAGAAAGGATTCGTTTTACGATTTTGTAATGCGAAAGGAAGAAATTCAAAGGGAGGGGAGGATTTTTTGGCAAAAGAGAATGTACGGAGTATTCTTTTATTATTAAAACAATTTGGTTTTACTGATAAGACATTAAAAATAATTTATCAAAATGAAGAGGCTATTTTAGAAGTTATTTTTAATGAAAATCATCCCTTTCATAACAAATATTTTGATATTTATACAACAAAGGAGAAGGAAATTTCTCAAGATTTCAATTCTTTGGTTAAGTTTTCCGATGAGTTTACCGAAAAGATGAAAGAATACAAAAGAAAAAACATTAAAATTTATTGTAGCTTGTATGAGGGTTACCCAAAGCATTTATTTGTTGAAGAAAATGAACCATTATTTCTCTATTGCTATGGAAATTTAGAACTTTTATATAATACTATACAAAAAGTGTCGATAATTGGGACTAGGAAAGCAACAAATAAGGCAGAAATTAAAACAATGGAATATGTTAAAGGTTATCTGGATCGAGGGTGGATTACAGTTAGCGGATTGGCAAAAGGTATTGATACTATAGTGCATCAGGAAACATTAAGATATAGCGGGAAGACAATTGCAGTACTACCAACTTCATTTGAAAAGATTTATCCTGCTGAAAATAAAGAGTTATTTAATGGAATTATAAATAATAAAGGGTTAGCAATATCAATCACAGGGCCATTTGAAAATACATATAAGTCTAACTTTATCGAAAGAAATTCGATAGTTGCAAAAATGAGCAACGAAATTTTAGTTATTGAAGCTTCTATAAAAAGCGGTACATTAAATACAGTTCGAAAAGGGCATGAATTTAATAAAAAGATTTATTATGATTCATCGTTATTAAATGAAGAAGTTATTAATTATATAAAAAAATATCAAGCTATTGACTTAAATGTTGGAGGGGAAAGCTAATGTTTAATCTATTGATTTCAAGAAATGCCTTTTTTGATGAAGATGATGGAATTAGAGAAGAAATCTTTGAATTAATGGAATCGATTAAGGAAAAGGAAATTCAAGTCGTTTTGGTGTCACGAAGCAATCAAAAGTATAAAGATATAATTGATGATACTCTTCCTAACCCGGAAAAAATAAAATATGGGCCTCGTGGAAAATTATCGGGAAAAGTTCTCACGAGTAATAAAGACATTATGTTGGTTGGTGCAGTTGAAGAAGATATACGTATAGCTGCCAATAATAAAATAATGTTGATAAATCCTGGCTGGGTGGAAAATGTTGATGAAAAAATCCAAAAATATGGATTTAAGCTTAAAAACTTCAATCAAATTATTCAATGTATTGATATATTAAACTTAAATAATGAAATTTTTTATGATTTTCCAATAGATGAAAAGACAAGATTAATTGCTGTGTCAAATGCAAATAAGTATTTTGCTGTGGAAAATGAAGCTGAGATGATTAAGAAGTATAAAGAAACTCTTAAATATGGAATTGAAGATTATAAATACGCTGTTTATTTTCATTATTTGACAATGATTATAGGCATGGAAGAGTTTGATGATGTTTATTATTGGATGAGTGTACCATCGTCTACTGGATCAAATGAAAATAATATATATGATATTGTCAAACAAACCAGATATTTGATGAAAAATAGAAGAAGTGAAGAATTGTTTATACGCCATAAACCAGCTAAAAAATCTACATCTATGAAACCAGAAGATAGAATTAAAGAAGGGTGTCAAAGACATTTAGACACAATTCATTTAAATCCTAAATATAAGGGTAAGTTAAAGGGAAAGAAAATATGTGTGCTTGATGATTACTTTACGAATGGATCATCATTTGAATGTATAAGAAATTTACTAATTAATGAAGAAGTTAGTGAAATTATATTAGTGGCAATTGGAACTTTCCGAAAGCCTTATCATAAAGAAAACTACAAGATTAATGGAAATGTATATGAGGCTGGATTTGAGTATTCATTTGTAAATAAAAGGGTCATAACAGGGACACCAAATGAAAAATCCTCAGAAACTATTAACGAAATACATAATATAATTAAAAGTTGAATTTAGTATAAAAATCACCTCGTAATGCTTAAATTTTAGCATAACGGGGTGATTTTTTACTATGTACAAAACAATAGAAATATAAAGTGAATGTAAGGTTTTGTATCCATAAAAAGGAATTTTTGATATAATATTCTTATAGTTCTATATTAAAATTGAACAGGAGAAGTGAATATGAAAAAGAAAATATTAATTTGGTTAGGATCAATCATAGGGTTAGTTGTTCTTACAATTGGCGTAACTCTTGGACTATTACATTTTGCAACCAATTCCGCAGACAAGAAAGTAAGCAAAGAAAAAGATATGAGTGAATATAAAGAAGCTCCAAAAGAAGAAGAAGAAAAAGAATCAATCACCGCACCAATTGAAGGTGTTTTCATGAATCTTCCTATTAATGAAAGTTCTAGTGAAGAAGAAGTTATTACAGCAATGCACCACATGACTCACCAAAAAGTAATAGCTGAAAAAAAATGGGGAGTTATCCCAATGTCTAGAAAGAATGCAGAGAGAGTAAGAGACATCTTAAATGTCAGCAACTTTGAAAAGAAAGCAGAACTTTTAGCAATTGCTGAAAGATGGGTGGATGGAAACCACAGTCTAGTTGTATCAGATCATAACTACTTTTGGAAACTGCAAGGCGGTTCCGTTGGTAAAGCCACGGGAGTTTTAGATTTGGCATCCGAGAGAAAGTTCGTTTCAAATAACTTCGGTGAAGAAATCTCATCACAATTAGTTAAACAAGGCGACCTAAAATAAACTAAATAACAAAGATTATGAAGAAGCTTCCCTTATGGGAGGCTTTTTTTATGTTTTTTAGTTTTTTGATTTACATTTTTCATTCTCACGATAAAAAAACGATAGGGACAAAGAACACAGACAAAACGCCCTGCATAGTATATCGTCGAGGTGAGAGGCCGAATGAAAATTAATGTCAGACATATTAATAAACCAAATTTAAAACTTATTGCAGAGAATTTACTTAAATTGTCTGAAGAGATTGATATAGACTCCTTAAAAAAATCAAATAATAATCGTATAAATAAAACATCTTCAAAATAACTCATACATATTTCGCTGTATGGGTTATTTTTTTTATTTGAATTTATAAATTGAGAAAAACACCCTCAAATAGGTATTTTGTGAGTGTAGTAAAAAATAAATTTCATAAATATGAAGGTTTTAGATGGAGCTTACGTATACGAAGTAAATAATCACGATGGATTTTATGTAGAGCAAACATTGCAGCACGTTTCAGAGCAAGATATGAAAAAAGGTGACACGGAGTGGATTGAATTAAATTATCATTTCACTTTTGGTGATCTTGTGCAAGTAACTGGATATGATAAAGATGTTTTTCGTATTGTTGGCTTTCGTACAGAAGTATGGAGATATAAAAATGATGCATGGGAAGATACTATATATGAATTGTCACGAATTACGGATGGTGAATGGTTAGAAGCGGATGAATCAGATTTAACGTTGCTTGCCAATGCTCAAACTGCAAATGCGATTTTGAAGAAAATGAAACAAGATAAAGCTGGAATGAATAAATTGGATTTAGGAAAATTGAAGTCAATTAATAACTCGAAAAAAGTGAGTGTTAAGACAAATCGTCAAGAAATCATTGATGGGTTACTTGATATTTATAACGATTATCAATTATTATTCGATACATTTAAAGATGAAGAATATAAAATTGTTATGGATGTTGTTCATAATTATTTAGTTAAATTGACAGAGAAAAAATAGTTAACTAGAAAGAGAGAATAAATTGAACAACAACATATGCAGTATAAGGTATGCCTACAATTATTAAAAAAATAAAAAGCCATTTGATAAGAGAGTCTGCCCATTTATCTTCATGCATGAACTCTTCTTTTGTTTGCTCTACTTCGTATTGGTGTTCCATTGTTATTTCCCCCTTTGAATAGCTTGTACTACAATCGTATGCACCTCGTCCAAATGATATGACCTATAAAAAATAAAAACTATTTTTCTAATCTCATATACATAATTTTGAGATTTTTTCATAAAACAGAAATAAAGGAGTGATGCTCATGAAGGAAATTGAAGTCGTAATTGATACGGAAGAGATTGCGGAGTTTTTTTATGAGCGACTAATTGAAAGAGGGTACGTTCCAAAACGAGAAGAAATCGAGGACCTTGCAGATATTACATTCGAGTATTTATTAGAGAAATGTATGATTGATGAAGTTTTTGATGAAGAGGAAGAATGAAAGTAACGGCGGGCTTAACTCGTCGTTTTTTACTCTTTACAAACTTGTCACAAACATAGTCGGTAATTATTGGTATAATTAAAAGAAAATTTTACGCAAGAGGTGAAGGGATGTTCAAAAAAATTATTGATTCTTTATTAGGAAAGAAAAAATATCGTTCGTACTCGAGTAGTGATTATCGCCGAAGAGGGCACTCTTATTCAAGTAGTGATTATAAGCGACGTTCTTCTGATTATGGGCATCATCATTATAAAAGAAAACGTAAAAGCCGTAGCTTCTTTTCAAGTAGCTGATGAAATGGCGTCGTGTACTAGCTATATTTGATAGACCACTGCGAAAAAATACAATTGTTGCAGAACGTTATAAAATTGAATCAGTAATTGGAATGGGGAGTTATGGAGTTACATATGTTGTTAATGATTTGCAAATAAATAGATATAAAGTCTTAAAACAATTAAGACAAAGTAAACAAAGATACGAGTTTGGTAGAAGATCATTTGAACAGGAGAAAATGATTTTACAAACATTAAATCATCATGCAATTCCTAGTCTGTATGATGGTTTCATATGGGAGAAAAAGAGCTTTTTTGTGATGGAGTATATGCCTGGTAAAAATTTCGAAGATTATATTTTCTTAGAGGGGCATATATATACAGAACGTGAAGTGTTTGAAATTTTATATGAAATATTAGGAATTGTTTCGGTTTTTCATAGTAAAGGTATTATTCACCGAGATTTACGTATTCCGAACATATTATTGAAAGAAAATCAAATTAGTATTATTGATTTTGGTTTGGCTAAATTTAAAGGTAAGGGTGATGAGCGAGCTACAACTTATGAAGGCGAACAAGCTTTGATGCGAGAAGTTCACTTTCGAAGTGATTTTTATGCTCTTGGTCATTTCTCGTTATTTTTATTATATGCAGGATATGAATCTACTGAAAAACATGAAAAACCATGGTATGAAGAATTAACTTTGGAAAATTATAATCGTGAAATGCTTATGCGAATGTTACAAATAAAAACACCGTACTATGAGAATGTACAAGATTTAAAAAAAGATGTAGCTTTTACTTTAGAAAGGATGGAGACTTCATGTTTCAAAAATTTTTAGCAAGCGTTGGTATTGGTAGTGCAAAAGTTGATACTGTTCTTGACAAAGATGAGTATATAGTTGGAGAAGATATAGTAGGTAAGGTTCATATAACTGGAGGTTCAGTTAGCCAACAAATTGAAAGCATTTATTTAACGTTGTCGACATCGTATGTACGAGAAGTGGATGATAAAAAAGTAACAGCAACGTATGATTTGGAGCGAGTTCGTTTAACAGAACCTTTTTCTGTAGAGCCGAATGAAAAGATGGAAATTCCATTTTCATTTAAAATGCCAGTTGAAGCTCCGCTTACACTTGGTATGAAAACGGTTTGGGTACATACAGGGCTTGATATTAAACGTAGTATAGATCCAAGTGATCGTGATTACATTCAAGTGTTGCCAAATGCACTGTTAAATAGTGTATTAGATAGTGTAAATCAATTAGGTTTTAAAGCACGTCATATAGAATGTGAAGAATTACCGCATCGATTACGCAAGCGAGTTCCATTCGCACAAGAATTTGAGTTCACTCCAGTTTCTGGAGAATATTATGGGGAATTAGATGAATTAGAATTATTAATCTTGCCAGGTGCTTACGACCGACTAGAAATTATTATGGAAGTAGATAGAAAATCTCGTGGATTAGCAGGTTTATTTGCAGAAGCACTTGATCTTGACGAGAAAACTATTCGCTTTACTGTCACGAGTGAAGACATTCCGACGATGAAGCAAAAAATTAACAATTATCTTTTTTAATAAACTATGCATAAAAAAGAAATGGAGAGGAAAACTAAAACAACTGCTCCATTTTTTTGCATAGTGAGGTTATGTATGTGAAACGATATCGACATTTATACTTGTTAAGTTTTACGTTGCTCATTTGTTTTGTCGTATTATCACTTTCGTATCATACCGCTTGTATTGAGAAATTTGACAATATAGTCGCACACTTTATTCAAAGCTTTCGAAATGATTATTTGACAGCCTATTTTACCTGGGCGTCTTTTATCGGTTCCAAAAGAATATATTTTCCATTACTCATTATTCTCGTAATGTATTTTCTCGTTAGAAAGAAATTGCTTAGTGCATTACTTCTAACAATTAATTACTACGGATCTCGTTATTTGAACAGTATGCTTAAACTATGGTACGAACGGGCAAGGCCTGATGTAACGCAGCTTGTTACTGCAACTGGATATAGTTTTCCGAGCGGTCATACGATGAATGCTACTGCTTTTTTAGGATTTATTGCATACGTCACAATTACAGAAGAACGTATTACATTGCATAAAAAATTGTTGATTATTTTTATAGCTAGCTTTGTTGTATTATCTATTTCAGTTAGCAGAATTTATCTTGGCGTTCACTATCCATCTGACATATTAGCAGGATGGGCAGCTGGTGGTAGCTGGCTCGTTTTATGTGTTATATTTCATAAAACGTTCATTAAAAAAGAACCTATGTCATAATAGGTTCTTTTTCCATTGGTTCAACATGAATGTGTGCATGGTAAATGCCAAACTTTTTCCGAAGCATAGCCTCGATGTTGTCAGTAATACAATGACTTTCACCAACATCCATACGAGCATCTACCTCGATTGTAATATCAACGTACGTTTGATTCCCGTACATACGAGCGCGAATATCTACGATGTTTTCCACGCCACCAATATGTTCAATAGCATCAGCGTACTCTTCCATCTTATCTGGATCGATTCCATCCGTTAACATATGAGAAGCTTCTACGAAAATCTCCCATGCAGTTTTACAAATAATAAGGCCGACAATTAAAGCGGCAATAGGATCTAAAATAGGCATTTGGAACTGCGAACCGACAATACCTACTACTGTACCAATACTTACGAGGGCATCTGATAAATTATCCTTAGCAGCGGCTTCTAAGGATTTACTTTTTGTTCGCGCTGCAATCTTTTTCGTATACAAATACACACAGTACATAACGACAGCAGAAAATAAAGCAACCCACGCAGCGAGTACATTAGGCGCTGCTTGTTTCGGATTTAAAAATGATTGAATGGCACTAACAATAACTTCTAATCCGACAGTCGCCATAATAAAAGAAGCAACAAGTGATGCGATTTGTTCTGCACGAGAATGCCCATATGGATGGTCTGGATCGCGAGGCTTACGAGAAATTTTTAGACCAATTAATATTGCTAAAGAAGCACCAATATCCGTTAAATTATTCAAACCATCAGCACGCAATGCGCTAGAGAGGGTAATATAACTGATGATAATTTTCATAGAGGATAAAAATATGTAGGCCATAATGCTGACAATAGCACCTTTATCAGCTTCTTTATGAGAAAGAGTATCCAATTTAATCACTCACCTTTCTTTAAAGGAATTTCTTTCTATAAATAGAGTATCAAACGAAACTCGTGTGGGTCTATACAAACATTGTTGACGTTTTATAGCTTTTTAAGAAGGGGATAACAAAGTTTCGTTAAGGAAAAAAATGTTGAAAAGTACAAAGCGGAAAGTTGTTAAGCAATTAACGAAGATTATGGTATAGGGAAAGGTGGCGAGAATAATGATTCGCATAATTCCTTTCATATATATTTTTCACAAAATGATCGTTTGCAATTCTTTGTGGGACTTATATAAAAGGAATGATAAAAATAATTTCTTGGATAAGGAGAGGAGAAAAGTATTATTATGTTCAATTGCCATAGAGAAACGAATACAAAGAACATTTCGAAAACAAATTAAAAAACCTCTGAAAAATTATCAGAGGTTTTTTCGGTTTTTAGTATGCTTCTAAAAACTCAGTAACTTGCTCTTCAGTTTTTGCGTTAGCACTATGTAAGTGGCCTAGCTTTTCGCCATTTTGATAAACAAGTAAGCTTGGGATCCCCATAACTTGATATTCTTCAGCAATACTTGGAAACTCATCTTTATTAATAGAATACCATTCAAATTTATTGAACTCTTCCATTACATCTCCAATAAAGTTGTCCATACGCACACAATCTGGGCACCATGTAGTAAAGAACTTAACAACTACTGGCTCCTCGCTTGCGATGATGTCTTTGAATTCCTTGTCAGACTTGATTTCTCTCATGTTTTTGACTCCTCTCAATGTCACACGGATAAGCTAGTATTTTTATGCAAAATCCGTAATTGCAAACATTTTGCAAACATTAGTGTTTTTGAAATAGATTGTTTGCAAAATCTTCGACCGCTTTTTCTTGTAGGCCTGGTACGACATGTGAGTAGGTATCTAATGTGATGCCTACTCTTTTATGTCCTAATCGTTCACTAACAATCTTAGGATGGATACCTTGTTTCAACATTAAGGTTGCATGGGTATGTCTTAGATCGTGGAATCGAATATCAGGAACCCCACTTTTCTTTATAAGCTTTTTCCAGAGCTGTGTCAAACTTCTGAAATTGCATGGGTTACCATTATAGATTGGGCAAACCAAATCATAATTATTATATCCATCGCCATAACGTTCTTTTTCTTCTATTATTTTTTGAAAATGTTCTTGAAGAGCCAGCAGAGTAATTTCAGGCAAAACAATTAATCTCTTTCCTGAAGATGTTTTAGGTTCATGAAACTCTTTGGTAATATGCGAGAGGGAACGATTAACAGATAAGGTCCGTCTGTCAAAATCAATATCCTTCCATTGAAGTCCTAAAATTTCACCTTTGCGCATTCCACATGTAATTGCGAGAAGATAAGCAATGTAATAACGGCTTTCTTTAGCGTGTTCTAAAAAGCGAAGAACTTCTTCCTCTGTCCATGTATTTACCGTTTTTGCATCGGCACCAGCAGTAGGAGGGCTAATTACGTCAGCAACATTCCTTTTTACAATCTCATGACGTACGGCATATGCTAAAGCTGTTCGTACAATTTGATGAATACTGCGAACCGTGACAGGTCTCATAGATTCTGATAAATCACTGTAGAACTTTTCAAGATTTACACCTTTTAATTTTTGCATTGGAATGTTTCCGAGCTTTGGTATAATATGATTGTTAATATGTTTTCGATAGTTGT
Organism: Bacillus cereus group sp. BfR-BA-01383; assembly: GCF_022663495.1. NCBI lineage: Bacteria > Bacillati > Bacillota > Bacilli > Caryophanales > Bacillaceae > Bacillus > Bacillus cereus group sp. BfR-BA-01383. Next base: position 51,414 of record NZ_JAKUFP010000027.1, read on the forward strand.
AGTACGTGGTTTCTCGAAGATTTATCTTTCTTGCTTCAAGGTATTGAAGAAAAAACTCACGTACTCTCATTTTTGTGGGCTCAATATATGAGCCTTCTTCTATTTCTACGATTCTTTTAGCCATGTCGGCTTGTGCTTCTTTTTTTGTTTTATACCCAGAAAACCATTTCTGTCTTCGTTTCCCTGTCTCTGGATCAGGACCGATATCAATGATTATTGACCACTTTGTTCCTCTTTTTCGAATATGCCCTTTCATGCTAAACACTCCTTGATTTGTATTTTCCTTTGAATTTGTGTAAGACGCTGCTTACATAATTCAGGAGTAACTTGAAACACTTCAGACATATCAGCGACCATAGTATCCTTTGCAGGATTAATATATTTTAGCATATGGAAGGGGATAGCTGCATATTTGGTAAAACGTACTGCATCCCATTCTTGCAATTCGCGAAAAGCAGTAGGCATAATCCCTTGTATGCCAGTGTGGCGTAAAATATGGCATAATTCATGGAAAAATACTTCCTTTTGTTTTTCTTTAGATAAGCGTGAATCAATAACAATCATTTTTAAATAACTATTTGCTATGTAGTATGAGTCAATGCCTTCTATTAAAAGTATGATATTACAGTGTTGAGCGATTTTTTCAATACATAAGTCACTTGGCTTTAAAATTCCAAGCTGTTGATAAAATGTAGTTATCCAATCTTCTAGTAGGGTAGTGTGATACGACCAGTCCATGAATTTCACCTCATTGTTAAAAATAGGAACGTTTGTTCTTATTTTACTGTAAAAATAAAAGCCCGTGAAGTGGGCTTTTATTGATTAGTATAAAATTCATTAAAACTTCCATTTATATTTTTTATTTTCTACGTTTTTCCGCTAATTCTACAACCATATCAAAATGACGTTTAATCATTTCCACATCCTCTGGAGAGAGGTTTTTCCACTTTTCTATATCAAAGAATCCCATGTCGTTTATACCAAGTTGTTTGACATGCCTAGAAATTTCGTTAAGGGAATCATAGTGCTTTTCATTTGTTGAAGAAGTGGGTATCGCTTCTTCCTCACCAGTAATTATAAAATGTGTTGAACAACCTAAAATGTTTGATAAAACAACTATGTCATCAGGGTCAGGATATGTGTACTCTCTTTCCCAGTTGGAAATTACTTGAGGTGATACTTTCATGTGAATAGCTAATTCTTTTTGAGTCTTATTTATTCGTTTTCTTCCCTCGCGAATTCTTTCTCCAATTCCATTTTTCAAGATAGTTCACCTCTCTATGCTTTGTATATGAATAACTGTATAAGTTAGTTAGTAACACACCAATACATTAATTTTAACTAAAATTAACGGATTTCGATACATGACTAACGGAATTTGAGAAAATAATAAAAAAAGAAATTGAATATAACGGAAATCGTTAGTATATTAAATGTAACGGATAACGTTATTTAAGGTGGTGTTTAAGATATTAGTTATAGAAAATGTAGAAAAGATTCGAAAGGCAAGAAGGGTTACTAAGACTTTTATAGCAAATAAAACTGGTTTATCTCTTCAAGGATATAGACATATTGTAAACAAAGATGTTCGTTTAGATGTAGAAAGATTAAAGAAAATATCGGGCGCTTTAAATGTACCAATATCTATTTTTTTTGACGATAAACTAACGGAATCCGTTATAGAAGAAATGGAAAGCGAGTTTGTAAAGTAACACTTATTTACGAAAGGAGAGCTAATATTATGAATCAAATCCAAGAATTGTATCGCGTTATACATCTTCAAATGAAACTAATGGATATTACCTACGCATTAGAGAACGATCCGAATTATAAGAAAGAAGACGCGGTTCAAGAGTTACTGGAACTAATACAAAATTTAGATTGTGAAAAAACACATATTCAAGGGAATGAGGGAAGCAAATGAGTATTGAGGAGCAAATACAACAAGCAGTGACAAAAGCAATCCAACCTTTAATAGAAATTCTTCAAAGCCAACAGTCGCAAGTAAACAATCAAAAACCTTTACTTACTTTAGAAGGAGCGATGGAGATTCTGGGTGTTGGTAAGAACAGAATGTACGAAATTGTCAAAAACGATGACTTTCCAGCATTTAGAGAAGGGAAGCGGTGGATGATCATTACTCATAAATTTTATGAGTGGATTGAACAACAAGCAGGAAATACAAAAATGATGTAGGGGTGTATGTATGAACTTAGAGGAATCGTTAAAAGAAATTATTCGTGAAGTTGTGAGAGAAGAGATTAGAGCAGCGTTAGCTGAATTTCAGAAACAAGCACAACCAAACAAAGTCATGCGAGTAAAAGAAGCGGCTGCTTATCTCAACATTGCAGTTTGCAGAATGTATGAATTAGCGAAGCATCCACAGTTTCCAGTTATCCGAGAAGGGCGCAAGTTACTCTTCTTACAAAAAGATTTGGAAGCGCAAAAGGAGGACCATGACGTTGATTGAAAGTACATTCAGTCTTTGTATAGTAGCGGTGGTTATCGTGTCATTCGTAGGTGGCGGAGCGCTATTAGGTACTTTTATTGAAAAACTTATCAACGAGAACGAACGGTTAAAGCAAGAAAATAATCAATTAAGGAAGGTGAAGAGAATATGAGCATTACAGCACCGGTTCTACCAAAAGACATGCAAAAAAAACAAGTGTTAGATGAGTTCTTAAAGTGTTGTGAAACGATGCAAATCAAAGCGTTAAAACAACATGATCCAATCGCATTTTGTACATGGATTAAAGAAGCGCGACTAGCAAGAAGGGAAGTTGCAGCACTATATCGAGCGAAAGAAAAGCATGATATAGAACGTGAAAGGGATCGTAAAAACATTCTCGGAATCATTGAGCAGTTAAGAAGCCAGGGAATTGATGCATCAGTTGTTGAACGTGCCCATTATATAACCCTTTGTGAGGAGGTGAGTTGAATTATGGAAAATCCAATCGTAATAGGGAATCATCACGATTCATGCCAACAAGATTTCGAACATTATTGCAGCGATTGTGGAGGTGAAATGTACTTTGGAATGACGTATTACGAATTCGAAGGAAATTTAATTTGTGAAGATTGTGCTGAAAAGTTTTTAGAGCGGCACGCAACGAGGTTTGTTGCAGGGGAATAAAAAAGAACCCACAGCAATGGGTTCCCTTTGAAAAATAAGTCAGAGCTAGTATATCACAGGAAGCGAGTGAATAGAACATGCAAGCAAAAGTATTGGTTAATACACTCAACATGGACCACGCTCAGTGGCTACAAGCACGTACACAAGGTATTGGTGGTTCAGATGTTTCTGCTATCGCAGGTTTAAATAAATGGAAATCAGCGGTTCAAGTATTTTTTGAAAAAACACAAGCGATTGAAAAAGAAGATATACAAAGTGAAGCGGCATATTTCGGTAACGTTTTGGAAGAGGTAGTTGCGAATGAGTTTGCAAAACGTACGGATTTAAAGGTGCAACGCAGAAACGCAATTTTACAGCATCCTGAATATCCGTGGATGCTCGCGAATGTAGACCGATTGATTGTAGGTGAGAAGATTGGTCTTGAATGCAAAATAGCATCGGAATATTTAAAAAAAGAGTGGGAAGGTGAAGAAGTACCAGCGGCTTATCTTCTCCAGTGTCAACATTATATGGCTGTAACAGGATATGAAGCATGGTGGATTGCAGTACTGATTGGCGGTAATAAGTTTGTTCATAAAAAAATCGAACGTGATGAGGAATTGATTCAGTACCTTATCGATATTGAAAAAGACTTTTGGTTCAACAATGTTGAGAAGAATGAGCCACCGATGTTTGATGGCTCGGATGCATCAACAGAATTACTTAAACATTTATATCCAGAATCAATCGCAGATAGCTTTGTAAGTTTAGGTAAACAAGAAGAACTTCTGATTGAAGCGCGAGAACAAGTTGATAGAGAAATCAAAGTGCTGCAAGAACAAAAGGCAGAGTATGAAAACGAAATTAAAGAAAAACTCGGCATGAATGAAGCGGGTGGAACTGAGAACTACAAAATTTATTGGAAGACTTACAGCACGAAACGTTTTGATAGCAAGCGATTTAAAGCGGAACACCCTGATTTATATGAGCAGTATGCTAAAGAATCTAAATCAAGAAAATTCACGGTTAAACAAGGGAGGAAATAAACAATGGCAACGAACAAAGATGTGAAAAATCAATTAGCAAATCGTAAAGCGAGCGTACCAGCAACTCCGGAACAAACAGTAGAAGCATATATGAAGAAAATGGGTCCTAAAATGGCTGAGGTATTACCAAAGCATATGGATATGGACCGTATGAGTCGGATTGCTCTTACAACAATTCGTACAAATCCTAAATTACTTGAATGCAGCGTACCGTCGTTGATGGGGGCTGTGATGTCAGCAGTACAATTAGGGCTTGAGCCTGGATTACTAGGACATTGCTATATCTTACCTTATAAAAGTGAAGCGACTTTCATTATCGGATATAAAGGGATGATCGATTTAGCAAGACGTTCTGGCCACATACAAAGTATTTACGCACATGCGGTGTATGAAAATGATGAGTTCGAATACGAATTAGGCTTACACCCTCAGCTGAAGCACAAACCATCATTCGGTAATCGCGGTGAGTTTATTGGAGCGTATGCAGTAGCTCATTTCAAGGATGGTGGGCACCAAATGGAATTTATGCCGAAGAGTGAAATTGAAAAGCGCCGAGGTCGTTCAGCTTCCGCTAATTCGAACTATAGCCCGTGGAAGACAGATTATGAGGAAATGGCAAAGAAAACAGTGGTTCGTTACATGTTTAAGTACTTACCAATCAGTATTGAAGTTCAGTCACAAGCGCAGCATGACGATGTGGTTCGTAAAGATATCACGGAAGAACCAGAATTCATTGAAGCTGATCCAATCGAAGTGGAACAGTCAACTGAAGGAGACGGACAAGCAGAATTTGTGATTGAAGGTGAATAACAAGTCGAAGGTGCTGCTCTCTCGCAAGTTGTGGGAGAGAGCACAATCAAAAGATGAATTGAAACAGTCGATTGCACGTTATATACAAACTGGTTATCCAGGTTATCGGATAGAGAAAGCCATTAAGGAAAATGAGTCTTACATCGCGATTTGCACAAGGGGGTAAACGGCATGAGTAATGCTGTATCTGAAATTGGAGGTTTGAACCTAAAGGGAAATGTGGTAGATCATGAATGGTTTAATTACATTACTTTTAGTAACGGGAAACCACATATTGTAGCCATTATGGTTTTAAGTGAAATTGTTTATTGGTATAGACCAACAATTATACGTGATGAAATAAATGGGAAAGTCACTTATAAGAAAAAGTTTAAGGCTGATAAATTACAAAAGAATTATCAACAGTTAGCTGATACTTTTGGTTTTACAAAGTTACAAGTGAAGAGAGCGTGTGATTTACTAACAGACATGATCCTTATAAATATTGAATTTCGTACTATCCATGTAGATGGAAAAGTTTTAAATAATGTGATGTTTGTCGAGCCAGTAGCATCAGAAATTAAGAAGATATCTACCATGTATCAACAAGTAAATGAAGATCCTGGTTACTTAGAAGTAAACACCCTTCTTACTTCAAAATCACCACCCTCCTTACTTCAAAGTAACGACCCTCCTAACTTAGAAGTAAGGACAAATACAAAGATTACTACAGAGATTACTACAAATATAGATGATGATGATAACCATCATCTGTTAATTGATCCACAGCTTAAAAATAGCTTAGAACACCTAATGAAAAATAACATTCCATTAAGTGTAATTGCAGAGCAGGAGTTAGGGGAGTTTTGTGATTCGTTTGGTAGTGAATTAGTAAATAGAGCAGTTGATAAAGCAATCGATGAAAATGCTCCAAGATGGGCGTATATTCGAAAAATTTTGATCAACTGGCAAAAAAGCAGCGTGAAAACAATGGCAGATGTAATCAAGCTTGATGAGGATTATAAAAACCAAAGAGGTGGTGTAGATAATGCAACACATCGGAAACGAACTGGCAGAGGTTATGGCACGAGCAGAAATTATGAGGAAGAAATTGCAAGTCGAGAGCGAAACATGCCAACCTTCATTAAACGAGTATAGATGTTTAAAGTGTCATGATTCGGAAGTGATTTTTTACGAAGAAGTGAATCAGTATGGAATGCGAGTGGCTATGCAAAAGGATTGCGAGTGTAAAGCACAGCGAGTATTAGAACGCAGGTTAAAAAATGCAATGATTCCAGAAGAATTTACAGATGCTCGGTTTGATTCATACAAACGAGAAACAGAAGAACAAAAGCTTTTGTATAGCACGATGGGAAAATACTTGCAGAACTTCAAAGAGATCAAGGAAACAAAACAAAATAGCCTGGGTTTCATCGCGACATTTGGAGAGCTTCGGATTAAACAACTAGAGCCAACAAAGCGCGCGCAAGCGAAGAGAGAACACAATAGCTTCGGGCTTGGTAAAACACATCTTCAAGTAGCTGCAGCAAAGTATCTCATGAAGCAAGGATATAGTGTATTGCTTATTTCAGACGGAACATTCATGGATGATCTGATTGCAGCCAAGATGATGAATGATGAAAAAAAAGAATTTAATCGATTGTTAAATCACGCAAAACAGGTAGAGGTCCTCATCTGGGATGACTTAGGGAAGTCAAAATGGTCAGAAGCGAAAGAGAACCTCTACTATCAAATCATAGATTATCGGTATCGTCATAATTTGCCGATTTTATACAGCTCTAATGAAGATGATGAAACATTACCTGAAAAGATTGGTTATGCAGCCAAGAGTCGATTATTCGGAATGAGCAAACATTACTTAATCGCTGTAGAAGGCGATGATTATCGTGAAAAGGAGTGAAGAAAATGTGCATAACATGCAGTAACACTGGCGTAGTTCATAAAGAAATTTATCCTGGGATGGTAACGATTGAGGGGTGTACTTGTGAGGTAGCAAAGCAGCAAGAAGCTACACAAAAAGAATGTTGGGAAGCTTGGTTACAAAGGTTTGCAGAATGGGAAAAGGGGTGCAGCGTGAGCAATGTTGTTCGAGGCTACCAAAAAGGAAAGTACGCAGTATAAGTAAAAAAGGACGAGCAGTCGTACCTGCTGTCCTTTAATAGGAGAAAAATTATTCTGGACTAGAACTACGAATAACCAGAAAACGC